>JADYXQ010000230.1 GCA_021772135.1 Candidatus Obscuribacter sp.
CAACGGCGCCGTTGACGAATCAGGGCCTTGAGGCTGGTAACCGCTTCTTCCCAGACAATTGCCTCAGGACAAAAACCGATATCCCAGTTGTTAACTAGTAGACGCATACTCAAATCAAGGTCGTCTGTAATTGCTTTGTTATTCCAGCCGCCCACGTCTATGAGGGCCTGACGCTTAACCAGCTGACCATCACCCCGCAGCTCCACAGCACCGCCGATGAGGTCACGGGAGACTTGAAAATAAGTATCCACCGCATATTCGGATGCCTGACACTCAACCAGAATGCCTTTCTGATTTTCATACATTTTTTTCTGGGCCTGCACTGCGCCCACATTGGCCGGTTCGAGCGTAGGCAAAATAATGTTGAGAAATTCAGGATCAACATTGGCATCGGCGTCGAAGACCGCGATTACTTCGCCTCTACAGAGTGGCAAAAATTCATTCAAAGCGGCTGATTTACCTGGGCATGAGCCTGGTACACGGTTGAGCACGCGCAAGGTAGGAAATTCAGACTGAAGGTTTTTGAGAATCTCAGGCATCTTGTCGGTAGAGCAATCGTCAATCACCCAGACCGAATAATCGTCATAATTGATCTGAAAAAGGTTGCGCACTGTGGTTTCAATCACGCGTGATTCATTTTTAGCTGAAATAACCACATCTACATAAGGATGCCAGATCTTGGCCGCCTCAGGGCTGCTAAGGCCAAGCCGACGCCGGGCAAGCACCTTTTTGTGATGACTTTGCTGAGCTGTAAAAAGCCAGATGGTATGGCCAATCATCATGCTCAAGACGCCGCATAAAATGAACAACACTTCCGGCCCAGTGAAAAACTTGTCGATAGCCTTAAGAGCCACCCACACGCCAATAACCATTAAAACCAGTACTATTCTGTTACGCATTAGGCATTACGCATCTGACTTCCATGTTGTCGCCTGCCGATCAAAGCCATTCGACTTATCTATAGTCTATAAGAATGTCGCCACATGGCAACCTCTGGCGCAACACCTGATCAAATGTTTAGATTAGGAAATCGTGACTTTTGCAGACATAAGGGTGGTCAAGGCCCACCGGCTGGCAATATTGCCGCCGCTGCGAGACTTTGCCAATTAACTTAGTGTGTTGCCCGCTTCATCAAGCTTTGCACCTGAAGCTATTTCTTTGCTGGTCTGGCTGTGATGGTGCAAGCCCACCAGTAAGGTCGGCAAGCCGATTAAAAATAAAGTGGTGAATACGCCGCCGGGCATCTTGTCGGCCGATACGCCAATCAGTACTGCCGGAATAGTAGAAGCGGCAGACATAGCGGTATTTTGAGCAGCAAACACTTTTCCGCGAAGCTCTTCTGGTACGGCCGCTTGCAGAAGCGACTGGGTAGGCACCGCAATCAGTGCACATGATGCGCCAACGAGAGCGACAATGAGAAGTGGAACTGACATCAGCGCCCCATGGAAAGTGATTTTATCCATGCCGAAGCCTAAGAGCGGAATCACTGCATCTTGCACAAATCCTAGTGAGCCTAGCATGGTTAAAAACAAACCAAGTAATATGAAGCCCCGGTAAGCCAGAAGCGCCGGTGAAACCTTGCTGCAGTAGTGACCGACGACAAAATTGCCGATACCCATACCGACGCCGGCAGCGGCAATTACATAACCAAATTTTACGGCTTCCAGATCAAGCAATTGTTGAGTCAGACCAACTGAAATGGGGGTGAGAGCGATGATGGTGGAAAAAAGAAAAGTGATTTTCATGATCGCTCGGAAAACCATTTTGTTATTGGCAATGTAGGCAATGCCGAATCTCAGCTCTTCCCACCAGACGTCGTTGGTTTTCGTTGCTTTTTTATTGTCTGTAATCTGACTGCAGAAAAACGCGGCGATGACAAAAGCACCGGCCACGGCAAAGGGTGCTTTACCGATTCCTGTTGCGGCGATGATGGGCTCACCAATGGCAAAACCGAAACCGAGGGCGATCATCATCGTCGTAAAAAACAGGGAGTTGGCTTGAAAAAGCTCGTCTTTTTTGACTAACCGGGGAATGGATGACGACTCTGCCGGTGCGAAAAACTGCGAACCGATGGAGACCACGAAAGCAAGTGAGAAAGCGGCTACGGGAGAGGCTTTAGCATAAGGCGTGGCCACCAGACAGATGCAGGCGGCGCGAAATAAATTAGAGAGCACCAGCACTGCTTTGTTGGACCAGCGATCAACATAGACACCGGCCATGGGGCTAAGCAAAACCGCAGGTATAGTAAAGGCAACATAGAGAAAGCTTGTTAGCTGCGCCGATTCGTAGTGGCGACCGCCGATTGTGGCTTCGGAGTTAGCGGTCAAAATCGCTACAAATAAGACGAAAACGACCCGGTCGGCAAATTGCGAAAAGACCTGGGCAATCCACAAACTCATGAACTGACGATTGCGAAATAAGCTGCGATAACCCGATTTGGGGGCATGAGGCAATTGCTCTGTGGTCATTGATTGTTAATAATCATCAGGGATTCCAAACAGGATTAATCGATAGTCTAATGCGGAAATTATTCTTCTACCGCTGAGGCGATGCCGCCTTCTGCCGTAAAAGCGCCTTTGATCACGCCACGTTTAGTAGTGCGATAGAAATCTACTATTTCTTTGATTTCATCAGTAAGGGTGCACTCTTCTTCAATTCTCGTCAGCGCCTGCGTGTTATTCAGTGAAGAGCGATAAATAAGTTTGTAAGCTTGCTTGATTGAGTTGCGCACTTCTGGACCGATTTTTGCCCGGCGCAAACCGACCAGATTAAGGCCGGTTACGTGCAGTGGTCTTCTGTCGCACATAGAAAAAGGCGGTACGTCCATGCGAGTGCCGGTGGCACCGCTAATCATGGCCAGCCTGCCGATGCGCACAAACTGGTGCACCACAACCGAACCAGCAATCACCACTCTTTCGCCAACCACCACGTGACCGGCGAGTGTGGCACCATTGGCAAAAATAGCGCCGTCGCCCACCTGACAGTCGTGGGCAATATGTGAGTAGTTCATGAGAAAGCAATCGTCGCCTACGCGCGTAAAGCGGTCGCCTGTGCCGCGGTGAATGGTGGCATATTCGCGAACGGTAACCCGATCGCCCATGATCACACCAGTGGGTTCGTTTTTATAACTCAAGTCTTGTGGTTCAAGACCAATTGAGGCGCCGGGAAAAATGTTGCAGTTCTCGCCTATGGTAGTGTGACCGTCAATTATGGCGTGAGCACCAATTTTGGTGCCGGCTTTGATAATAACATTGGCACCGATAACCGCATATGGTGCCACCTCAACAGAGTCAGCAATCTGAGCGCCATCGCCGACGATGGCAGTTGAATGGATGGTCATGTTTTGTCTACCTATATATAAGCTTTTATGGCTTGACCATAGCGAAAGTAATTTCGCCTTCACAGGCAATTTTGTCGCCTACTCGGGCGGTACCTTTCATCTTGCCTACAGGCCCTTTCATTTTAATCAGTTCCACTTCGAGCTCGAGACGATCGCCGGGTACGACCATAGTGCGAAACTTGACACCGTCGATGCCGGTAAAGACGCCAAGATTACCCTTCAGCTCGTCTTTTAAAAGCATGGTGATACACCCAAGCTGTGCCAGAGCCTCTACCATAAGCACCCCGGGCATAATCGGCCGATCAGGAAAATGACCTTCAAAAAATTGTTCGTTGGCGGTGAGGTTTTTATAGCCTTTGGCGCGCACGCCAGGCTCGACTTCAGTCACTCTGTCAACCAGGAGAAAGGGATAGCGGTGCGGGATCAGTGCTTTGATTTGACGAACGTCTAGTTGCATGACTGTGGCAGCGGTCATCTTCCTTCCTCTTTAATCTGGCGATAAACTCGTGTTTGTGTTCAACTGAAAGATTTAGAGTATAACGCCAAACAATGAAACTGAAACAGGGCCAAAAACTCAGACGGTAGGCGCTTCTCTATATGTAGAGAATGAAACGTTTGGGGAAGAACCGGGCCGAAGGCGATATACTACAGATTTAGCAAGGTTGTCAAAAGCTGGAAAGTGCGTTAGCCGGTTAGCCAAGAGTAAAATTTACTCTGGAATCGAGATAATTATTGAAAACCAGGGGGCTCATGGAATCGAAGCAATTTACGAGTATGACCAAGGTCGCCAGCTGTTTAGGCAATGGGGACGTGGTGGTCATGCCCAACATTTCGGCCTCCATCGTGGACTTCAACCTGGATCCTGAATCTCTGAAACAAGAGCAGCAATCAAAAAACAAAGCTTTGATTGAAGAAGGAGTGAGCCTGATTTTGCGCGGAGTGGGCGAAGACGGCTCTAGAGCTGGTTTGCTCGATACCCCGGCGAGAGTGGCACGCATGATGGTTGAACTAACTGCCGGTCAAGACGTAGACCCGGCCTCACAAATCACCTGTGAGTTTCAAGAAGATGGTGCCGGAATGGTGCTGGTCAAAGACATAACCTTCAGCAGTACATGCGAACATCACATGCTGCCTTTCCATGGCCTGGTTCATGTTGCCTATTTACCAAGAGAAGGACGCATTACCGGCCTCTCGAAGCTGGCACGGGTAGTGGACATTGCCGCCAAACGGTTGCAAGTGCAGGAGCGCCTAAGCGCTCAAATCGCTGAAGCTTTAGTTAGTAAGCTCAATCCGCTGGGAGTGTTTGTCTTAATTGAAGCCGAACATTCATGCATGGCATTGCGCGGCATCAAAAAACCAGGCAGCAAGACCATAACTACAAGCGCTCGCGGTTGTTATGAAAAAGATGCTGCTTTGCGCGCCGAACTGCTCACCTTAATTCAAAAGTAAAGGGTTGAGAAGAAAGTGGGCGAAAATAATTGTTTGCAACCGGACTTTAAAGCCAATCAAAGCAACGAAGTAAGCCGTCGCAATTTTCTGGCCGGGCTTGGTGCTCTGACATTTTTCGGTCAGCTGGGATCAATAACGGCAGCACAAGCTGCATTTAATTTCGCGCCATTTTCTTTCGTAGTAATTTCGGACAGCCACCTGGCTAACGGCATGCCTGACACCCTCAAACTTTTGCAAGAAAGTCAGCTATTTTTGCAAGACGCAGTCAAGAGCATTAACGAACAGCAAGTCGATTTCGTCATCTTCGCTGGAGATCAGGTGGAAGGCATCGGCCGCGACGAGGCCTTCTGGCAACTCTTTATCGATATCATGTCGAATCTTAATTGCCCCTGGTATTTTGTTCTGGGTGAAACGGACGTCAGTGGACCGCCGGCCGTAGACCGGATGCGCACTTACGGTCCTGATTTCAAAGGACGCGGCGTTACCTCTGATAAATCTTACTGGTCTGCGGATCCCATGCCTGGTACGCATTTAATCGGACTGGATACTGCCCGTGCCAACAGCGAAACCGGCGACCTGAGCGATGTGCAGCTTTCCTGGCTGAAAAAAGATTTGGCCGCCAACAAAGGCAAATTGACTATTGTTGTCAGCCATCACCCGCTACTGGCACCTCCGCCCTATGATGGCGGACCTCCTTTCGAAGAATATACGGTCTCACAAGGAGCCTCTGCCAGAGAAATACTGGGAGGCAGTCAGGATGTGCGCCTCGCTATCAGTGGACATGTGCCCATAAACAAAATTCAAAGAGAGCGCAATGTCTGGTTTGTGTCTTGCCCGCCGCTGGACGTGTACCCCTGTCAATTCAAACTTTTTCACGTCAGTATGCAGGGCATCACTGTAGAAACTCTATCGATTCGCTACGAAGCCCTGGTGAAAAAAGCAAGAAAGGTCATGATCAACTCCAGATTGGCCTTCCAATTTTCAGATAAAAATCCGGAGAGCTTCTTGAGACTGGCTGAAGGAGCGGAGTTGGATCGAACCGCATTCTTACCACTGGCACCAGGCGCAGTGGCGCAACGTTTGATTAAAAGTAAAATCAAGAAAAAAGACAAGAACGACAAAACCGATAAACCAGATAAGAACGATAAGACAGAGAAAACCGACGACGCCGCTAACGATGGCAAAGACGGCAAAGACGATGCCGCAAGCGAGGCTAAACCAGCTAAGCCCGGAAAAGCCGACAGAGACGAAAAGTCTGAGAAGTCCGCGAAGAAGAAAAAAGATAAACCTGACAAACGGGTTAAAAACGACAAGCCTGACAAGTCCGACCAACCCCAGACAGAAAAATCTGAAAAAAAACAGCAAAAAGAACAAAATGAAAAACCCAGTGATTTCGATTCAGCACCGATAGAACTGGATAAGCCGCCGCGTAAAGCGGAGCCGCCGGTAGCTCCTGTCGCTCCAGAATCTCCTTTGCCTGCGCCTCATATTGTGCCTGTACCTAATCTTGTGCCTGCACCATCGCTGGTACCGGCGCCCGACGTTTCAAAGTTCATGCCAGGTCCGTAATTATCAAAAACTGTGGAGACTACTTCTATGGATGAGAACAAATCAGCGCAATTTGGTGGTGTCACCACCGGTGGCCACAGTTCGCTTGATTACAATAGCTACCTCATGGTCGAGCAGCTTAAAACCCTGCAAGTGTGCCAGTCTGAGCCAGCACACCATGACGAACCGCTATTCATCATCATCCATCAGACTTATGAACTGTGGTTCAAACTGATTATTCACGAACTGGATCTCGTGCTCGATTTGATGAAACAAGGCAACGTGCGCCGCGCTACTCATTTTATGCGCCGAGCTGTTGCTATCATGCGCCTTTTGGTACAGCAAATACATATACTAGAGACCATGTCGCCCACAGATTTTCTCGGATTCAGGCACAAACTCAACCCCGCCTCCGGTTTTCAATCATCACAATTTCGCGAAATTGAATTCATAGCAGGAATGAAAGAAGAGCGCATGCTCATGCACTTTAAAAATGATGCGGTAGCTTTTGTCGACTTGAAAAAGCGCTTTGATGCTCCGACTTTGAAAGACGAGTTTTACGCTTTGCTGCGCCGCCACGGATTTAGCTTGCCTATGCCTGAATCTCAGGGCGCTGACCTGGCAGAAGACCCAAAAGTGCTGGCGGAAAACATTGCTCTGGAAGAAATCAGAGTAAAGGAACTCTGTCGCCTTTATCAGGAAGACCAACTTGGTGAATTGCACGACCTGGCCGAGACGCTAATCGATATCGACGAACTGATTGCCCTCTGGCGTACTCATCACGTCACTGTGGTGGAGCGTATCATTGGATTTAAGCGGGGTACCGGTGGCAGCGAAGGTGTGGCTTATTTACGCTCAACCCTGGTCAAGCGGTGTTTTCAGGACCTCTGGAGCGTTCGCACAGCTTTGACTTAGTTCTTGTTAGTGCCAAAATTTCGAAGGAGAACTTGTGACCGACCATAAACCCTCAAATCTCTTCGATGCAATCGACCACATCGCCTTACCCGTCACCGATTTAAAGAAAACTGTGGAGTGGTATCTAGAGACTTTTAAATGCGAAGTTGAGTATCAGGATGATACCTGGGCATTTTTGCGCTTTGGCAATATCAAGTTGGCTTTCGTTTTGCCCGATCAACATCCGCCTCATATTGCTTTTGTCAGCGCCCGAGCGGAACAATTTGGCGAGCTCAAGGCTCATAGAGACGGAACCCGTTCTGTATATGTTGACGACCCTTCCGGCAATAAATTGGAAATTATGGCGCAACAGTAACCTAGAGCTTAATTCAAGGAGTATCAGGTGGAGCAAAAGGCCCGGGACAACGCAGCCGGAAATAGCAACAAAATCTACGACACCATTATCATCGGTGCGGGCCTAGCCGGCCTCAGCTGCGCCAACCATCTGTCTGAAAATGGCTTTTCTTTTATTGTTCTCGACTCTTCCGACGGAGTAGGCGGGCGGGTGCGCAGCGACCTCGTCGATGGTTTTATTTTAGACCGTGGATTCCAGGTATTTCTCACAGCCTATCCGGAAGCGGCCAATATGCTGGATTACCAGTCGCTCAATTTAAAGTCTTTCTACGCCGGAGCCTTAATTGCCACCGAAGATGGTTTCACTCGTTTAAGCGATCCATTCAAAAACCCTTCAGCTCTATTGAGTGCCGTTTTCTCCAACATCTCGTCGATGTCTGACAAGATGCGCATTGCCTATCTGCGCCAGAAGTTGATGGCCACCACTGTTGGAGAAATTTTTAGCCAGGTCGACAAGACTATTTTGCAGGCACTACAGGAAGACTATGGTTTTAGTGCCACTATCATTCACCGTTTCTTCCGACCTTTTTTCGGCGGCATCACTCTTGACAATACTTTGTCTGGTTCAAGGCGCATGTTCGACTTCGTCTATAAAATGATGGCGGAAGGTTTGGTAACGGTTCCAGCCCGGGGCATGGGTCAAATCCCCGAGCAACTGGCGGCAAAATTACCCCAAAATTCCATTCGTCTATCAAGCCGGGTAGCGAGCATTGATGTGGCCAGCTCAAAAGTTGTCCTGGCCAGTGGAGTCACGCTTCAGGCCCGCTCCATCGTCCTGGCCACGAATGGTCCCGACGCTCACAGACTCTTCCCCCATGTGCCGCTGCCTTCGTCGCAGATGGCCACTTGCCTCTATTTTGCCGCTGCCGAGGCACCCATTAAAGAGCCCCTATTAATGCTTAATGGAGCCGCGGGTCCAGTTAATAATTTGGCTGTGTTGACCAATGTGTCGCCAGAATACGGTCCGCCGGGACAACATTTAATCTCAGTTACCACCGTGGGCGGACCAGGTAGCGGTGACGCCGCTGAAGCAAAGGAAAATGCCGACCCTTTGAATGAAAAAGCCCCACTGGAAGGCGCTGCTGAGGCCGAATTAATCGCGCAGGTTAAGGCTCAGTTGAAGGTCTGGTTTGGAGCCGGAGCCGATGTTGAGCAATGGCGCCATCTGCGCAGCTATCGCATTGCCCACGCCCAACCCAATCAAATTCCTCCATGGCTGCAGCCCGCCTCACGACCACTGAAACTCTCAGCCGATGGTAATGAAGAAACAGAGGGGCACAGTATTTATGTTTGCGGCGATCACCGTGAGAATGCCTCAATTAATGGCGCCCTGCGTTCTGGCCGCCTCGTAGCTGAAGCCCTCAAAGCTGATTTGAAAGTTGCCACGGTGGTCTAGACCGCCCTTGATGATTTCTTCCTTGCTATTATTGGCGTGAGTAACTTAATCTAGACTGACAATATGCTGTGACCAGTTCCTATACGAAATGACTTTCGAAGATCCCAACCAAGATTTTAATCAGCCTGTAAAGAAGAAAGTCTGCCCTGTTTGCAAGCGCGAGTTTCCGCCGTCTCAGGTCGTCTGCCCGCATGACAAAAGTATGCTCATGTATGTGCAAAAAGACGAATTGGTTGGCACCATTCTTAATGACCGCTACCGTGTGCTTTCTGAAGTGGGACGCGGCGGCATGAGTATTGTCTACAAGGGCTTGCACGAGATGATGGACCGTACTGTCGCCATCAAAATGCTTCAGACGCAGCACGTTACAGATCAACTCAGCATCAAACGTTTTCAGCAGGAAGCCCAGGCCGCTTCACATTTGCAGCACCCACACGTTATTACCGTCTACGACTGCGGTGTAGTGGCAACCGGTCAACCGTACATCGTCATGGATTTTCTTGAGGGCCAGAGCCTTTCTGATGTAGTTAAACTGGAAAACTACATTGCCTATCAAAGAGCCATTCCAATTTTTGTCTCGGCCACCGAGGCTCTGGAACACGCTCACCAGAAAGGTGTTATTCACCGCGACCTAAAATCTTCCAACATTATGCTGGTGGAGGTAGAGGGCCGAGGCGATTTTGTCAAAGTGGTCGACTTTGGTATTGCCAAACTGACCACCGCATCAGGTAAGACACCGCAAAATTTGACGCAAACCGGTGAAATCTTCGGCAGCCCTATTTATATGAGCCCGGAGCAGTGCCTTGGTCTAAACCTTGATAGCCGCTCGGATATTTACTCAATGGGCGCTGTTCTATACGAGACTCTTACGGGTTTTCCACCACTGATGGGCGACACCATATACGCCACCATGAAAATGCACGTGTCGCAAATGCCCGAGCCTTTCAACAAAGTGCGGCCAGATCTGCGAATTCCCGAACAGCTTGAACGCGTAACTTTTAAAGCACTGGCCAAGAAACCAGAACAGCGCTACCAAACTATGCAAGAAATGCGAGACGCTTTAGACCAGTGCGTGCGCACCCAGTACGAAACCGGCAGCGTACCCAGTTTAATTAGTGCTCCACCCTCGATGGGTTTCAGTACTAATCCTCATATTGAAAGCCGGCCGGGGGAAGCGGAAGACTTTGATCTTTCAGGTGGTTTATTCGGTAATGAGCCGTCCTCTCAATCAACGGAACGGTCGCGCGATAAAAGCACCGGTCCATACATTTCCGGGCCAGATTCACAGAAGAAAACCAGCGGTACAAAAAACAGAAAAACCGGTGCCGGTAGCGATGGTGCCAGGGCCACCGGGCGTCAGACAGGCAGAGAGACCGGGCGCGAAACAGGACGTCAGGGTAAAGAAACCGGACGCTCCACGGGGAGAGCCACTGGTCGACAAACTGGGGTGCGTAAACCGGCACCAATTGAAAAGAAAAAAAATAAAGGCCTGGCAATCAACATCGATTGGGCCAGATACATCAATAAAAAGGTTGTCCTGGCTGTCTTCGGCCTTGTAGTTGTACCTGCGGTGATTACCGGTGTGGTCGTAGCAGCTAATCGAATGGGTAATGACAATCCTTTTTCCCTGACAAAAGTCTACGAAGGACCGATTTACTATCTGCGTCCCGCCACCAGAGACACCGAAAGTGGTCAGGATTTACCGGGCATCATGTACCTTAAACCCGCCAAATTGGTCAAAAATTCGAAAGATGCCGCGCCGATAAAAGTGATGCTTGATCAATTCAATATTGAAAATCACTTTGGGCAGCAGGATCGCTCAGACCAGAAACCGGGAGCCGTGTGGCGTATTAGTGGACATAAAGGTCCCAATAATTCCATTTCTATAGACGAAGGCGATTATCAGGAACGTAATGACGCTCAAATTACACCGGCTAGGCAGGTCTTGGAAGAATTCCTGGTGGAACTTGCTCGATCGCGTGTCCCAAACAGCACTACGCTTCAACTGGCTTATAACTGTTTGAGCGCAAACGCAAAAAAACTAGAAGATGCAGACCGCTTTAAGGAGAAATACGGCAAGGATCCGGTCTTTAAGACAGGCTTTAAGCCCGATGCAATTGAGCCTTCGGCATTTAAGGTAGGCGAAGTCACTCCTTCGTCTCTAACTTTTTACTTAAATGGTAAGTATCTTTTTGATAAATCAGAAATTTATTTAGCAAAAATGGTCTCTGAAGATCACGTTTGGCGGGTGGATTCCTTTGAACCATGCAATGAAAAACTTTGGAAAGAGACGCTTCCTGACTAAGTTTTGTACGTTTTTTATAAAAGTTACGACGGCCCGGAGCTCAAATTTAGGTGTTTAAGCGATATCGGTTAAACATCGAAAATGGAAACTTTTGCTCTATTCTCCGTCACTAGTTGACGAGCCAGTTTACCGGTTTCATACTTAACAACCGGAAATTGACATCTTGCCAGTTCTTACAAAGGAATGATTTATTTCATGTGATAGCCGGGGCAATACTATAATGAGTCTGAAGTCACTTAATTGGTTTCGAATTCCAACTAAGCGCTAAAACTAAGGAGTACGACATGGATGAAAATTTCGTTCCGATGGGCATTGTGTTTGCAGGCATAATCATTATGCCCGTGATCATTATCAGGCTTGCTAAAGCTCTAAAAACCCTCAAAGACAAAAAAGCTGCCTCATCTGCCGAAAAATAAGCCGCTGTAACTTGATGCCTGTCGACTCCAATGGTGTCGTATATGATGTCTCGCAGTGGCGGCCGTAACGGCAGCAAGATTGAAGTCAAAATAAAAGCGGCCCTTTTCAGGGCCGCTTTTGTATTTTTCTCCCGAGGCTGGATTCGAACCAGCGACCAATTGATTAACAGTCAACTGCGCTACCGCTGCGCTACTCGGGAACGCGACGACAAAGCTTAGCTTCGCGATATCAATACTAGCATGGCTTTTAAATTCAACCCAGTCACGCGGCCATGTGGGCCGGAAGTTTTGATATTAACAGCATTTAATAATGCTGGGGAAAGGCTCTATTTTGTATACTGAGTGCCTTAACAGTGAAATCAAATCTCGCAACAAACTGAGAAACTTGCCTCCGGCAAGACACGGAGTGAAATAGATGGGAATTTTTGGAGCGCAAAAAACAAGCCACGGTCTCGCCTCTGAGGCAAAAGTGATGGTTGAGGCCTATTTTCAAAGACGAGGCCTTCAACCCGCTGATCACGTGCTCAGCGACGCCAGTGGTCTGGGCTGGTGGCTCATGGAAGGCAGCGCGAAAATATTTGTTTTTGTGCAGGATGGCCCCCAGGGAGCTATTTTACGGCTGACATCGCCCTTAGTTCACATCCCTGCACAGAATCGCGAACAGTTCTATCGTCGACTACTTGACCTTAACGGTACTCTTTCCAGCTGTGCCATCTCTACACATGAAGAATTAGTGCTCGTCGTGGCTCAAAGACCGACCTTCGGACTGGTTCAAGAAGAGCTGGATGATTTGGTCTGGCACGTAGCATACGTAGCTGATTTGCTCGACAATAAGCTAGCCGAAGAGTTCGGCTGCAAAATGTATTCGGGCTAAGGCTACTTCTAGTTGGCATTCTTCAAACATCTCTCATCAGAAGATATCGAATCAGTCTCAAGGCTGGTGGAAGAGGCAGGCGAACTGGCGCTGGCAATGCGAGATGGAGTAGCCATTTCGCACAAAGCAAACTTTGACGACAAAGTTACCGGCGCAGACACTGCTCTTTCAGCGTTAATTACAGACCATCTGAAGCAGCGTTTTCCAACCGACTGTGTTGTCTCAGAAGAAGATGATCAACAACTCCACGCCTCTCGCGGCGAAGAACCGCTTTGCACCGCAGCACGAGTTTGGATGATCGATCCAATCGACGGAACCCAAAATTACATTCTCGATGACGGGCAGTATTGCGTCATGGTCGGACTGGTAGTTGACTTGCAGCCGATGTTCGGCTGGGTGTACGAACCGCACACTTCCATTCTCTATTTTGGTGGTCCTGAATATGGTGCCTTTAAGCGCAAGCTTGGAGGAGAAAGTATCCCGATTGTGGACTTGCCGGCACTCAATCCGGCCGGCAGAGCGCGCTTGCTAATGGGCTCACGCGACCGCAAGAAACACTCATGGATAGCCGATCTAGCTGTTGTAGATCTAGTGAAGGTTGGCAGCATTGGTCTAAAAGTAGCGCGCATTCTAGAAGGTGAAGCTGACGTTTTCGCTCACCTTTCTTGCAAATTAAAAACGTGGGATACTGCCGGCCCTGCGGCTATTGCCCTTGGTGCCGGACTAGAAGTAGGTGGTTTAGACTGCGATCGTTTACTTTTTCCGTTACCACAGGTGTTGCATGACACCAGCATAATCATGGGCTTACCGGGCTCTCTCGACTGGTGCCGCAACCATCTGGTTGCACCAATCGAGAGAGCCGACAGAAAGGACAGTTAAATGGAAAATCAATCAGCGCACCAAGGTCAGGGGAAGTTAATTACTGATCCAGTAGAACTCAAAGAGGTGGTTGACCTGATTGATGAAACTGGAGTATTCGGCCTCGATCTGGAGTTTATTCCGGAACGAACCTATTATCCAATCATCTGTTTGGTGCAAATTGCAGTTAAAGACAAAGTCTTTCTAGTTGATCCCATTGAACTGAAAGATCTACAAAATTTGTGGATCAGAGTTGCCGATCCCAGCATCACTAAAGTTCTGCACGCAGCGGCCCAGGATTTGACAATAATTTTTCAGCGCTCTGGCCTTATACCTAAAAATATTTTTGACACACAAATAGCTGCAGGTTTCCTTGGACTTGGCTATCCAGCCGGTTATGGCAAATTGCTATCTGCCCTTTTCGATCTTAATTTATCCAAGACCGAATCGTTTACCGATTGGCAAGCCCGCCCCCTCAGCCAGTCACAAGTCGAATATGCAATTGATGACGCTTTGCACTTAATTCCACTATATGAGCGCTTGCAAAAAGATCTTGCTCAAAGAGAGCGCCTGGACTGGGTAATTGAAGAATGCAAATTCTATGAGCAAAATTCTTACTATATAAAGGAAAGCGGCCGTGAATTTTTGCGGGTCAAGGGTGCTCAGGGTCTCAATCGACGAAAACTTGCGGTTTTGCAGTCAGTTTGCCTCTGGCGTGAAGCTGAAGCAAAGCGTATTGATCGCCCGGCAAGATCAGTTATCAACGACAACATTATGCTGGAGCTGGCAAAAAAACCACCACGTACCGTTGAAGACATTCAGCGAATCCGCGGCATCCGATCGGATCAACTGGCTGGTTGGGGTCGCAAAGTGATGAAAGTAATCGAAGAAGCCAGTGGAATGGCGGACAAAGATTGTCCTCAGTGGCCCTCTGGTCGAGCTCCCTCAAAAGCTGATGTGATGATTGCCGATGTGCTGTATACCGTCCTCAAAATTCGTGCTTTAGATCTCGAAATCGCGCCCGAATTAATAGCGACACGTGATGAGCTGCAAGGCTTAGTGAAAATTGGACGAGAGATGAATGAAGGGCCTGAGCGATATCGGTCAGACATGGAAGATACATCAAATACCGAAACCTCCCGAGAAGTGGAACCGAATGCGCTGACCGTTGGTTGGCGGCGTAGACTGGCTGGCAATGAGCTTTTGAGCGTGTTAAGGGGCACACCAGTAACAGTCATCATTACAGACAATACAGCCAAGCCAATCTCAATTAATGTGGCTGAAGCGACTAAGCCTTAAACGGCTGGCAACTTAATTGTGGTCAGGACACAACCTAAACAAAAGCGGTGTTCTGGGCAGAACACGTCTGCAATGGGCTAAGATCTGAGTGATTTATTATTTGCTTTAACCAATTAGAAGACGGAATAGGAACGATTGACATGACATCAGTAAAAGATCCCAGAGATCAGAGTTTTGCCGAAACAGCCATGCAGCTAGCAGGCAAAACGGAAGAGGAAGCCAAGCGTACTGGTGCGGTTGATCGTACCGATGATGAAGTAGATTCATTTTTCGCCGAACAATACAAAACATCAAACAGCCCGGTTCACCGTGCAATTTGGGAAGCAAAAGTTCCCGTAGAACTTTTCTCCACTCCTAAATTAAACAGCGAATCGATGAATTTACCGGCGATGAAAAGCTCCCTTGAAGTCTTAGCTCGCCACAAAAAAAATGGCACCATGTTGGATGACCAGGGCAAAATCGCCAAAGTAGTTTTAGATGAACTTGCCACGGCAGGCTACTGGGGCATGCTGATTGAAGAGAAGTATGGCGGTCAGGGTGCTAATTCCAGACAATTTATGACTTTCCTGACCCAAGTGGCATCCATTGAGCCAACGGCCGCAGGTCTGGCTTCTGTGCATGGTTGTATCGGCGCAGTTGATCCGGTGCGTTATTTTGGCAGCGAAGAACAAAAACAACGCATTTTGCCAAAGTTGGCTAGCGGCAAGTCACTGTCAGCTTTCGCGCTTACTGAGCCACAAGCAGGTTCTGACTTAACTGCTCTTAAAACTGAAGCTAAGCTGGTGGGTGACCATTATGTGGTTAACGGCGACAAGCTTTTCATCACTAACGCCATTCCCGGTCGCACCATTGGCCTGGTTTGTTTGGTTGACGGCAAACCGGCCGCTTTAATCGCCGATCTGCCTGAAGCTGAAAACGATGAGTTCAAAATCATTCCTTACAAACTTCATGCTCTCAAACACGCTTTCAACAACGGTTTGAAATTCAAGGATTTCAAAGTACCAAAAGAAAATCTGCTGGTACCAACTCTTGGTGATGGACTGACTGTGGCTTATCACGGTCTCAACATGGGTCGCCTGGCCCTTTGTGCCACAGCATCAGGTGTAATGCGCATCATGTTGGCTAATATGATGCCTTGGGCCAAATTCCGCGACACATATGGCAATGCCATTGAAACTCGCGAACTGGTTAAGCGACGTATCGCTCGAGCTGCAGCACTTATTTGTGGAGCAGACGCGCTGGTTGCCTGGGGATCGTGGTTACTCGACCAGGGTTATCGCGGCGAACTGGAATGCATCATTGCAAAGATTTTCGGTTCTGAAGCTGAGAAAGAATGCGCCATCGAATTGTTTATGAAAACTCACGGTGGCAGATCATTTTTGGCTGGACATTTACTGGGCGATAACATTCACGATTTTCTTGCTCCGTGTATTTATGAAGGCGAGGGCGAAATGCTCGGTATGGCCTTCTTTAAGTCGCTGGCAAAGCAGCACGGAGTGCAGTATTTCGAGCCAATAGGCAAAGCCATTCCCCGTGCCGGTTTGAAGAAGTTCAATCCGATGAATCCGCTGCACGGTTTTGCCCTGCGCAACGAGCTTGTACCGTACGCATTCTGGTGGGTAGGCAAACAGCTTGAAGGCGTCGACTCGCATGAAATTTCCGGAATCAATCCAGCGTTAAAAGCACATGTCGACTTCGCTTTAGAATTCCTTTCAGATACTCCACTGGAACTGAGCCAGGCGATGGTTAAGCACCAGCTTAAATTGGCTGATAGGCAATGTCGTATTGCTGAAATGTCGCAAAGGGCACAGGATGCCATTATCATTCTGGTAACCGCCCTCTGGGCCCATAATGAAAAGAATGCAGTGCTGGAGGCTTCGGCCGACATTCTCTGCCAGGATCTACGTCGCAAGCTCACCGGCGAACGTCCCAGCGATAGCTATTACAAAGCAGCCAGCAAATTGGCCGATCAGATTATCGACGGCAAATTCCCCGGTCTGTCAGAAATGGCTGTACAAGACATTCTATTTAAATACGACAAGCCTGCTAAAGAAAAAGCATAACGCGCCTTTCTTAATTTGCGAGTTCAATCAACACAGGCGCGTGGTCTGACGGCTTATCGAGCTTTCGTGGGGCGATATCAATCCAAGATCGCATGAGCGCGCTCTCAAGCGCCTTTGAGACCAATATATGATCGATGCGCAAGCCGCGTTTGCGGCGAAAGGCCAACATGCGGTAATCCCACCAGGAGAAATGCCCTTCGCCCTGTTCAAATTGTCTGAAGCTATCAATCATGCCGAGGGCGATAAGTTGGCGAAAACACTCGCGTTCGGCATCGCTGCATAAAATTTGTCCAGCCCAGGCCACCGGATCATGGACGTCGCGATCTTCCGGAGCAATATTAAAATCGCCGCAAATCACAAGCTTGTTTGTAAGCAAACCATTTTGCATATTAGTCTCTTCTATATAAGAGATCAAAGCCTGGAACCAGGCAAGCTTGTATTGGTATTTTGCCGATCCTAATTCTGCACCGTTTGGAACATATAGATTGAGGATTTTGATATCGTCCTGGCATATCTCAATCAAACGGCTCTGCAAAGGCTCTGGTGCACCAGGTAAGACCTTACTGGTGCATTCGGCCGTTGTACGCGAAAGAATGGCAACGCCGTTGTATGTTTTTTCTCCAACAACATGAGCGCTGTAGCCTAGTTCGGCAAATTGCTCAAAGGGAAACTTGTCTTCAATACTTTTAAGCTCTTGCAAACACAGGTGATCTGGTAATGCAGTTTTGAGCCAATCTAAAACATGGGGCAATCTGACTGTTATGGAATTGACATTCCAACTTGCAATGAGCATGACTCTCCCTAATTGAATCTAAAATTTGTCGCGACAGTGCTCGCTAAGTAAAAAAATATAGCCTATATCTAACTCGATTGGCAGCAAATTTCCAATCAGAATGCGGCTTTTAAGGGGGATGTCTCTATCGTAGTTGAAACTTGGCGATCATGGCTCTGGTTGCGCATTACGATTTGGTTCTCGGATATGATATCAGGCTGCCTTAGTATTG
>JADYXQ010000231.1 GCA_021772135.1 Candidatus Obscuribacter sp.
ATTTGTGAAGTGCAAGCGTGCTTTCGACCGTCCTGAAGAAACTAGAACGCTTTATTTACTTGCCCTGAACGCATTAGTCGAAGAGGGCGCCACAGAGCTCGTTCTGACCAATGAGTACTTGGATCTATTTGAGCTAAAGCAGCCGATTCAGATTTCGACTTTGGCAGGAGCCAAAGATGCTTTGCTCAGGCAGCTAAATCAAGACGGACGCATTTACAAGATTCACAGTGTAGTTAGTGTGTGGGCCGCTCAATATCAAATCGATCTTTCACAGTGCTGTACGATATGCCGCCCAATCTTCCGATTGGCTGTAATACATCGAGATCAACTAAGCCGTCCGTCCCAATCACACCATCGGCATAATGCAAACAAAGAATTTCGCCCAGCACTAGAGCCGAACCGCCCAATTCGTGTATATGAAAAACCTTGCATTCCATCGAAATTAAAGCTTCGGCAACGCGTGGCGGCTTAATCATAGTGCTGGCCTGAGGTGTCAATCCGGTTACGGCAAATTCGCTAATATCGTTTTCAAACTCGCCGCTCGATTGATTCATTTGTTCAACTAGTGACTGGCTAACAACATTGACTACAAATTCTCCACAGGCTCGCACGTTTACTAAAGTGTCTTTGGCGACAGGCAGAGACGAGCCCGCTGCCGGCCTTTTGTAACCAGGAGCAAAACCAAGCATCGGTGGTTTAACGCTAAAAATATTGAAAAATGAAAAGGGCGCTAAGTTATTGATGCCGTCGTCATTGACGCTTGAAACCCAGGCGATGGGGCGAGGCACCACAGATCCAATTAAAAGGCGATAAAGCTGATCAGTTTTTGTTTCGCTGCAATTGATGAACATGTTTACTCACTTAAGCTCCCAACTTCTTCAAGCTCCAATTTTGCACAACAAAAAGACCACCCAGATAAATCTGCGATGGTCTTTTTACTATCGTCTGACAGTCTATTGCGTAGACTCGATATTTCTCACTGCTTCAAGTCAGAATCCACAGTCAGCGGGTTATCGCTACAGTTTCTGGTCTGCGCAGACCTGGTGTTTCCACTTAACCCCTCGGCTCAAAGCACTCAACTTATTGATTGGTGAGTGCTCACCGTTTATGCATGTAATTATAGCGAAACTGCAGGCGATGAGAAGTCCCCCGATGAAAATACCTTGCATATCTGCTGACAATTCGAAGGATGCACCTGAAGGCCGTTCTTTATATTACTCTCGCTAGCCAAGCGCGTGAACCACAGGCTCTACCTCTATACACCCGATCGTATATGCAGTTATGCACAGCGTCAGCTCCAGAGTCGGGACAAAGGTGCGATTGATTTTGCATTGCACCGCCATTAAACATTGTCATTACGCCGTAATTGCATTGTTAAACGGCGGAATAATCAAATTTTGACACCCTGCACCAGAAGACGGTGGTGAGCTGATAAAAAATCATTCCAGCCTGGTAACTTTGACGGCCTGCATCAGCTCCAGCAGGGGGTGGTCCATTTCAGAAACAAGTGCCCTTACGTCGTGCAGCATGGCCGAGCGAGCGTCAAGCAAATCAATGCTGACGATGGTCTGTGGGTGGGTGCCAGTAATGTGGCCCACAACTTCTTTGCTGCTGACGTTTTGTTTTTTATTGCTGATTACTTTGAGCTTGTACCAGCGCTTGAGTAATTCTTGCTGTCTGGTCAATCCGGTTTGACTATTTTCAGGCACTCTATTGAGGTAGTGCCATACGGTAGGTGGGTAATCGCGCTCGGTATGCACGGAGTCTTTATCGAACAATTTTGCCAGCATGTTAGGCGTTCCGGCTACAACTTTTTTCTCACCCGACTGCTGTTTTAGGGCCCAGAGCGCCAGCGTTGTCTGAGTGATGCCTTCGCCCGTATCTATGCCGTTTGCGCTTTGCTCGTTGGCACCGCCCAGCTTGAGGCCACCACCGACGATACCGGTTATGCCACCAGAAAGAAAGTTGGCAATGGTGTTGAGTCGAATGGCTTTGTCGCGACGCTCTTCCAAAAAGGCTTGCAGATCATCGGCCTGGGCAATTTCTGTTTCAAGATTACTTAAGCAGCTGCGCACCTCAAAGCTCTCAGAAACAATGATTTCGGTCAGCGATTGTTTAAGCAGCAAAGCGCGCAACAGGCTGCTGTCGTTTTGCGCCGACTGCGTGGCCTTCAGTCTGGCTAATTTTTCATCGATGCCCAACTCTTGCGCCAGCTTTTGCGCTTCAACGGAAAGCCCCTCAGTCGTGAGCGCTGGGAGAGTGGTGGCAGAGGTGTTTGAGCGCCTGGGCGAAATGGAAGGTTTTAAAGCCGGTAAAATATCACCGCTGGCACAGGCCGGCGCTTCTATTAAATTAGGCAGGCCGATCATACAGAGAATGCCCGCAAGTGGCAGCAAACGGTGTGCAGAGTGCACTTCTGATTCCTCTTAGCCGTTTGATTTTACTCGATTGGCCCACAGAAGAGCTGGAACCTTTTAATACTCGCTTAGTCTATCTAATTGTTAGATATACTAAATATAGTTATGGAGGGGTGTAGTGAAAGCAGTAATACGTCCCGAAGGGGCACAGTCTCAATTTAATACGGCTGATAAAGCTAAGTCTGACCTTGTAGCTACAAGGCTCATGGAAACCGTTCCCTACATAATGTATTACCTGCGCAGCAACGTCTTGCGCCAGGCTGAAACTCCAGCTTCACTGCCACAATTGCGCGTCATGGCTTTCATCAATAATTGTCCGGGGTCAAGCTTGAGCCGTCTGGCAGAGTCTATTGGTGTGGCCAATGCCACCGCCTCGATTATGGTCGAAAAGCTCGTTAAGGCCGGTTTGGTCTTGCGAAACAGCGATCCGGTCAGTCGTCGCAATGTTATTCTCAGCTTGAGTGAAGAGGGTGTCAGCCATTTGCAGGGTACTCGCGCTATTGCTCAAGCAGAAATTGCCCGCATAATCGATCAACTGCCTGCCGATAAATTAGACTCAATTGAAGAAAGCTTGTCTCTTTTAAAAGGGATTTTTACCGAAGCGAATGCCAAAATTTAACTGACATCAGGCAGAAGAAATGAAAGAAGAACTCGACACCAGCACAAAGCGCGAAAATCCTGATTTTCCCATTGCGCCTGCGCGTCATGATTCACCTAAGCCTAAACAAAATAAAGTGGTTTTATTTAGCTTGATTGCCTTGCTGCTTGTTGGTGGCGCATATGGTGCCTATTCTTTAAGCACTTTAAGCACTTTGAGCCCTTTGAGCCATCAAGAAAATAAACAGATGGCTGGCGAAAGAGCAGGTCAGGGAGCCTTTGGTAAGGGCGAGAAGAGCGCAAAAGACAAAATTGTGCCGGTGGTTATAGCCGTCTCCACTCAAAAGGCATTGCCAATTGAACTCAGGAGTATTGGTAATGTCACACCTTTTTCAGTGGTTAACATTACTCCGCAGGTGAGCGGTCAGCTTTTAAAAGTGCATTTCACCCAGGGCGAAACGGTGAAAAAAGGGGCTTTACTCTTTCAAATCGATCCGCGATCTTATGAGGCGACCTTAACGCAAGCGGAAGGTCACGTGGCTCGTGACCGTGCACAAGTAGAGGCAGCTCAAGCCAATTTAGCTCGTGACCAGGCCATGATTGGTCAATATCACGCTAATTTGCGCAAAGACAGAGCGCAGGCTAAATACACCGATACGCAAATGACCCGCTACGCAGAGCTTGTTCGCGAAGGCGCTGTTTCTAAAGAACAAAGCGATCAAGTGTCAACCAGCGCCACCCAGGCTCAAGCCACCATTGAAGCCGACTTGAAAGTGATCGAGAATGCTAAAGCCGTCACCAGAGGTGACCGCGCGGCCATCGAGACAGCGCGAGGCACATTGCGCGCCGACCAGGGCCTGGTAGATCAAGCTCGCCTGCAACTGAGTTGGACCAAAATTTATTCTCCCATCACTGGTCGCACCGGCAGTCTAAATGTTTATGAGGGTAACGTAGTTTCGAATACTTCCAGTCAACCGCTGGTGACCATTGCTCAAGTTAATCCTATTTACGTTACTGTCACAGTGCCGGAGCAGTATCTCAACGATCTGAGGCGCTCGCAGGCAAATGGCACATTGAAGTTGCAGGCTCTCGTTGAAGGCCGGAAAGCAGAAGCGGTTAAGGGTCATATTTCCTTTATGGAAAACACTGTCAATACCAATACAGGCACGATTTTGTTGCGCGCCAGTTTTGCCAATGAAGGGCAGAAGCTCTTTCCTGGTCAATTTGTAGACGTCTTAATATCTATGCCTCCAGCAGGGCAGTCGGTTGTAGTGCCATCACGCGCGGTGCAAACAACACAGCAGGGCAACGCTATTTATGTTTTAAAGCCGGACAATACCGTTCAATTAGTTAAAGTAAAACTCGGTCAGAGTGCTGGTGACATGGTGGCCATCACCAGCGGCATTAAAGTTGGCGAGAGTGTCGTTGTTGACGGGCAATTGCAACTCACCCCGGGCTCAAAAGTGAAAGTGCAAAAAGAAAAAGCTGCCGATAGCGAAAGTGAAGTCGAAACGTCAATTAGGAGTGTCCAAGAGGTAACTGATTCAGTGCGCCGCTAGGTAAAATAAACTTTGCGGTGAGGAATTGTTTTTGAATATTTCTCTGCCCTTTATTATGCGACCGGTGATGACCACACTAATTATGGTGGCACTGGTCGTATTCGGGCTCATTGCTTATTTCACATTACCGGTAAACGATTTGCCGGCCGTAGATTTCCCTACCATTAGTGTCAGCGCCGGCTTACCTGGGGCTAACGCCGAAACCATGGCTTCGGCTGTGGCCACTCCTTTAGAAAAACAATTTAATGGCATCGCCGGCCTCGAATCAATGAATTCGACTTCAGCCACTGGTACAACGGCCATCACTTTACAGTTTGCACTTGACCGCAGCATCGATGGTGCCGCTCAAGATGTGCAGGCTGCCATTGTTGCGGCAAGGGCCTGGCTGCCGGCAAGTATGCCCAGCCCTCCAACTTTTCGAAAAGTCAATCCGTCCGATGCGCCGATTCTTTATATTGCCCTGAACTCCACCACTCTTCCACTTTATACCGTTGATGAATACGCAGAGAACGTCATTGCTCCGCGCATTTCCATGACCAGCGGAGTGGCTCAGGTGCAAGTGATGGGCTCGCAAATTTATGCTCCCCATGTGCAAGTAGATCCGCGTAAACTTGCTGCTTACGGTATCGGTATAGATGAAGTAGCCACGGCCATTCGCCAGGCTAATGTCAATTTACCCACAGGCACATTGTCGGGGCCTGATACCGCATATAACATCAGAGTAAACGGACAGCTTTATAATGCAGCTGCTTTTATGCCCTTGATTATTACTCACAAAAATGGTGCCCCGGTGCGCATAAGAGATGTGGGCACAGTCATTGACAGCGTACAGACCGACAAAGTGGCCAGCTGGTACAACGGCAGCCGCGCCATTATTTTAGCGGTGCAGCGCCAACCGGGCACCAATACCATAGAAATTGTCGACGCCATCAAAAAGATGATGCCCAATTTTAGAGCGGTTTTGCCTGGCGCCGTTAATCTCAATGTTTTTTATGATCGCAGTTTGTCCATCAGGCGTTCTGTGGGCGACGTAAAGCTAACGCTTTTGATTACTGTCTTTCTCGTTATTCTCGTAATTATTTTAGCGCTGGGCAGCCTCTCAACCACTCTCATTGCCAGCGTCACGCTGCCAATTGCCCTAATAAGCACTTTTGCCGCTATGAAATTGTTTGGTTTTACTCTCAACAATATCTCGCTCATGGCTTTAACTCTGTCGGTGGGTTTTGTGGTAGATGACGCTATTGTTGTGCTGGAAAATATCGTGCGCCATATCGAAGCCGGTGAGCCACCGCTGCTGGCTGCAGTAAATGGTTCGCGCGAAATTGGTTTTACAGTGGTATCGATGACGGTATCGCTCATCGCTGTATTTATTCCAATATTATTGCTCGGCGGAATCATCGGGCGCTTATTTTTTGAATTTGCCGTTACTATTTCAGTGGCTATTTTAATTTCCGGTTTTGTTTCTCTTTCGCTCACGCCTATGCTCTGTAGCCGTTTTCTGAGACCGCAAGAAAAGAAAGGCTGGCTCTATAATTTTTCTGAAGCAGTCTTTGGCCGCCTGCTGGGCTTTTATGATTTCACTTTGAAGCCGGCCTTAAGGCACAAGATTATGGTGCTGGTAGGCTTTGCTGTCATGCTTGGCGCCACCGGTTACCTTCTGGCAGTGATTCCCAAAGGTTTCATGCCCAGCGAAGATTCTGGGCAAATATTCGGCATGACTCAAGCTATTGAAGGCGTTTCGTTTGAAGAAATGAAGCGCCACCAGTTAATGCTTGCCGATATAGTGAGAGAGAATGGTAGCGTGCGTGGTGCCATGTCGTCGGTGGGTGCAAGCGGTCCGAACGCGGCCGTCAATCAAGGCCGCATTTTTATGGTCTTGAAAATGAAGTCAGAGCGCCCTGGCCACGCGTCTATCGATCAAGTGATTCAAGAGCTGCGGAAAAAAACTGCCAATGTGCCCGGCATTAGTTTATTTATGCAAAATTTAGGGGGCATTCGCATCGGCGGGCAGCTGACTAAAGCACAATATCAAGTGACCTTGTCTGGATCTGAGTTGCCGGAGCTTTACAAAGCCTCTCGTGACTTTGAAGCCAAGCTTAAGGCCATGCCTGATTTGCAAGACGTAAACAGCGACTTGCAGGTGAAGAATTTGCAGCTCAATGTTGAAATCGATAGAGATAAATGTGCCCGACTCGGTATCAGTGTTCAATCGGTGCAAGATGCGCTCAATAGCGCCTATTCCGCCAGGCAGGTTTCGGTTATCTATACTCCCACCAACCAATATTGGGTAATTCTGGAAGTTGAGCCCAGGTATATGGAAGACCCTTCTATGTTGCACTGGTTTAACGTACGCACGGCGACGGGTCAATTGATACCACTCGATACTGTGGCCAGGCTTGAGCGCGGTGCCGGCCCGCTACTGGTTAACCATTTGGGTCAATTCCCATCGGTCACTGTTTCATTCAATCTTAAACCGGGAGTGGCACTCAGTGACGCTGTGGGGCCAGTCAAAGAACTGGTGGCGAAGGGTTTGCCTGAAGATGTGACCGGCAGTTTTCAGGGCACCGCTCAAGCCTTTGAAAGTTCAACAAAAAATCTCGGCATACTTTTGTTGGTTTCGATCATCATCATTTATCTGGTGCTGGGAATTCTATACGAGAGTTTCATTCACCCTCTAACCATTCTCTCGGGCCTGGCGCCCGCCGGCTTGGGTGCCCTTTTGATATTGTTGATTTTCAACTTGAGTTTAGACGTTTATGGTTTTCTTGGTCTAATTTTACTGGTTGGTATCGTCAAGAAAAATGCCATCATGATGATTGATTTTGCTATAGACGTTGAGCGTCAGCGCAATTTGACTGCTGAAGAAGCAATTTATGAAGCTTGTTTGGTGCGATTCAGGCCAATCATGATGACCACACTGGCAGCCATTCTCGGCAGTCTTCCTATCGCAATTGGTCTAGGCGAAGGCGCCGAATCTAGGCAAACTTTAGGCCTGACTATTGTGGGAGGATTATTGGTTTCGCAACTGGTGACACTTTATATTACTCCGGTGTTTTACATTTATTTAGACCGCTTTCAACATTATGTCAATAGTCGCACCGCCTTTAGAATGCCATGCCTGCGCCGGTTTCGTAAAGCCGACGGCACTGAAAGTGAACAAGAAAATTTTGAGGAAGCCAGATGAATCTTAGCGCCATTTTTATCAAAAGGCCGGTAATGACCACACTGGTGATGGTGGCAATTCTATTTTTTGGTTTGATGGGCTATCGAACCCTGCCAATTAGTGATTTGCCTAACGTTGATTTTCCCACCCTTCAGATAACCGGCACCCTGCCTGGTGCCAGCGCAGAAACAATGGCGTCGGCGGTATCGATGCCCCTGGAAAAACAATTTGCCACCATTGCCGGTTTAACGCAGATGACTTCTACCAGCACCCTCAGCCAATCGCTGATTACTTTGCAATTTGATCCTACTCGCGATATGGATGGCGCTTCACTAGACGTTCAAGCGGCAATCACAGCCGCTTCCAAACAGTTGCCGCCGCAAATGACCATGCCTCCCACCTTTGCCAAAGTCAATCCGGCCAGCCAGCCGGTTATTTATCTGGCGGTCAGTTCTGATAGTTTGCCTTTGCATAAAGTCGATTATTTTGCTGAAACTTTAATTGCTCAGCGCATCTCCCGCATCAGCGGAGTGGCTCAGGTACAAGTCAACGGCTCACAGGCATACGCTGTGCGTGTGCAGGTTAATCCACAAAGGCTCGCTACTTACGGACTGGGCATCAATGACGTCATGAGCGCTGTCATGTCGGCCAATCAAAACCAGCCCACCGGCACACTCTGGGGTAAACATCAGGCTTTTACCATACAATCAAATGGGCAATTGCTCGATGCGGAGGCTTATAAGCCGGTCATTGTTGCTTACCAGAACAACGCTCCAATAAGGCTTTCGAACCTGGGCCGCGTAATTGACAGTGTGCAAAATGATAAATCAGGGGGCGAGTTTAACGGTAAACCCGCTGTAATTTTGGCGGTGCTAAAGCAGCCTGGTGCCAATACGATTCAGGTTGTAGACAGCATTCAAAAATTATTGCCCACTTTTAAATCAATCACGCCTGAGTCTGTTCATTTAGATGTGCTTTACGACCAGTCGCAGACTATTCGCGAATCGGTTCAAGATGTGCAGTTTACCCTGCTTTTAACAGTGGCTCTTGTGGTGATGGTGATTTTCGTTTTTCTCGGCAATCTGTCGGCTACCGTTATTCCCAGCATGGCTCTGCCAATTTCTGTTGTCGGTACTTTTGCGGCGATGAAATTGCTCGGTTTCAGTCTCGATAATTTGTCGCTTATGGCTTTATCGCTTTCTGTCGGTTTTGTTGTTGACGATGCCATCGTCATGCTGGAAAACATCGTGCGCCACGTGGAGCTGGGCGAGACGCCCATGGAGGCGGCGCTGAATGGCTCAAGAGAAATTGGCTTTACCATTCTATCGATGACCCTATCTCTGGTGGCAGTGTTTATTCCGGTTTTGCTTCTGCCTGGCATTGTTGGTCGTCTTTTCAATGAATTTGCCGTCACCATTTCGATTGCCATTTTAATTTCAGGATTCATTTCCATCAGCCTTACACCCATGCTCTGCAGCCGTTTTCTTAAAGCTGAAAAGAAAGAGAAACAAGGCCCTCTGGTGCGCGCTGCCGAGAGCGTCTTTAAGCGGGGGCTGGCTTTATATGATTGGTCGCTTTCCATAGCTTTGAGCAACAAGCCATCGGTGATGGTGATCTTCACAATGATGTTTGTCGCCACTGCTTATCTCTTTGTCGTCATTCCTAAAGGATTTATGCCGACGGAAGACACCTCACAAATTGTTTGTATGACCGAGGCCGAACAGGGCACCTCATATGATGCCATGGTGAGGTTGCATAAAAGCTTGACTGAAATTATTGCCAAAGATGCCAATGTCAGCAGCTACATGTCAAGTTTAGGTGTTGGTAACGGCAGCCCCAACATTGCTCTTAATCAAGGGCGCATTTTGATCGTTCTTAAGCCTAAAGACGTGCGCAAAAAGTCAATTCACGATGTAATCGGAGAGTTGTCGGCCAAGCTTGCCACCGTTCCTGGTATCAATTCATTTTTGCAAAATCCACCCACTGTCACTATCGGCGGCCAGGTAACAAAATCGCTGTATCAATTTACTTTATCGAGCCCCAATCGTGAAGAGCTCTATAAAGCAAGCAAAACACTGCTTGAGAAAGTGAAAGAGCTGCCGGGAGTGGCCGATGTCGCCAGCGACATGCAAGTGGATAATCCCGAAATCCACCTTACTGTCAATCGCGATAAGTGTTCTGGATTAGGCTTGACCATGCAACAAGTGGAGGACGCGCTTTCCAGCGCTTACGCCACTCGTCAGATTTCAACTATGTACACTCCATCAAATCAATACTGGGTGATTATTGAGGTAATGCCTCGCTTTTATCGCGATCCGGCCGTGCTCAAACAATTATTTTTGCGCTCCAGCACCGGCAAGTTGGTGCCCCTTGATACCATCGCTCAAATAGAGACTGGTGTCGGCCCGCTTTTGGTTAACCATCTAGGGCAATTTTCGTCAGTTACTCTTTCTTTCAATTTGAAGCAGGGCACGTCGCTGGGGGACGCAGTCAGTGCCATCAAGCAGATAGCCGCCCAAGTGGTGCCTAAATCGGTTACGACCGCCTTTCAGGGTACTGCCGCCGCCTTTGAAGACTCATTTGCCAATCTCTGGGTTTTGCTTTTGATTGCCATTTTAGTAATTTACATCGTGCTCGGCATTCTTTACGAGAGTTTCGTGCATCCGATCACTATTCTTTCCGGTTTGCCGTCTGCCGGTTTAGGTGCGCTGATTGTGCTGATGGTGACGCACCACGATCTGGATATCTACGGTTTTCTCGGACTAATCATGCTCATTGGTATCGTCAAGAAAAATGCCATTATGATGATCGACTTTGCCCTCGATGCCGAACGCGAACACGGCAAACCACCCGAGCAGGCAATCTATGAAGCGTGCTTGACTCGCTTCAGGCCGATTATGATGACTACTATGGCGGCCCTGATGGGCGCTGTGCCTATCGCCGTGGGCCTGGGCGCCGGATCGGAATCAAGGCAACCTCTAGGTTTAACTGTGGTAGGTGGCCTGCTGGTATCACAAGTGGTGACGCTGTATATCACTCCAGTGTTTTATATTTATCTAGATCGCTTGCAAGCGCGATTAACGCGCAGTCATGAGACCTCACGGGCTACACCGGTGGACCAGCCGGTGTAAGCCTTCGGTTATGGTATTGAGCTTCGTATTTCCCGCACTATGCCGACCACAAATTGCCAAACAGTGTCTCTAAATTGGGGTTATTCCCCCTGCAGACCACAATTTTCTTTTGAGGAGCAAACCATGCCTAAGCTAGAAGCTAATGAAACTAAAGACACCGATAAGGGTCTGGCATCTAATGTAGCGGCATTTTTCGAAGACGCCTACGCTAATCACAAAATTGAAGGCGCTTCAATGGCGACGGTAGGTATGCTGGCTATGACTCGCGGACGCGCTGGGGCCGGCATGATTGGTGAAGGGCTTGCAGCTCAAGGAACTCATTTGCGGGTAGCACTCGCTATGGCTGATGCGGCAGAGTCAAAATTAGTTATGCAAGGATTTAAAGGCATCACCGACGTGGCCGCGGTGAGCACTAGAAGCGTGCAGCAGGATATGCTTATGCATGGCGCCGCTATGGCTAACAAGCCAGGTCTGGTAACAAAAATAGAAATGGGATTGCCGCGCAATCTGGATGCCGCTACCAGCCAGAAATTGGCTGACAGTCTGCAATCTGGTAACAAGGGCGCAGTCAGTACAATTATGGATGACATTTTCAACAGCAACAGCTACGAGAGCATGCGCAGAATGTTTGGTGGCTAGGTTGAAAGATCGGCGTATGGCGTATGGCGTAAGAGGATTAGTTTTTGCTGGGTATTCATTTTGACAGCCGGCCTGACTGGCAAAACCTGACTAAAAATCTTGGTTTTAATGTCGCCCTTTTAGAAAATCCGCCGTACTGGGCCGAAGCTCTTGATAGGCCTTTTGCCTTACAGTTTTCGCTCAGCGAAATTCAAGCGATTGCCGCGGCTACGGCCGAAATTAATGGAATGGCTCTGGCCCTGGTCGAGCATGTTTGTCAGTCGAATCAGTCGCCGATTCTAATGGACAAGCTGCAAATTCCGCCTGGTTTTCGCGACGCTATTCGACTGTCATGGCGCAGACAAGACCCTAGGAGCCTGAGTCAAAACTCCAGCTGTCAGGTCTAGCGAGCATGTCCAATTGAGGCGTTATGCATATCGCAGGCCTAAAAAACGCTCTATC
>JADYXQ010000232.1 GCA_021772135.1 Candidatus Obscuribacter sp.
CTGTCCCGCTGGTCATCCCAATAACTTTGTAATAGCGGCGGCAATACCTGGATCTTTTCACTGTCAAGCGGCGTATCACCTTGCCCTTTGCCCCAAAAAGAAAATAGCCAAGAATTCCTGATCCTATTATCGCCCCGATGCCCACCAGCATTGGCCAAGACAATTTGTTACCGAATAGTCACGTTTGGTACCAGCGCCGGTGCGGCTGATTAAGAAGCTATGGTTGTCACCGAGCTAGGGAATAAAAACTTCATTCAAAACGTATTACATGATATACAACAATTCTGTTTTAAATCAGGTGGCAAGCGTATGCAAATAAATAAGTCTGTAGCGATTTTATTTGTCACAGCATTAATTTTCAGTTCATCTTCCGCGTCAGCGGCCGACACTGCCCGTGCGCCGGTTGTGGTCGAGTTGTTCACTTCACAAGGTTGCAGCAGTTGCCCGCCAGCCGATCATTATCTATCAACTTTAACTGAGACTTTTAAATCTGGTCCTAAAGTGGTTGTTGTTAGCGAGCACGTTGACTATTGGGATCATCTAGGCTGGAAAGACCCTTTTTCATCCAAGATTTTTACCGATAGGCAGCAGTCTTATGCCAAAGCTTTCAAGCAAAACACCGTTTATACGCCCGAGATGGTTGTTGATGGAAGGACAGGCTTTGGTGGCACCGATTCTCGCTCTGCCGTAGAGGCCATAAACAGTCGAACAAACGAGCCTAAATTAAATATTGGGCTGACAGCAGTTTGCGATTCCATCCACAAAATTGTAAATGTAAGCTTGAACACAGCTGTTTCGCTTGGCCGAGATGAGCAGCTGGTAGTTTTTCTTACCCAAGACAATGTCACTGTGTCGGTTCGAACAGGCGAAAATTCTGGTCGAGTCTTGAAACACACCGGCGTTGCCCGAGTGGTAAAACTTTTCGAAAAGCCTGTTAAGAAATTCTCGCTGCCGCTTCCTGCTGATGCCGGCATAGCGTCAATAAAGGTAGTGGTTTTACGTCAAGATACAAAATCTATGGCTGTAACCGGCGTTGGGTTAGCTGGAGTTATCACTTCAAAATGACGAATGAATTTGCCATCATTAACGGTGGCATAATCTTCTCGTAAATGCGAACCACGAGATTCGGTACGCAGCAAGGCCGCTTGGGCAATAAGCAGACCGACTTGAAAAATATTGCGCTCGCAATATTGTTTGGCCGACATTTTGCTTGCGGGCACAAGGATTGACGGTGACTTAAGTAAAATGTTCAAGCCCGACTGCGATCGCACAAGCCCGGCGTGTCTGTACATATGAGCGCGAAAATTTTGCACATCGGTTGGCAACACTATCTGCTCGTCTTGATGCCGGCTGATAATGTTTGTTGAATGAGCACTGCTTGATGCAATTAGCTCATCGCCAAGATTGAGAGCCATAACGCCAGCTTCTAAAAGTGAATTGCTCGCCAGTCTATTGGCACCGTGAAGACCTGTGCAAGCGCATTCGCCGATGGCAGACAATCCCTTCATACTGGTGCGGCCGGCCACTGTAGCTTTGATTCCGCCCATCATATAGTGTGCGGCGGGCGCAACAGGAATTGGTTGAGTCAGCAGGTCAATGCCGTATTGACTGCATGTTTGTAAAATATTGGGAAATCTATTTTTGATTTGTTCTGCGCCTATGGGCCGCATGTCGAGATAGACTTGCTCTAGATCGTTTTCAGTCATTACCGAGTGAATCGCTCGAGCAACTATGTCTCTTGTAGCCAGCTCACCGTCTTCGTGAAAGCGTTTAACAAATCTCTGACCTTTATGATCCAGCAGAGTTGCGCCCGCACCCCTGGCCGCTTCTGTGATAAGAAAAGAGGGGGCGTTGTGTAATCGTAGAGCCGTCGGGTGAAACTGTACGAATTCCAGGTCACTTAAAACAGCGCCGGCACGGTATGCCAGAGCGATACCGTCTGCGGTGGCTACAAGAGGGTTAGTGGTGCGTTCAAAAATCTGACCCGCACCGCCCGTGGCTAAGACAGTGTGAGTGGCCCGCACTTCGATTTTTGAATCGTCGTTAAGTAGAGTTGCTCCGCAGCAACCTTCATTACTAGTGCGCAATTCTATTGCGGTGGTGTTCTCTAATATGATCAAATTTTTGTTGCCTGCGGCTGTCAGCCAGAGTTTTTCGCTGAGCGCTTCGGTAATCGATTTGCCGGTGGTATCTTTGTTGTGTACCACGCGAGCCTGCTTGTGCCCGCCTTCGAGGGCCAGGTCATATTTGCCTGCTGGGTTCTTTTCAAAGGCCACGCCAAGTCTGTCTAATTCAGCAATCAAACGATGACCATCAAAAATAATGCTTTTGGCCACTTCGACATCGGTGAGACCGGCACCAGATTTGATGGTATCGATCAGGTGAGCCTCAGGCGAGTCAAATGGATTGGCACCGGTCACTGCGGCGACGCCACCTTGTGCCCATGAACTGTTTGAATCAGAAAGCGCAGCTTTAGATACAAGCACCACTTTCAGATCTGCCGACTGCAGGCGCAGTGCAAGCATTAAACCTGCAATGCCGGAGCCGACTATTAAAACGTCGGTATCAATCACTGATGCTATGCGCTTGTCGTTCATGGTTGTGCTCCTAGAAAATCGAGATCATGCGCTCGATGGCCAGACGCGCTTTAGAAGCTGTTTCTTCTTCCACCGTCACGTGGAATACATCTTCCACAAGTGATCGGTGCAGCTTTTCTAGAGTGATCATTTTCATAAATTGGCAGCTCATTTCAGAACTGATCGGCAGAAATTCCTTATCAGGATTTTCTTTTTTCATTCTGTGCAAAATCCCGATTTCGGTTGCGACTACAAATTTCTTTGATTCAGAAGAACTTGCCAGCTTAAGCATTCCCTCTGTTGAGGCCACTTTCAGCACATCTTTATTGTCGCCACCCTGGCGCGCCACCCTGTCAAGGTAAGGGGTCAGGCATCCGCACTCGGGGTGAATCAATAATTCAGCATCAGGGTGCTCTTTCATCTTTTCGTCTATTTTGCTGGGATGCACCGCGGCGTGCACGTGGCACTCACCCATCCAGATGCGCATATTTTTCCGCCCGGTCATCTTCTGCACCCATGAGCCGAGAAAGACGTCTGGCAGAAACAAAATTTCTTTGTCTTCAGGTATAGATTGAACAATTTTCAATGCATTACCGGAGGTGCAGCAATAATCCGAGATAGCCTTAATTTCAGCGGTAGTATTGACGTAAGAAACTACGATGGCACCTGGATGCTCAGCTTTCCAGTCAATCAGTTGCTGCAAGTTTATAGATGCGGCTAAAGAGCAGCCGGCTTCAAGATCAGGAATTAGTACGCGCTTGGTGGGACACAAAATGGCGGCGGTCTCGGCCATAAAGTGCACGCCACAAAAAACAATCATTTCAGCATCAGTTTTAGCTGCTTGCTGCGAAAGCCCAAGGGAGTCGCCGACAAAGTCAGCCACATCTTGAATAATTGGTATCTGGTAGTTGTGAGCAAGAATGACGGCGTTACGCATTTTGCTGAGATATTTGATTTCATCAATAAGCGTTTGCGTTTGTCTGTCAATTTTAGAGAGTGTGTTCATCGATTTCAGTTGACCTCATGTACACGCTATGATTTTGCGATATCGAGTAAGCGTACTTCTTACGTTTTACCATTAAAATGCTCCCATTGCAGCTTAAATTGCCAAGGTGCAGATTAATTCGCAAGGTTTATACTCCAGCTACCCTTGGAACGCTCGTTTGCGAACATTTTCATTACTCGCTGGTGCTAGCTTTTAGGGCTTTCAAGCTTTCCAGTAACTGTATAAGCAACGGTAACCAAATACTGAAACTGTCTTTCGCTATCCTGCCACTAACTGAATTAGCGCCATTTGAGAATGTATTGAAGTCCTGAGAACGAAATAGGGCCTTTGGGAGCAAGGATGTGCCCACGCGTCTGAGTCGTTGTCGTTAGAATTACGATTACTTCCTGTATACTGGACGTAATTCGAGCCTTTCCTTAAGTTTAACTGACATTAAAATGCGACAAAATGGCTATTGAACCAATAAAAGTAACCGTTGATACCGTAGCTCTGGCCGTACAAGAAGGTCAGCTCGAAATAGTTTTGGTTAAACGCAAACGCGAGCCTTTTAAAAATTTGTGGGCATTGCCCGGTGGATTTCTTTCTGACGACGATAGCATCGAAGACGCTGCCACAAGAGTGCTTTTTGAAGAGACAAATGTCGGCGGTGTTTACCTTGAGCAGCTGTACACTTTCGGTGACCGCGGTCGAGATCCGCGTGCTCGAGTGGTGACCGCCTCTTATCTGGCTCTTTTGCGTCAAGACGATCTGGAGCTACGGGCCAGTTCTGATGCCAGCGGTGTGGCATGGTGGCCGGTGTTAGACCTGCCGCAATTGGCATTTGATCACAGGCGAATCGTTGAATATGCGCACCAGCGAATCAAATATAAAATTGAATATTCAGCTGCGGCTTTTAGTCTCTTGCCGGACAAATTTACTTTGCGCGATTTACAGTCGGTCTACGAAGCGGTTTTAGGGCGGCCGGTCGATAATCGCAATTTTCGTAAGAAATTTCTCAAATCAGGCGTGTTGCGCGAGTTAGATGAGACAACGCAACAAGGCTCTTTTCGGCCGGCCAGACTTTATTGCTTTTCGCAAGAAGAATTCGATCAGCTTCCCGATCGTCCGGTATTCAGTTTCTAGCCACTACATACGGTGCCTGCTATTTAAAGTTAAACGTTCGCTTTGGCTTTGCCTTTGATAAAGTCACTGCGATTAAGGACTGTTCCACGGAACTGTCGCACGATGTACACAGGAGTGTTTCTTTTGACCATTCCATATAGCCGAGAGATGTCTGAGTTAGAATGCCGAATACAACCGTGACTGGCACTCTTTCTGATCTGGTTGGGTTCGTTTGTGCCGTGTAATGCCAGTTCGTCGCCGTTGAGAAAAATAGCGGCGACACCGAGCGGATTTTTGTGAGTCTGATTGTAGGCTGGAACGGGCTTTTGTTCTGGATCAATGGTTCTGGGTGGCACCCAGACTGGAAATTGCTTTTTCATCGCTACCAGATATCTGCCTGACGGAGTGGGCTTGTCGACGGTGCCGATAGCGTTTGATAGAGTCATCACCCTCACCATTTCATCACGGCGGCCAAGGTGTTGCAGTTGCAAGACGTGCGTTGAGTGACTGCCTTTGTCGACTACTAGGACTGTAGGAGCGTTCGAACGGTAGCCATTTTTCTTCAGCACTCCAGTCAGAGCATAATGTCCATTGATAAATGGATATTGCATATTGGTTTTGACGGCGCCTGCGGGTCTCTTTGGCGCGGGTGGAGCGCTGAAGGCCGGCGCGGTAGCAGAAAAGCTAATAACCATTGCTACCATTAGAGAAAACTGTTTCATTGCGCCACTCCAAACCTGACCATTGCCCTGAATACGCTGGTCGGAGAAATGCTGTTTAAGTTCCACAATAAGTTCCACAGTTGGATAGAGATATCGATTATTTGAATACTTCGTATGGATCCAGGTCAGACACCTGCCACCAGTTTCTCAAGACGTCGCCCATGCCTACTGCGAAATGCAGGTGCGGAGTATTCGGGGGTGCATTGCCCGAAGTGCCTACGTACCCAATGACCTGGCCTTTTTTTACTTTGTCGCCATCATGGAGGTTATCTGCATATTTTTGCAAATGGGCATAGTAGTAGACGAACTTACAGCTGGGATCGGCCTGGTATATGGTTGTTCCGCCTGCTTTGCTCAAGAAAAGCTTGACGATCGTTCCATCTTCCACTGCCATCACCGGGGTATTTCTGGGGGCAGCCAAGTCGGCAGCGCCATGTTTGCTGCCACCGCGAATTTCATTGAAAGAGCCTTTTATTGAGGCCATGCTGAAACCAGCGATAGGCGCGGCCAGGTGTTTTGCTCTTAGTTCTTTAATCGCTGCTTGCGTTTCGGCCTCGGATAACGGTGCTTGCTGCACTTGGGAAGACTTCTTTTCGTCAGCAGCCGAAGCCTCTGAACTCAGAAATGTCATGTTGCCTACGAACAAGCAAGTTATTAATATTGGGAAAACTGATGGCTTCATTGTTGTGAGGACGATGATATTAGCTTAGAAGTTCCAGCGACATGGGCAAAAGGCGTTGTTCACTTAAACAACATACTTATGCCAAGCAAAAGAATGATGGTTGACACCACACGCTTAAAAATCGGTTCTGGAATTTTGACTAAGACTGCTTTTCCAAACCACGTTCCAAGCAGCACGCCGACAGACGCGACCGTAATTGGCAACCAGACTTGCACCAAATCCGCGAAGCGGCTAGCGAAGTAAACGGGCATTCGAGCGGCATCGACGATCAGACCAATTCCGGTTGCAGTTGCCACGTACTCTTTCTTTGTCAGATCAAATCCCAAAAGTGCGGCAGAACGAATACCGCCCTGATTACCCACTAATCCGCCAAAAGCGCCTGATACCAAACCTGCCAGCCAACTAACTTTGGGTGGCACCCTAATCTTTTCGGACAATCCAAAAGTGCCAGTAATTCCAGCAAATATAAGCAAAAAAGCAAAAACTGTGATTAATGCCGGATTGGTTGCTGCATTATGAAGCAACGCACCACTTAAGCCTCCAATTGCGCTGCAGATACCAAAGCTAATGAAAACGTCCTTTCGTAAGTCTTTGTGAATCAAGATGAACCTGAGGGAAGTGCCAAGTACGTGCGGTATGGATATCGCTGCCACTGCCAGTTGAAGGTCGAGACGCAAAGCAAGTAAAGGTGTTAAAAGGCTGCCAATGCCAAAGCCTGAGACGGAGGCAACGCCGCCTGCAAGTACCGCGACGAGGAAGACCACGATTAATTCAATAGTCATGCCAGCACCTCATATTTCATAACAGCCAATTTGTTTCATGAGCTTGCCGGCCGTTTCTAAAGATAGACCCGAGAGAAATGTTACGAGGTAGAGTTTTTCTCTAGACCTGGAAAATCCGATTGCCTGCCTGGGCCAATGGTGAGTACATGGCTATCGGTGAATCCTTCAATATCAGGATTGACCCAGACTTCGCCTTTTCGCACCAGCCGCGGCCCGCATGTAAGTGAGTACCAGTGCTCTTCCCATTGCGGCTGGCCTTCGGAGCGGGCCGTAACCATCTCTAAATCATTGCCCGCTTTGATACCGAGAGTGGTGCCATAATTTTCCCATCGGCTATATTTTAGAGTTTTTCCACCTGCCACCATATTGCCCATGACGCGCTGCTGCTTGTCTTTGCTAAAAAATGTGCCATTGAGCATGACAGCACCGTGGTGCCTTGTTACGTATTCGTCAAAGATTTCGGCACCGTGCGAAACACTGGCATTGTTTGCTTCTTGGCTATCGTGCGACAACAAAATTGACATGTACGTCTCCGGATCAGTCATGTCTACAGTGGTGACGAAAAAGCTAATTCCGCTAAGTTTTTTCTTTTCAAATAGAACAGGCTTGCTCACTTTTGACTTGTGCTTCTTTTGCTTCGGCGGTGGTGGCACGAAAAACGGTGGCGGCGGCGGTAGCACGGCTTCTTTTAATATTCATAGGATGGGTCGTCCACACAATATACCCGCTTTGAAGGTCGCAGCCAGGCAATTAATGTGCGGAATTTTCGCTAACTCCATCGGGGTAGACTAAGATCTTTCACAAGGTAATAGTCAGCGACAATAATCAGGTATTAAATGACCGTACACACCAGAGGCGAACTGATCGAATTATTAGACCAGGGCAGAAGCTTTGACTATCTGTTTTTCTACAGCCATCAACCGAAAGCGGACGGCAGCGTATCTGAGTCTTGCTGCAGCCAGTGGTTTGATGCGTCATTTACTGTAGACGGAATTAACTATGCCACCGCCGAGCACTTTATGATGGCCGAAAAGGCGCGGCTATTTAATGATCAAGAATCGTTGCAGAAGATCCTCGAATGCAAGACCCCTAAAGAGGCAAAAGCCCTCGGTCGCAAAATAAGCAATTTTGATTCTAACCTCTGGCAGCAGCACCGGTCGGAAATAGTTATTCGCGGCAATCTTGCTAAATTTGAGCAAAATGTAGCGCTGAGTCAATGGCTTAAATCAACCGCTCCCAAAATTCTCGTGGAAGCAGCCCAGGATGACCAGATTTGGGGAATTGGCTTAGAGCAGTCCAATATCGATGCTGCCGATCCGCGCAAATGGAATGGCGAGAATCTGCTTGGCTTTGCATTGGTTCTGGTGCGGCAAAAGTTGTAATTTGGTAGAGTAGGAATATGAGAAAATTGCCCACCTACAAAGAACTCGGGCGATTGCTGCTGTTCGCGGCAGCTCTTATTCTTGTCTTGGCGACCGGTGCTTATCTTTATTACATGCCGCGATTTAATCACTCGTTGATCAATTATGTTTTGTTTCACCCGCCAGATAGAAAACTTGATCAACCCATCGAGATTGGTGGCATTCTCGGAAAACATAACAGAATTGTTGTTCGTGATGGCGCGAAGTTATCTGAGCCAGCCATTGTACTTGATTGCATTTTTTTTAAAGCGCCAAACGAAAAGGGTGCAATTTTATATTCGCAAGGTGTTGGCAGTGCCATCAACGCCATGGCGGATCATTTTAAAATTACCACCATGCTTGAGTCAGGTTATTCGCAATGGGCCGATGATTAGGCAGGTTTTACAGCCATCTATCCTGAGTGTTTATTTATGGAGCCCACTTTCGATAATCTGGTGATGCTGAAGGGTGAACATCCTCCTGTTCTTCTAATCGCTGTCGCGAAAGACAAAAGTATGCCACCATCTCATGCAGCGCTTTTAAAAAAAGAAGCGAAGCAACCTTTTATGTTTGTCAATTTACCAACAAGCAACCACGCCATTGTAAGCGTGGCTGACCGTGCTCTGTGTGCTATAGCCTTGAACGATTTTCTAACCAAATTCGGTGCAGCTCAGAAATTGCAAGCCCTGCAACGTGGAAGTAGAAAGTAGTCACAAAATGAAAAGTCCTTGCTGTGCTTCCGCGCTCGCGGGGATCACCGAATTGCTACCGTAGGTAGTATCAACCTCGGACATGCATCTACTATGTCTTTTTCGACATCAGGTTTAGAAATGCTGTTCAGAATTTCTGCTGCCTTATCGAAAAGGCCGTGTTGCTTGTAAAACTCAACTAACCAGTGAAGTTCTTTTATTGGTGTTGGTTCATCAGCAGATGGCATTCAAAGCCCCTTAATTTAGGTATTGAACGAGACTGGCAATAGGATGGAATAGTTCCAATGCACGTAGTCTAAATTAGCAACTGTAGCCAGTTCGCGACAGTACACCACCTATTTATTTGACAGCAAATGATTACTCTGTTGAACCGCAAAGCGTTGCTGGTTTGATTAACCTTCTTCGTATAAGTCCCACTGATAGCTGTCAGTGCGGTTGACAAGAGGATCCTGGCCTTTCTAAGGTAGCGTCAATGGTATAGCGGAGAGTTCTATGCATTCAACCACAATTGCTGCTTTACAAAACAAAATTAGTCTGCCTGGAGGGGGTAAATGGCATGCTTTCATAGCCGCATGGCTGGGAGCATTTTTTGACGGACTTGATGCCACCATCTTTGTTATGGTCCTTTTTCCGGCGCTCTCGCAGCTGCTCGGCACAAGTGACCATGCCAAAATTGGTCAATACGGCAGCTACGTATTAGCGGTTTTCATGCTGGGTTGGGCGACCGGTGCGGTCGTTTTTGGCATGCTGGCTGACCGTATCGGTCGCGCTAAAACCATGATGATTACAATTCTCATGTATGCCTTGTGCACCGGTCTATGCGCTCTGGCACAGACCTGGCAAGAACTGGCATTCTATCGTTTTCTTGTGGGCTGCGGCATTGGCGGTGAAATTGGCATTGGCGGAGTGATTCTTGCTGAAACATGGCAGGGAAAATCACGCTTGCACGCTATGGGCCTTATGGTTTCGGCATTTGGGTGGGGATATCTGGCCACGTCGCTTCTTACTTTATGCTTCGGCCGTTTTGGCTGGCGCCTACTTTTTGTCATCGGTATTACTCCGGCGCTTCTTACCTTTTATGTGCGAGCGAAGCTTAAAGATACGGAAGAGTTTGAGTTTATTGCCGAAGCGCGTAAACGTGCTGCAAGCAAAAAGGAAATCGAACGCAACGAGCAAGAAAAAGATTTGCTGCGTAATCCATTCTTCCAATTATTTTCAAAGGAGAATCGGCGGGCAACGCTCACTGTAGCAACCATGGCAAGTTCGTGCATCATGGGCTATTGGGCCGTGCTTTCGTGGATTCCAGCCTGGATAAATCAAATCACCGGCACAGATGCCGTGAGTGAGCGCAGCATCACCACAATTTGCATGAACGCCGGTCTTATTTTGTGTGGTTTCTTCGGCGGTAAGCTCGTTGATGTGTTTGGGCGGTCGCGCTGCTTCCTGATCGGTTCTGTAGCCAGTTTTCTTTGTTGCGTCGGAATGTTTACCACGGTCAAATCATTCGGTTTGCCGTTGTTAGTATGGGCATTCGCCATTGGAGCTGCCTCGATTTTGCCTTTCGTAGTGCTTTTCGTTTATGTGCCTGAATTGTTCGCCACACGCATACGCAGCACGGCATTCGGTTTTAGTTATAATTCAGGTCGAGTCTTTGCTGCGCTGGCAGCCATTTTCGGTGGCCAGATAATTGCTGCCAGTGGCGGTTCCTATGCGGTTGGCGCGGCTACCGTTTCTGCCGTCTATTTAATTGGCGCAGTAGTTTCATTCTTTATGCCCGCCACAACTGGGGTAGTGGAAAAACACGTCATGATTTCAACTGAAGAGAGAGAACTCTCACCATTGGCAGTGCCTGCTTAATCAGATTTTTTATCGGCTGCTAGCATTGACGCGAGCGGTGTTGTATCTCAAGGTAAGTGCACACCGGCTTGTCGCGACAACTTCCGTTGTCAAGAAAGTTGTAGAAGAGATTTTCAACTAATGCGACAATGGCGGCTGCAAATCATAGATAACACCTGCTAGATTGGAAACCATGCAAGGAAGAAACCTCAAAACTCAGGCGCCGCTTATCGCCGCACCAAAAGTAGAAGATCTGCAACGCCTCTTGAAGGCAGCCCAGACGGGTACGCCTGTCAATCAGACAATTGCTGTTCCTGATCGCCCAAAATTAGTTCTTAAAGTGCAGATGACTCGTGCTGCCAGTGGGCTGGGCCGTTCAAAAGCAGCTGACGCCGCTCCAATCTGGTCATTGCAAGAGGGCATTAACACTCTCTGGGAATACAGCACCACCGACGTAGAGCTCATTTTTAATCTTGTCGAAGAATCGCTCTACGTTAAACCAGCGGCTCCAATCGCAGATTTTTCTGCTGCTCCTCCTCCAGCGGCAGTCCAACAAGTGACATACGGCGCCAGTCCGGTGAGGACGGGAAGCTTTGAACTGCAGCCGGCTCAGCCGGCAGTGCCTGCCGCCACAGCGGCTGCTGCGGCACAGCAGGCAGTAAGCCAGACCATTCAACTATCGGGAAATCTCAGCGAATTGGGCGTCTGCGAGCTGGTTCAGACAATCAGTGTGGCCAAAATGACAGGCCGCCTTGATATTACCAGTGGTCTGCAGTCGGTAGAAATTTATTATGAAGAGGGTACGCCGCGTCGGGCCTCGTACCGAAGTGATTCAATGACCGCAGCTCCAAAAAATCTCACTGATGAAGAAGTAATAGTCGAAGCGATGACCTGGATCAATGGATTTTTCCATTTCAACGCTTCCATGAAATCTTCTGAGCGTACTGCCATGAAGCGACTCGATCTGTTACTTATGGAAGGTGCGGCACTGCGAGACTACATCGTCAGTATTGAAGCCGCGGGCTTAAGTGACGATTCGGTGCCAGTTAAATATGGTCAGCCCTCAGAAGCTGAATTTGAGAAGGCTCTCGAAATTGGTGCTCCAGTCGACATGCAGAGTCAAAAAGCACTTTATTTCGTCTTTGATGGTAAACGCACACTCGCTGAAGTTGTTACTCAGAGCGGCTTGCCTAAATCAGCGTGGCTGCCGATCGTTTTCAACCTTTCTAAAGCGAAACTGATTGGTGTCAATGTAAAACCCAAACAAGAAGAAACTGCAGTAGAAATAACTCAGGCACCTGGCGCAAAAGAGGCTGTTAAAGAAGCGTTCCAGCAATTGCTTCGTTCCGACACAGGGCTCATGAGCTACCAGCTGTTTATGCATTTTCTGGAGGTTGAGTATCATCGCGCTCTCAAACTCAGGCTTCCATTTAGTTTGATTATTATCGGTGTGCACAAAGAAGAAGCATCTATCAGAGAGGAATTGTCTTCAGATGATCTGAAGCTGGTGGCAGAGAAAATTCGCATACAGCTTGAGCCTTACGATTATGTAGCCCACTACCAGACCTATAATCTGGCAATTTTGATGCCGCACCGTCCATCAGCTTCGGCCCGAGAATGCGTGGCGAAAATCATTAGTGACTTTAACACTGAGCTGGCGCAAACTGGAAATGCTGTGCGTTTCGTCTGGTCGGTGGGTGGTGGTTGCATTCCCGAAGACGGTATTAAACTTGATGCTCTTTTGGCTAAAGCAGAAAAAGAGCGAGCAGCGGTTTAAACATTCACTGGAGCCTTAAGAGGCATGTAAAACCAGGGGAAGACCCGGTAGCTTACTGTGCCATTTCGGGAATAATAGGAATAGCGCATTCGCAGTTATAGGTTTGAATAATGGCCGAACCCTCAGTCAATAGGCCTCTTTAGGATTTTAAGCTAAAAGAGACTGAAAGCCGGCTGGTGGAAGAGGCCGCCCCGGTGTCTTGCTCGGCACTGACCGTGCCCGAGTCATCTGACAATGCAGTTGAAGCCAAGTCAGATCTGCCTGCCGTAAAGTTGCCCGCCTACGACGCTCCAGCGCAAAATAACCAGGCCTATTTGAAAAGCGAATTTCATGGTGATTTTAAACCAAACTCTGATACCGAATATAGAGGCTTATTCAGGCACCGATTGATCGTCGGTGGAAGCATTTTTTTTGCTATCAGCCTTTTTGTCTTCAGTTTGTTGGATCTAAAGTCACTGGTTAAGACTACCGGCTTTATCGATTCCACCATGCACATTACAGAAAATCCCAAGCGAGCCAGGTTGAGCCCAGAGTTGGCTTATGTGGATAATTTGTCTAAGGATGGCTTGTCTAAAGTTAGAGAATCTGGGTGGAATATTCCGCGCATTGGTTACGTTGATCTATCGGGCAAAACAGTAATTAAACCTGTTTATCAGGATATCGGCGATTTTTCTGAAGGCCTGGCCGAGGTCAGCATTTACAGCAAGACTAACGATCGTTGCGTTGGATACATTGACAAAGCTGGAGAAATTGTCATTCCGGCAATTTACGAAAAATGCTCGCCTTTTAGTGGCGGCACTGCACTTGCTTACAAGAAAGATACTACTTATTTAATCGACAAAACTGGAAAGGTTTTATTTCAAACAGTAAATCCGCCTCCAGGTACGACCTATGAACCGACCCGTTCAGAGGCCGCTCTAAAGCTTGACGAAAAAGAGTACGCACCCAATGGGCAAACGCGATTGGATGCGCTCGATCCCGACCACGCCCCAGCTGGAACTCCGCATTTCGTCACCGTTCCTAGTGGCTTTGTTGGTTTATTGGACGCCAAAGGCGGTTGGCTAATCAAACCCGAATACGACAGTATAAGGTCTGTTTCTGACGACAACAATGTGGGCTATTTAACCCCAGAGCACGAGGTCTACACTTACTCATATACATATTCACAAGGACGCAAAACTGCCAGGTTTGGTATCAAAGATTCCCCGGCCTATATAGTCGAGAAACGACAACTCTTTGGTGTTGTTGATGATAGTGGCAAGGAGATATTAGCGCCTCAATTCACTCGAATTTCCTCTTATCAGAATGGGCACGCTGCCGTGCGTGTCAATGACAAGTATGGTTTTGTCGACAGCACCGGCAAATTTGTTATTAAGCCACAGTACGATTACGTTACGGCTTTCGACAAGATTATTGCGGTGAAAAACGGCAAGGTCTGGTCGTTCATCGATTCATCCGGTAAGCCTGTTGCTGGTCCGTCGGTAGATGGTATCGTCCATAGTGGCAGAGGCGTGTGGCTCTCTGAAGGCCTCGGGGCGGTTCTGCAAGGCGATAAGATCGGCTTTTTAAACGCCCAGGGTAAATTTACCATTGCCCCTCAATATAAGTGGGCTCTTGCCTTTTCTAATGGCTATGCACCTGTATATGACGGTTCATTCTGGCATTACATAGATAAAAGTGGGAGGAGAGTTTCGCCAAATTTAGGTACCGCCAATACTTTAATTGCGGCCAATGCTGAAATTTCACTACCAGGGCCACTCTATTCTTTTGTAGAGTTCAGTGATATCGATAACTTTAATAACACAGTTAATGGCTGGAAAGGCACCATTCGAACGCAGTCCATTACAGCCAGCAAGCCACCAATAGAGATTAATGATGACAGGTATTAAGGCACCAAATACTTTAGTGCTGTCTTATGGCGATTCTTTGTCTTTACTGCTTTTGTGGCAGAAAGCCTTTCTTTTGTTGCCCCTTTGGGCGATACCACTTGTGCCTCTGGTTGGGTTGGCTTCCAGATACATGGGCTCCGTAGCAATGGACGTTGGTTACAGTCTACTTCTCTGCTTATTCATCACTTATTTTCTGGAAGATTCACTCAAACGAAAGATTAGGATCGATGACAACAATCTTTTTTTTGGCTTTCGTGTTGTGCCGATTAAAGACATAATCAGCGTTGAAATTCCCGGCAATAAATCCAAACTATTGCCGAGTTGTCTGGCTATCACGAGCCAGAGTGGCGGGCAGCTAAAGCTTAAATTAAATGGCCTGAGCGATCGCAGCATCGAGTTGTTGATTGCGCATTTGCAATCGCGCAATTCCGCTATAAAAGTGTCTCCGGTGCTGAATACGTTGTTGAAGGCTGGAAGGGCTCCCCAGTTGCCTTTAGTCGTTCCTGCGCAATTGCGATTGTCTTATGACGCCAGGCCATTTATTGTTGAATCGATAGCTATTTTCAAGCACACCGCCGGCAAGTGGATGCGGTTTGGTCCAATTGTTGCTTTACTCGCGATGGCACCAATGTGGATCAATTGGTTGAGCAATCTCTATTTTATGTTTCAGCCACACGAATATGGTCAGGCCGAACAGTTCGCCTTCCACCAGTTTTTGACCCAGTGCTCCGCTGCACTAGGGCGCGTTATTTATTCTATTGGCAGTAGCACATCCACGACCCTGACTGCCGCTTCGCACAATCCGCTAGTCGTAGGTGTGCTGGCCTTGTGGCTGGCCGCTATGACCTTTTATATGCAGCGCTTGTTGTGGAAGCCAAATTGTTTAATTAGTGACAACAATGGTTTGCGTCTGGTAATGCGGATGGGAGCCCTCAACATACCTTTTAAAAAAGTGCAGTGGTCTCAAGTTGAGCGTTTAGAGCTTCAGGAAGGAGCTCAGAATGCGGCAAAGATTCATATTGAAAGAAAGGATAGCAAGAAGCTTGATTTAGACCTATCTGCGATTAACGTCGACGAGCGAGGCCTGCTTTTAAAGCGCATCGAAACTTACGTGCCCGATTGTCAGGTTGGTCACCAGGTAACTCAGTCGCTCATGGCTAAATCAGACCATAGTTATACTGAGCTATGGCTGCAATCTCTTACTCAAGCACCCGAGCGCAAAACTCTCGATCCGCTTGAGCCCGGTCAGATGGCTGCCGATGGTCGCTTCGAAATTTTACGTAGTCTCGGAGTCGGGGGTCAGGGCACTGCTTATTTGTGTCGTGATACTAACAATGGTGAGTCGCATTCAGTCGTTTTAAAAGAAACAATTCTCCCTGTTTTTGTTGACCCGGTTGTACGCAGAAAGGCACTAGAAGGTTTCGAGCAAGAGGCAAAGCTATTGCAATCACTGAATCACCCCGGCGTGGTGCAATTAGTCGATTATTTTGTCGAAGACCACCGTGCTTACCTTGTGCTCGAATATCTGGCCGGCAATTACTTGCGCGAGCTCGTCTTGCAGCAAGGCCCGCTTTCTGAGCTAGATAGAGTGATCGCTCTGGCAAGGCAAATGTGCACCATTCTCACTTTCTTGCATGATCAAGGTGTTATTCATCGAGATTTTACTCCAGAGAATTTGATTGTTGATAGTAAAGATCAGCTCAAGCTAATTGACTTCAATGTTGCTCAGCAAACACTTGGCGGTTCGCAAGGTACCATTGTCGGCAAGCCTGCTTACATGCCACCAGAGCAATTTAGAGGCAAGGCAACCACGCAAAGCGATATTTACGCTTTTGGTGCCACTCTATATTATTTGCTCACCGGCAGCGATCCCGACGCCATTTCGCAGTCATCGCCAGCGGCAGAAATGCCCACCGTTAGTGGCTCTATAAATGAGATCGTGAAAATTTGCACCGCTCTTGATTTAAATAAAAGGTACAAGTCCGCTGCTGAGATTCTGGCAGATCTGGATAGTATTGCCGATGTTGATGACATACAAATTCAGTCGCGACAAGAGGTATTAAACGGTGGCTGATCTTGTAATTCAGAGTCAGTGTAAAAGTTGGCTGCGGCAGTATCTTGATGCTTTCCTCAATATCTCATTTCCGCTCTGGGGCATCTTCTGTCCTATCGCTACGGTTTCCATGCTCGTTGGTCTAATTCAACTGATTCAACAATCTAAAGTTTCCACTATCGTTGAGCAAGCTGGCCCACTGCTCGCTCTCAGCATCTGCCTGACGCTGGCAGCACTGTTATTAAAACGTTTTCTCGCCAATGATTATCTGGTGGTGAACAGGCAGGGAATTACTCTGCCTGCGCTGGTTGGTGGCAGATTGGGTTTGAAAAAGCATCTTTCATGGCGCACGATTAAACTGGTTGATGCATCAATTAGCAGCGACAAACCAGAAAACTCACTCTTGAAATTTACTCGAGAAAATGGCAGGTCAGAGAGCCTACCTGTTAAAGATCTTCAACCTGAGTTTATTGAACAATTACTTCTGGCAGTGCGCATGTGGGCGCCCGAGACCTGCGCGCCAAATTTAGATGAATTGCAGAATATTTTGCGTGTGGGCGCCAGGGAGAGTTTGCAACCAAGTTATACAGATCTATGGGAAGACGAGCTGGGCAGACGTTTTTGCCCTACCCAATATGTGCCTCTTGAGCCAGGCCGTGTATTGCGCAACAGCAGTTTGAAAATAGTACGCCAGCTGGCCACCGGTGGCCTGTCAGCCCTTTATCTTTGTCAACTTGACGGTAGCAAGCTTGTGGTGCTCAAAGAGGCGACCATACCGCAGCACGGCTCGGCTGAACTCAAAGATAAGGCCAGAGAGTTATTTGATCGCGAAGCGAAGTTGCTCATAAAAGTAGACTATCCCGGTATTGTGCGGGTTCTTGATTGCTTCACCGAGCTCGATCGAAATTATATGATTCTTGAATATGTCAACGGCGTCGATCTCTGGCAGCTTGTGCGGCAAAACGGGCCGCAGAACGAAGCAGATGTACTCGAGTGGGGCATCCAGATTGCCAATACACTCAAGGTTTTGCATGAGCGAGAACAGCCGATTATTCACCGCGATATCACTCCCGATAACATAATTTTGCGCAATGACGGCAAAGTCATTCTCGTTGATTTTGGTGCTGCCAACGAGTTGATCGGCACCGCCACTGGTACCTTTGTCGGCAAACATTCATTTATTGCTCCTGAGCAATTGCGAGGAAAAGCCACGGTACAGAGCGATATTTATGCTTTTGGCTGTACGCTCTATTTCTTGCTGGTGGGCCGCGAGCCTGAAGCGCTTACAAGTTCTAACGCTCAGGCCGACCAGCAAGCCGCGCAAGAAGCTGACGGCAGCGCCGGCAACACGGCAAAGATATCTGACGAATTGTCGCAGCTAATTGAGTCGTGTACTCGTCTGGAGGCTGCTGAACGCTATCAGAATGTCTCGCAGTTGTTACCTGTGCTTAAACGTCTGGCAGCGCAAGTGGCGGTTTAGTAGAAAACAAAAAAATCGAATAAACAAAATCTCTCATTTGCAATTCTCCTATTTTGTGGTACAAATGTTGTAGAGGTCTTGTCTCTTTTTTTTGCGGAAATAATAATCGTGAACTTCAATACCGAGCGAAAATCAAGCGAGAAGCGGTCTAAATAACCGTCTACACGTTTGCGTCGTTTTGCTCTCTTGAATAAGGTTCTCGATTATGTCAATTCCATTTGCTTTTTATTCAGTCAATATATATCGGCAGTCAATGATCAAGATTTTGGCTCTGTTCAGACTCGTAGTCACTGAGCTATGTAAGAAACGTGTGCTCAGGCTGATTGCGTTGACATTGACGTCTTTAGTCTGAGCTTAATTATACGAACATAGATGCGTGTAGCCACCGTGGGCAGTGCCCCTGGTTTGGTTAGATTTGGCTTTTTACGCGCAATATCTCAACCTGCCCTGGTAGCTCAGTGGATAGAGCAGCACGTTACGAACGTGCGTTGTTGGGAGTTCAAATCTCTCCCAGGGTACATCTCCCAGTAACTCAGCGGCTAGAGTGAACGCCTTTTAAGCGTGGGGTCGCAGGTTCGAATCCTGCCTGGGAGAATTTGGCGCTATCTTCTAGTGGTTAGGAAGCCGGTTTTTCACACCGGAGACACGGGTTCAATTCCCGTTAGCGCTAATTCTTTCTCCTGTCGGGTATTATGCTGTTGGCACGGTGGAGCACTTCAATTCAATGCAACGCACTAGGTTTAAGGCAGCAGCTTTTCTATTCACTTTATCCGTAACTCTATCTGTAATATTTTCAGGCTGCTCCAGCCGTCTCAATGGTGTGGCCCTGGTAACTGGCGCCGTGATGGACGAGCGCAACAGCAAATATGTAGAGGCCGAGCAAAAGCTAAATCAAGCACTTAGTAATGTGCCTGAATCTAACCAGACTTTTAAAGTTGCTAACCAGTGGCTATTAGCTGAATTTCTCACGCGGAGGAAAAGATATCGCGATGCCGAGAAGCTTTGCCGCAGTGCTTTTGACATCGTCAGGAAAAAATATCCTGAGGATGATCCGCAAGTTGCTTATGCTTACAGAGAAATCGCGGATATTTATTTGGCTGAGGGGAAAATTCCCGAAGCTCGCGAGCTGTATACTAAGCAGCTCACTATTTTGAAAGCGAAATCGCACAAACGGTTTGACACTGAAGAGGCGATGCACTCTCTGGCTCTGTGCGATCAAGCGCAGCATAATCCTGCTGCTGCGGCAGCCATCTATGAAACTATATGCACATCGCTGACGCAAAGCCCGGCTTCCATTGAGCCTCTGACAGACTCTCACCGAGAGTGCGCTGAACTTTACATGCAAGCCGAACAATATGAAAAAGCAATGGACCATTTTTCTAAAGCTGCGTCGCTTTATTCCAGTGAACTTGGCGCAAATAGTTTGCACGTGGCCAGAGCTTTAGAAAGTCAGTCACTGGCTGCCAAGGCTCTAAAGATTAACAAGCTGCCCGAATCGTTGATGTTACAAGCGGACGTAATCAGAAAAGAGCAGGCACCACTTTACACTCAGGGGCAAGTCAGTCTGACTGATTTGAGGTTGCCGCCTGTCTATCAGGCGAAAAACAGAATTTGCAAAGGTACGGTAAGGAACAACGGCAATCCAGGTCGATAACCTTTCCTCAGGCTTTTTCCGTCGGCACTATTACTTATCTCGTCGCCGACAAATTAAATGAAAGTCCGGCACAAGGGACCTGCAGTTTTTTATGGCCTGTAATGACCGGCTTCAAGCCAAATTATCTAACCAAAGCTTATCCGCAATTATTCAATTCATTCCATCCTGACTTTTTGCATTCTCTCAATATCGACCTTACCAACAAGCGCATCCCTGAGCTGGTGCCGGCTATTGCTCGTTTAACCGGCTTGCGCAAGCTTGAATTCTCAGATACTTATTTGAGCGCTGACGATTTGAGGCGACTTGAAGCGCTGGTTAATTTGCAAGAGCTGCAGGTGAGAAATTGCGAAGTGGCAGGCCGTGATATGGCCAAGAGTGCACTCTTGAAAAATATTGTTTGGCTTACATTCGAACGGTTAGATGATTCATCGCCTGTGGTGTCAGTGCTGAGTCAAAGCAAAAAATTAGTGGGGCTCAATCTTTCTCAGTGTCAACTAAGCCACGCAGACATTGTTAAGATTGCTCGGTTGTCAAATCTGCGAGACTTACAGCTAAAGTCAACAAATATCGATGACGATGATTTGATCAAGCTCGGCACCCTGAAGAAACTCAGCTCTCTGAACCTTGAAGCCTGTAACAATTTAACACCAGACTGTATCAATACACTTAAAACTTTTAAGTCTCTTCGTGACCTCTATTTACCATCACGGTTCAGATCGCCCCGAATCAGGCGCGCATTGAAGCAAGCCTTGCCCAATTTAAAAGATATGCACTCGATTGAAATTTTTGATTAGACCTAGACTAGCTGCACCTAATTGGTAATATGGGAACTTCTTTGCCATTGCCTGGTCAAATTTTAGATATGGAATCTAGCTGAAGGTGTACTAAATGATCAAGGCGGTTATTTTCGATGTGGACGGCACGCTCGTTGATTCGGTAGATTTGCACGCCAAAGCCTGGCAGGAGGCTTTTTTAGAATTCGGTAAAACTATTGATTTCAAAACCGTTCGTGAACAAATTGGTAAGGGTGGCGACCAGCTTCTGCCTACTTTTCTAACTAAAGCCGAAATTGAAGAGTATGGTGAGCAACTAACCGAATTTCGCGGCGAGCATTTTAAGAAGAACTATATTGACCAGATTAAAGCGTTTGCTAAAGTGCGCGATCTTTTCAAAATTATTAAAGCCAGTGGCAAGAAAATTGCCATTGGTACTTCGGCCAAGAAAGACGAACTGAGCCACTATTTGAAAGTAGCGAAAATCGATGACCTGGTAGATGTGAAAACGAGCGCCGACGATGTTGAGAAGAGCAAGCCTTTCCCTGATATTTTTGCCGTGGCGTTAGATAAACTCAATTTGCCGCCAGAGAATGTAGTCGTCATTGGCGACTCTCCTTATGACGCTGAAGCTGCAAGTAAAATCGATTTGCTGGCTATCGGATTTTTGTGCGGCGGCAATTCGGCTGATGTTTTGCGCGGCGCCGGTGCCACCACAATTTATGATGGTCCCGAAGATCTATTCAATAACTTTACTCAGTCTGCTCTGGCAGCTCCTCACTGACGGCATTGGCCCTTTGCTGCTTCATGGCGCTGGCTACTGCGGCAGGTTCTTTGAAAACAGCTACGCTGGCCAAACCTTCTGAAAAAGGTTTGACGTCACCAAATTGCGCTTTAATGACAAGCTGACCATTATTGTCGGCAAAGCCCCAGAGAGAGCCATCGTTTACCGGTGTCATACCTTCGGCTGAAAGCCACGCTGTAGTTGCCTCTGAAGCGGGCACATTTTGCTCGGGCAAAATACTGGAGAGATATTTGTAGGCAGGGGGAAGACGGTAGGCACCTCTTCTATCTATTAAGCCATATTTGCCGGCCACGCTTATCACTGCTACACCATTGTGGAAATCGCCGGCGGTATCAAAATTGGCAGGAATTACCAGGCGAGAAAAGCCGTCTATGTAGCCCCATTTTCCATTTTTTTCAACAGCCGCCAGGCTTTGAGAAAAGTTCGAGGCGTCGCTAAATTGCGGCTCTAGAGAAAATGTGCCGTTGCTATTGACGAAACCATATTTAGAATCTTTTTTTGTGCGAAAAAAGTTCTCACAAGGGCCAGAGATTTCATCAAAGTTGCGGCAAATATACTCTCCGCGAGCATTAATCAAGCTGTGCTGATTTCCCGCTTTGACAATGGCCACACCATTTTTAAAAGTAGTGGCCCCGTTCCAGTCGGAAGGTGCAATTTTTTGATTGCCTTTTTTGTCGATATAGCACCAAACTAAACCTTCCCTGACGGGGGCGAGGCCTTCAGCGAAATCGAGTGCACGGGTATACTTTGGCGCGATAACCATTTCGCCGCTTTTGTTAATAAAGCCCCAGCGTTTGTTTAGACGCACGGCACACAGACCCTCGTGAAAATTCGCGGTCTCTGCAAATTGAGGCGCAATGACCGCCTTGCCGACTCTATTGATAAAGCCAAAGCTTGAGCCGTATTGGCTCTGTACGGCAATTACGGCCGACTCGTTGATTCCTCTAACGCCGGTGAGATCGAGCATTGCTTCGCTGCATGCAGTCATGGCTGCAGCTACCAGAGGGTCTTGCAGCACTGCATAAGGTACGATGCAAGCGCCAGCGGAAGCGATTAAAATGCCGGCCAAAATTAGAATTCGTTTCTTGTTCATGATTAGCCTTTATTCCCAGCGTGGCGCAGGGGCAGAGATATTCGCGGCGATACTATTGGTGGTGCCTGGTGGCGCAATCTCTCGCACCACATAACGCTGGCAGACTCGGTCCATCAAAGTCTGGCCGTTCTTGAATGACAAGCAGAGAATCATTCCGTAGCAGAGGTAAAAAAGTACATAACCAGTGGGCCCTAAAACAGGCGCCAGTTCAGGCGAAATTATAGCTGGCACTGAGACCATGGCAAAAAGCGGATAAAGGCTGCAATATGCAAGGCCTTGCTTTAATTGTTTGGCCAGCGCTTGAAGAAAAGTGATCTTACCGCCGTCTTCGCCGAGCACTTTAATGCCGGCCACGAGCTTTCCGGGGGTGGCTTGCCACCCGCTCGCTTCGCAGGCGGCGAAGACACTTAAGGTTAAGGAGGTGGTGAAGAAAGACGCTAATAAATATAAGGTCACGATTATATAAACATCTGCCATAAAATCGAAACGGGCCAGGCAATGGGCCAGAGCGACCATTAAAAAGCTAAGAGTGAATTGCACCACCGTAAAATAGAGAAACGAATCTAATAGTGAAGCTACTGCCCGCCGCCCGATTCCGGCACAGATGGTTTTGTCTATTTTTAGCGGCACAGCGGCGCTTTGTGCCAGTGTTTTATCATCAACGCTATTTTGATTGAGTTCTATATAAGCGCCAGCTATCCGGTCGTGAATCAACTGACGGCGGTTGCCTGCCACCAGATGGATAAACGGCATGAGAAAGGCACTGAGCGTAAGAGCCTTGGAGGCATTGCGCAAAAGGGCGGCATTGAAGTTGAGGCTTTCGCCACTCGCGGCTGTTATTCTCAAATTTAAGAGCTTTTTGCCGAAAGTGGCTTTTTCAGGCGAACTTTCGAAGAGGCCGTGATAAAGATGGTTTAAAACCAGCGGTACCACCGGTGCTAAAACATACGAGGTGACAATTTCGGAAAATCCTCCGAAAATTGCTGCTGCAATTAACAATGCACCGCAGGCAAAGGAGACATCGATAAATCCGATCACAAAAGCGATTGAGCAGCAAACTAGCCAGTTATCTCCGCTGTTAAGATGGCCGGACACCGCTTGCAAAATCAGCACGGTTGTGGCTGAAAGAGTTGCCACAATTAATGCGTCAATAAAACCGGCAACTGCTCTTCTGGCCAGAAGAGCTAACTCAGATCCTGCCAAACTTCCCAATCTCTCTGGGCCTTTTAGTTTGTCGACTGTGCCATTGCCACCACTTATGGTGTCATCGCTTTTGCCTGTAATGTTTTGTTCTTCAGAGATCAAAGTTGGTGTTTTGCCCTGTTGAAGGAGTGCAGTTTACCTATCTTAGCAACCCTGTTGACAACTGCGTGAAGCTTCATCAGTTTTTAAGAATTGGCATCGCTATAATGGCACTACTTTTCAGGGAGAGTTTATGAGGGTTAGAGCCGGATTGGCGGTTGCCACAGTCTTTGCCACCTTGGTCTTTGGTTGGCAACCATCTGCGCCGGCGCTCGCTCAAGGTGCTGTTCGGGATAATGCCAAAAAAGAGGCGCTAATCAATAAATTGATGGCGCAAATGACTCTCGATGAGAAAATCGGTCAGCTCAATCTCTTGTCGATAGGAGCCGACGTTACCGGCCCCATTCTTTCGCAAGGTGTAGAAGAGAAAATTTCGCGTGGGCAGGTAGGCGGCGTTTTCAATACCGTTGGCGCCGCGTCAGTGCGCAAATTGCAGCAAATGGTAGTGAACAAATCACGCCTCAAAATTCCTCTGATCTTCGGCTATGACGTCATTCACGGACATCGCACGATTTTTCCTCTACCCCTTGGTCTGGCCAGTAGCTGGAATATGGATTTAATCGAACAAACCGCTGCCGCCGCGGCTGCCGAAGCTACAGCCGATGGTCTTAATTGGACCTTTTCGCCCATGGTCGATATTACCAGAGATGCCCGCTGGGGTAGGGTCTGCGAAGGGGCCGGCGAAGACCCTTACCTTGGCAGCGAGGTGGCACGGGCCATGGTTCGCGGCTATCAGGGTGAGGGCGAACAGAGCGGCGACTTCTACAAGACCGACAAAATGCTCGCTTGCGTCAAGCATTTTGCTCTTTATGGCGCCGCTGAGGCCGGGCGCGATTACAACACGGTTGATATGAGCCGTTTGCGTATGTACAACGAGTATCTACCGCCTTATAAAGCAGCAGTAGAGGCGGGCGTGGCCTCAGTGATGACTTCATTTAACGAAGTCGACGGCGTGCCCGCCACAGGCAACCGCTGGTTAATTACCGATTTACTGCGGCAGCAGTGGGGTTTTAAAGGTTTCGTCGCCACCGACTATACAGCGGTGAGTGAAATGGTTGCTCACGGCGTGGGCGACGAAAAGCAAGCGTCTCAACTGGCACTCAATGCCGGTGTAGATATGGATATGGTCGGTGAGCTTTTCACTAAATACGGTGCCTCGCTGGTTAGTTCTGGGCAAGTGCCGCAGTTGCAAATTGACGCTGCCTGCAGGCGAGTGCTCGAAGCCAAATATAAGTTGGGCCTCTTTGCCGACCCTTATCGTTATTTGGGCGAACTTAGTAAAGATAAAGATAAAGTCATGGACGCGTCGAAGCTTGCGCTGAGCAAAGCTGCCGCCATTAAAAGCATGGTGCTTTTAAAGAACGATCATAATCTTTTGCCGCTAAAACGAGAGCAAAAAATTGCTCTGATCGGACCGCTAGTTAAAGATCAGCGCAATCTAATTGGTAGCTGGAGTGCTGCCGGTCAGAGTAAAGAAGCAACCAGCCTCTGGCAGGGTTGTGCTGCTTACGGCACACAGTTCATTTATGCCAGGGGCTGTAATCTCGTTGACGATCAGGCTTTGATGGAAAGGCTGAACCGAGATGGTGCAGAACTTACCCTTGATGTCAAATCGCCGGCCATGATGATTGACGAAGCGGTGGCGGCGGCCAAACAGGCCGATGTAGTGGTGGTCGCATTGGGCGAGCCTTTTTGTATGAGCGGCGAAGCAGCCAGCCGCAGCGATATCGGTTTGCTCGATAACCAGCGGGAGTTGCTCAAGGCCTTAAAACTGAGCGGCAAACCCATAGTGCTGGTTTTAATGAATGGGCGTCCTTTGACTCTTGCCTGGGAAGACCAAAATTTGGACGCTATTCTCGAGACCTGGTACGGTGGCACCATGGCTGGTGCTGCGATTGCCGATGTGCTTTTTGGCGAAAGCCCCAGCGGCAAATTAACCATGAGTTTCCCCCGCAATGCCGGGCAAATTCCTGTCTATTATGCAGTTAAGAATACAGGCCGCCCTTTTGTGGAGAAAGAAAAGTTTCACTCTCAATATCTCGATGTGGCTAATTCGCCGCTCTATCCCTTTGGTTATGGCCTCACTTACACCAGCTTCAAATACGATGCCATAAGCCTCAGCTCTGACACACTTAATGCCGCTTCGACTATCGATGTCAGTACTGTCGTCACCAATAGCGGTGCACGGCCTGCGGTTGAAACCGTTCAGCTTTATGTTCGTGATCTGGAAGGCAGTGTCACTCGTCCGGTAAAAGAACTGAAAGGTTTTCAGCAAGTGGCGCTGGCGCCGGGGCAGTCAAAGACTGTGACATTTAAATTGTCGCCATCAGATCTACAGTTTTATAATGGTGATCTGAAGCTCGTGACTGAAAGTGGTAACTATAAAGTTTTCATAGGCGGCAACAGCCGCGATTGCGTCGAAAGTAATTTTATGCTGGTGAATTAATTGGCCGGGGCAGTCTGTAAAACTTGCGGCAAAACGTTGCTGGCTGAACATGCCGGTTCTTTCACTGCCTATATGTTTCAACACAATTATTGCCACTGCAATAAAATCACTTTTTTTGGCCGCCGGCCGGCAGCTGTGGTTGACCATACTGAAGTCTGCAGCCGCTGTCGTAAAGCCATTCCTAAAGAAAATCGAGCCGGATCTTTTACTGCCTTCCTGTTTGACAATTTGCGCTGTCAGTGTAAGATTCCGGCCCGTGCAAAAACAAGAGATAAAAACAAATACCGTGATACCGCTTTTCGCACAGCCGAGCGCAAACGCTATACCGACGTCGCTAAATCTCAACTAGAAAATATTTCTTCTGGGCCAAACGACGAATTTAAGAGCGGCGATATTATTGGCGGCGTTTTTAAAATCAATGAGGTGATTGGCCGTGGGGGAATGGGCGTGGTTTATGACGCGCAGCAAACAGCCCTGCAGCGTTCATTTGCTCTTAAGGTCCTGTCACCTGAGCTTATCAACGAACAAACCTGGAGACGCTTTCAGGCCGAGGCCAAAATGCTGGGCAGCTTGCATCATGCCACTCTGGTGAAGGTTTACGATTTAGGCATTCACAATCAAGCAATACCTTTCTATTCAATGGATTTGCTGGCCGGCCGCACTCTGGAGAAAATACTTTCAGATGAAGGGCCGCTTGAGCTGAGCGAAGCCATCGATATTTTTTTGCTGGTGCTGGATGGTCTGGCTTATGCCCACCGCAATAATATTATTCACCGCGATCTCAAGCCGGCCAATATCATGGTGTCGTTTGCCGGCCCGGAGCTCTCGGTAAAAATTCTCGATTTTGGTATATCTAAATTGTTGAGAGGTAGCGAGCAAAACTTGACCATCGCCGGAGAAGTTTTCGGCAGCCCATATTATATGAGCCCCGAGCAGTGCGCAGGTAGTTCGGTAGATGCCCGCTCAGATATTTATTCTGTTGGCTGTGCGCTTTTTGAAAGTTTGACTGCCTGTATTCCTTTTGAAGGAAACTCTGTAGAAATGGTAGTGAAACATGAACAAGAATTGCCGCCTATATTGGCCGAGGTAAGCGATCTGGAGTTTCCGTTATCGATTGAATATGTGGTGGCCAAATGTCTTGAGAAAAGGCCTGATGATCGCTATCAATCTGCTAGAGAAATGGCTATCGATTTAAACCGCATCAAATCTGGTGCAGAAAGCGCTTACTTTGACGACAAACTACCCCGGTCACTGAGCGAACGCGCAGCTTTGAACAGTGATTCGCCTGGTCAAACTAAAGTTGATGCGAAGCTTTTAGTCGCCGTGGCGGCATTACTGGTGCTTCTTTTTCTTCTTCCGGGGTCGTTTTTTGCCTTTAAGTGGCTGGCAAAAGAGCAGAATGAATCATCATCTTCATCATCTTCATCATTATTTTTTTCAGGACTCGCTAGTGAAGAAGAAACTATGTACTTCTCTAAACTTGAGGACAGTAAGTTAGTCTTTGATTTTCCCAGCAAGTCTATCGGCAAAATCAACACCTCGTTCACGTCGGCCAACGCGCCTATCGCTCAGAATAAAGTTTCTTTTGCCACCACCGATAAGCTTATGTTTTTCACCAATGACTATTGCATTCATCACCCCAAAGTGTTGAAATCGTTTCGCCCTGATGACCTGACCGGTTTTGTCGTGGGCGAGCAGAGCATTGAAACTAAAATTCGTGTCAATGGCATCATGCCGTACGTGACCAAATTCAAGGGGCTGCACGTTTTTGCCGCCGACAACAGCCGCTTTAGCGATGACTTGATTGGGTATCTCAATAATTTGCCGAACATAGAACAGTTAAACTTGATTAACTCAGATCTCACTGCCAATGGTATCAAAGCTTTTCACGGCTGGAAGAACCTCACTGTCTTGAATTATGCCTACAATAGAGACATGTCTGCACTTCTGACCACTCTCAAAGGCACCGACAAGCTCACTTTTCTCAATGTTGAAGCGCCAGAGCAAAAACTAAGCGACGCAGATATTAAATTGATTACTACTTTTAAAAATCTCGAACACTTAAACATTATGGCTTCAGATATTTCAGATCAAATGCTTTTGCAACTGGCGGCTATGCCGAATCTTGTCTTCATTGATGTTTCTGGCTGCAATATTTCACCGTCAGCGATTAAGCAGGCCAAAGCGCTGAATAATAAATTAACCGTTAATGCCTTTGTGGGCAATCGCTACCGGTAACGGCTATAAGTAAAGGCTACAGGCTATAGCTGAGCGAGCAAATATTTGCTTTCTTCGGCTAGGGTCAACCCCGCCTTTCTTACCACTGGCTCAGGGCGCGCTTTATCCCAGTCTAGAACAGCTACGATTGTCTCTGCTAGTGGTCTAGTTGTAAGCCCTGCCGCAAATGCTTTGCTACAGTTGAATTGCATAAATCCGGCCCAATCTTGACTCGATTGCGGCAACCACAAGGGCATCTGCATCCATGGTTGTACTTCCAGCGCTTCGAGCTTTTCATCACTGAGCCATATCAGTCGACAATCATTATTGATTGTCACTAAACACTCTTCTAAAAAAGCGCCCATGGTCAAAGGCCTTTGCGGGCCGGTGGCGTTAAAGCAGCCGTGCACATTGTTTTCCACCAGAGTGATTACCCAGTCTGCCAGATCGCGCACATCGATAAATTGAATGGTGCGTTCCGGTTTGCCCGGGCACAAAACATCGCCGCCTTGCGCAATGCGCCATGGCCAGTAACTAAAACGATCGCTTTGATCGAACGGGCCGACAATCAGACCGGGCCTGATAACCAAACTATTTGTTATATTATCGCTCACTATTTTTTCACAATCGGCTTTGAGGCTGCCGTAGTCGCCTTCCCCACTGCCCGTGTATTTGACGGGGTCTTCTTCAGTCAGACCAAGTCGGCTGAAGTCACCGTAAGCTGAAATAGATGAGATAAAGACATAATTTTGAATTTGCTCTTTAAGGTCTTTGAGAGCTTTTACAGATTTTTCCACTACTTGTGGTTGGTAGCCGCAGGTGTCTATTACCGCATCAAAATTTTTACCGCACAGCAGGGAAAGGCAGTCGTCGCGGTCGGCAATCAGTTTTTCGACATGAGTTTGCTCGGGCAAATTCTGACTGCCCCGGTTCAAGGTAGTTACTTCGTGACCGGCAGCAAGAGCGGCCGCCACTAGGTGTCGCCCGAGAAATACAGTTCCGCCTAAAACCAAAATTCGCACTACAAAATCACCTTATAATAGCCGTTGTCAACAATGGATAATATCAGTATGAAAGACACCATTGCTATCACCGTTTATGAAAAGCCGACCTGTTCTAAATGCAGAGAAATGAGCAAGCTTTTAAAAGACAAAGGGATCGATTTCAACAAAGTCAATTACTATACCGAGCCTTTAGACGAAGCGAAAATTACTGAGTTGTTAGCAAAAATGAAATTGCCGGTCAGAGCCATTTTGCGCAGCAGCGAGCATGTCTACAAAGAGCTTGGTTTAGCTCGCGCCGACCTTTCCGATAAAGAATTGATTGCTTTGATGGTCAAGCATCCTGACCTCATGCAAAGACCGATTGTAGAAAAAGGCAAAAAAGCAGTGCTGGGTCGGCCCACTGAAAATGTTCACGCGCTCTTTGACTAACGGAACTTTTGCGCGCGACTACCGTCGCGCTTATAACTAGTCTGGAGATTGTCATGTCAGCATTAAATCGAGCGTTAATCGTGGCCACAATGGCCTGTGCCCTTGGCACTAGTGCCGAGTCGGCAAATGCCAAGAATTATCGTTATATTGAGTCAGAGATTCGCTCGGCTGCTTCCAGCGGGTCAAGAACAAGAAAGCCTGCCCCCCACGCCGTGGCCAAAAGCACCGCTGACTATCAGACCGGCAATATTGACCGCACAAAAGCCGGCAATCCTGCAAAGTATCAGACCGGCAATATTGACCGCACAAAAGCCGGCAATCCTGCAAAGTATCAGACCGGCAATATTGACCGCACAAAAGCCGGCAATCCGGCTAAATATCAGACTGGCAATATTGACCGCACCACCACCGGAAACCCGGCTAAGCTGCAGACCGGTAATGTTGACCGCACTAAAACCGGCAACCCGGCAAAATATCAAACAGGCAATATCGACCGCACCAATACTAAATAGTTAGCGTGGTGATGGTGGTATCTGCGGTGGCATTTCGTTTGGCGGCGGCGCTGCTCTGACAAATTGAACAGGATAGCCCTGTGGATTCACCGCTCTAGCTCTATCCACCACTCTGCTGCCTTCGGTTTTGGGCATGGACCCCTTTGCCGGGTCGACGGTCTTGTCGGCCGCAAAATCGCTGATTATCAGCGCCAGGGCGAATACTGCCGCCGCAATCAAGACTTTGCCGATCCAACTGGGACCGGTGCTCGGATCGGTGCTACGAGCCGCCTCGAGGGCCTTGAGTTCGCTGGCTATTTCCTGATCTGACATAATCACCTCATTGCTCAGTTGGAGAAGACGCGGCTGGCCATGTTTAGTTCCTTAGTTCCTTGGTTCCTTAGTTGCTTAGTTTCTTAGTTCCTTAGTTAGGATCATGAATATTACTTACTCTCCTGAGTTGAATCGAGCCATTGCCTACGCTCAAGAAGAAGCAAGAGGTCTTGGCCATCAGTATGTTTCCACCCCTCATCTGCTGTTAGGACTCTGCCGCACTGATAGTGCCGCCGGCAGGTTTTTAAGGGCAATGGGTGTGTCTTTGCCTTTTGCTCTGCCTGTGGTGGAGAAACTTTATGGCCAAGAACAATCTTCAGATCAGCCATTGGAAAAAAATGCCAAGCTACCTTTAGATCACTGGGCGCTCCGAGATCTGGCGGTGGCTCAAAGCGAAAGTAATCGGCTCAAAAGTATTTTGTGTCACCCTGAACATCTGTTGTTAGCTCTATTTATCGACCCTGAAAGTTTATGCGCAGCAGGAATTTTGCCGGCTCTTGGTTTATCGCTCACTCACTCTGAGGCCGAGTTGGCTGTTCTGGCCGACAGTAGTTATGACAATAAAGCCTGCAAGCAACAGCTCGAAGAGACCATTGCCCGCTGGCTCATGCGGGCTGAAATGGCCAGAGAGCAAGGTCGCATTGACCTGATGCAACAGGCCCTGCAACACGCCGACAAGTATAAAAAACTGTTGGCAGATCTGAACTGAAATGAGTTTTAAGGCTCAGCAAAACTCTCGATTTGTTCAGCTTTTGAAATATGCAACTGTTTCAATTTTTTGAATTTTTTCAAAGCCTGACAGTTTTGATCAAGACCACATCTTTCTGCATAAAGATACTGTAGATTAGGTAGCTGAGCCAATACTTCAAGATCTTTTGGCGTCAGGGTGTTGCCAGAAATTTGCAGCATAATTAGTGGTGTCAACCTGGCAATGGCTTTGAAATCGCTATGATTTAATGACGAATTCTTCAGTCCCAAAGTCTTTAGGTTAGGGTTTCCTTTCAGCGTTGCTAGCATCGCTGAGGGAGCAATGGCACCGGTCCAGTAAAATCGTTGCAGTCGCTTCCAGCAAGTGGCTTTAGCCAGAACATTGCCGTTTAAAGAAATAGCAAAAGCATCAAAATCTCGTAAGTTTTGAAATTTGTTTAGAGAGGCTATGGAACCTGGTGTGAGACCGTCATCGGATAAAAAACGCAGAGCTTCAACTTGAGGAATTTGTGCCACAGCAGCCAGCATTTTGTCATTAGATTGAGAACTGAGCAGACGTATTGTGCTGATATCGCCATTTTGAAAGCGTGTTAAATACTTTGGAAATTTGGCGGCCATCGCCGTTGGTGAAAATTCTAACTGGTCATTTTGTTTATAACGAATGAAACCGCGTGCATCTTGCTTGTTATTCGGTTGCTGGCGCAGGCCAATGGTGCCTATTAAGGTATCTTCAGGAAAATAAAAGCAGCGGTATGATTGATTGCCAATTACGCCGATGGTGGAATATTTTTTCGTCTCGTTTTGAGAACCGGCCGGCGTTTGTATTTCAGTATCATCACCAGAAAGTACAGTTTTAGCTGGGGCCGTCACAGTACTTGCGGTGCTCACCACTGGAGGCGTTGTTTTGTTCTGATAATTTTTTACCAGGTATAAAACCAGAGCCGAGGCGGCCAGGCTGACTGTTAGTAAGGCCAGGAGAAAGCCTGCTGGTAACCAGAAACCTTTTAGACCAGTGTTTGTACTTTTGCTTTGCGTGACTGGGCTAGTTGTAGAAATGCCGCCTGCCAAATATTCCAGTGGATCTTTGCCCTCTTGAATGCGAGTGAGATCAAGAGCCAATTCTTTAACCAACTGGTACCTTTCGGAGGGATTTTTTTTCAAGCATTTGCTCACCACATATTCGATCGTTCTGGGGAAAACCTGTCCGCTTACTGCGCTCAATGTCGGTGCGGTTTGCTCCTGGTGAAGCAGGGCTGTATCAACAGCTGTTGCGCCTTCGAAAGGCACGAAACCGGTTAGCGCTTCGAAAAGACTGCAGCCGATAGAATAAATGTCGCTTCTGGCGTCAGCAGGCTCTCCGGCGCACTGTTCGGGGCTCATATAAGAAGGGCTGCCAAAAACATCGCCGGCTAGAGTTAATTTTTGCTGACTGTTTGAACCTTCAAATTTTGAAATGCCAAAATCGAGTATCTTAACCGTCTGCACACCATCTGTGGTGCAGAGCATGATGTTGTCAGGCTTTAAATCACGGTGAATAATTTTATTGCGATGAGCATAAGCCAGACCATCTAAAACTTCGAGAAAAATTTTGATGACGGCTTCGAGCCCCATAGAGCCCTGGCTCACCAAAAGCTCTTCCAGAGTGCGCCCTTGCAAATAGTCCATGGAGTAGAAAGGGAATTTTTGTTCGTGCACTCCCAGGTCGTAAACCTTAACGAATGTAGGATGCGTGAGGGAGGATAAAATTTTAGCCTCAGCCTGAAAGCGCAACCAGCTTCTTTCGGTCAGTTGATCTGGTGAAAGCACTTTCAGTGCATATTGATTGCTTAACGTAGTATGCCTGACAAGATAGACCACACTGCTGCCGCCCTCGCCGATAATGGAAATGATGCGAAAAGAACCGGCAATTATGGTATCGGGCGCGAAAATATCTTGCGCTAGAGGAGTTAAAAAACCTTTTTGAGTCGTCCTCAAGCTTTTCGTAAAGAGCTTGCGTTGGTTAACTCTTTCAACTGTGCGCGTATGCTTTTGCAACAGATCCACCGCTAAGTCAAATTAAGCAGTGAAAATTATAGCTGTTTACGAGGCACGCAGACGTTTTGATTGCGGCATTTCCAGGGGAGCACCAAAAGTACTGGCCGTCTCTTGCTCACCGTAAGTGAAGCGAGGCATATCACCGCTGTCCATTTCGCTGACCCAGTGATCGATCAAATCGTCAGAGGTCATGAGTTGCAAATCTCGTTCAACACATTCTTTGGCATAACAGCGCAAACGTTCGATGTCCCAATTTTCAACATCTTGTACCAGTCTGGCTATGGTTTCTTTGCGGTCTAGTTCGCCGTCTTCATAATGACTTTTCATTGTTTTGCTCTATCTATATATATCGCATATAAATAGTCGTGTGACAGCGCTGGAAAGTTCCCGCTAAACTTGCTAAGTTCCGCATCAGCAGCAGTTCTTGCCACCATACATATGTTTAGTTTAGTCTTGTCGGGGGGCAGTTGAAAGAGACATTTAAGTCTACGAAAGAACCGTTTGGCTACACAGGCGGTGGTTTGGCGGTCGAACAAATTTGTTTGCGCAATAAAAACGCCGAAGCCCGCATACTTACATATGGCGCTACTCTTCAGGCCATGCAGGTACCAGATAGCACGGGCGTTAGCGCCAATGTCGTACTCGGTTTTGATAATCTGGCCGATTATGAGCATAAATCGCCGTATTTTGGCGCCACAGTGGGCCGCTGTGCCAATCGCATCAGTAATGCCAAATTTGTTCTAGGCGGGCATACCTACCCTTTAGATGCCAACAACGGCCCCAATACCCTGCACGGCGGCCTCAAGGGCTTCGATAAGCGTGTCTGGCAGCTTGTTTCGCTTTGTGATCAGTCGGCTACTTTTGCCCTGGAAAGCCAGGATATGGAAGAAGGCTTTCCGGGAAAGCTCACCGTGGAAGTCGTCTATGCCCTGAGTGACAATGACGAACTGACAATTAGCTATGTTGCCGAAACCGACAAGGCCACACCGGTTAACTTGACTAATCACGCTTACTTTAATTTGGCCGGTGAGGGTGCAGGCAATATACTCGACCACCAATTAATCATGCATTGTGATCGCTATACACCTGTTAATGGAGACCTCATCCCTACAGGTGAGACCGTTGCCGTGGCAAACACTCCTTTTGATTTTACAGAGTGGCACAAAATCGGCGAGCGCATTGAGGCTGCCGGAGGTTATGACCACAATTTTGTCATCAATAGAAATAGTGACGGCCTGGTTAGCGCCGCCAAGGCTTTAGACTCTGCCAGTGGGCGGACACTGGAGCTCCTTACCACCGAGCCCGGTGTGCAGTTTTACAGCGGTAACTTTTTAGATGGCACTATATCTGGTGCCGGCGGTGTCTATCATAAACATGCTGGGTTCACTTTTGAGGCCCAGCAATTTCCTGACGCCGTTAACCAACCAAATTTTCCCAACATAATTTTGCAACCGGGCACAAAATATCATCAAGTTACGGTTTATAAGTTTGCCGCCCAATAACCGAGAAATGGTTTTCGACCCGGCACTTTTGCCTTGCAATTGCGTCGCCACAAAAAAATAACTGTGTAGCGTATGAACGACAAAGTTTTCAAGGAGAAAGAGATGAAACTGGTCAGACTTAATTATGTACAGAGCGCTGAAATCGTAACAGAATACGGGTTTAACCCTCTGCAGATCAGCCATGTCAAGCCCAATCTCGTCAATGTTGATGAAACTGAGATTAAATTGGTAGATGTGGCCCTATCCCTTAAAGTTCAGGGCACCTATGCTGAAGTGATGGCTGCAATTGAAGCGGCGCTGGCCTAAATCATCTAAATAGCCATTAATAGGTAGATATCTTCTGAAAAAGCTCAATCTCTTTGCTATCTTCCTTTTTTTCTTCGTGGCTGTGCAGGCGGTATCTGCAGCGCCAGATTCATCACAACATTTGTATGATGCGGCTCGCCGGTCGCTCGGTCATGAACTCTGGAAACCGGGATATGGCCTTTCTGTAGGAACCCTCGGTTGCGCCGCTGCCGTGTGCAATGTTTTGAAGAAAGCAGGCGTATCTAAAATAAGCACGCCGGTTGTAACAGTAATGAGGCGGCAACTTTTACAAAAGGGCTGCGCTGAGTTTGTCGTACGCAACGGCCCTCGAGACGGCAAAGAAATTGACGATCGAGTGTTGCTGAAATTATGTCGACCGGGCGATATTCTAGTCGCTACGCTAGAGCCGCCCGGTCGGTTAAATGGTGGTGGTAATGCCCATTGCGGCATCATGGCACAGGGCGTGCAAATATATACAAACAATTGGACTAACGGCATCTGGACTGAGGTCAATGTGCACCAGATGTTCGATTATTATCCCCATGTGCGCTTATTGAGGTTGCCACAATAATGGCCATTAAATTTTCCATTGCTGTTGCACTTGCGATTGTTTGTACTTTTGTTCTAGTTTTGGTTCTGGCACCACTTTCGGCACTGGCTCACAAGCACGATTTGTCGGGTAAGACTGTCGTCATCACCGGCGCTTCTAGTGGCTTTGGCAAAGGTGTAGCAATAAAACTGGCAGCCGCCGGTGCTAACGTTGTACTGGCTGCTCGCAGGGCCGATTTACTCGAAGCTCTAGCTAGGGAATGTGGTGCTCACGCGCTGGCTGTGCCCACTGACGTAACTAGCGACACCAGCGTGGAAGCCTTATGTAAAGCTGCTATAGAGAAATTCGGCCGCATCGACGTCTGGATCAACAATGCCGGCGTTGGCGCTGTGGGAAGATTTACGGATATACCACCAGCGGACCACAGGGCTGTGGTGGAAATCAATTTAGTTGGCACCATCAATGGCAGCTATTATGCCTTGCGCCATTTCAGACAAGTGGGTAGTGGTACTCTAGTTAATATCTCGTCTATTTCAGGCAAAGCAGCCACAGGTTTTTATTCTTCTTATAGTGCAGCAAAATTCGGCGTGCGCGGTTTAGGGCGAGCCTTGAGAGCTGAGCTGCATGCAGATGGTGTCAAAGACATTCATATTTGCACTGTCATGCCCATGCCGGCGAGTACTCCTTTCTGGATACATGCGGCCAATTACACAGGCCATATACTCAAGCCATACCCGGTCTGCCCGGCCGCAGCGGTTGTTGACGTCATAGTGGAGATGGTGTCTGAACCAAAAGATGAAATGTCTGTTGGCGGCACCACAAAAAAAGCTTTCGCCGCTCTCAAGCTGGCGCCTTCATTTACCGAGAATAAAATGGCCGAAATTATTCGCGAACGTCAAATGGAAAGTGGTGCCCTTGCTGTGCCTACATCAGGTTCACTTTTTAAACCGATGGACAGCGGTACGGAAATATCCGAATGAGTAAAATAAGCGGCAATCTAGCAATCAGATCTTAGCGGCCCGGGCGGCTAAACTTGAAGATTTGATTCTGTCGCACATTGCGGCAAAATCTTTGGTCGGACCAAGCCAGCGTAGGTCTTCCACAGTGTCGAAAACCGGAACATCGAGGCGCAAGGTGGCTAAGCGGCGAAAAAGTAGAGCATCGTCCCAGTTATCGAAAAGTGTTTTGGCCAGCTTAGACGCACCTCTAATAAATGAGGGCCAGATTTTGACGTCTTTGGGAATTGCTTCAAAGTGCAAATATTCTGCCAGTACTGAAGCCGCTCCTTTAGCGCCCCAACCAGGCAGGCCTGGGTAACCGTCGGCGGTATCACCAACAAGAGCGAGATAATCTGGAATTGATTGAGGCATGACGCCAAACTTTTCCACCACCCCAGCTTCGTCGCGTATTGTCTGACGGCGCCTGTCCATTTGCACAATGCGGGTGCCGACCACAGACTGGCTCAAATCTTTGTCAGGTGTGCAGATAATTACTCTGTCTACAGTTTGGTCTGCTGCTGCTTTCACCGCTGCTGCAGCAAGGGCGTCGTCGGCTTCAAATTCGACCATGGGCCAGACTAAAACTCCAAGGGCGCTCAGCGCTTCTTCTAAAATGCTAAATTGCGACATTAGCTCCGGCGGCACGCCCTCGCCGGTTTTGTAGCCGTCATAGAGATCGTTGCGAAAAGATTCCACCACATGATCTGTAGCTACACCAATGTGAGTGGTGCCTTTTTCCAGCATTGGTAAAATTGAGCTGAGTACACCGCGCACTGCGCCAATTTCTTCGCCCGCAGCGTTAGTGGCTTCGGGCACGGCAAAAAAATGGCGAAAAAGTTCGTAAGTTCCGTCAATTAAAAAGACTTCCAAAGCAAATTCTCTCTGCGCTAATGGCTTTAGGATCGCGCTTTCAGGTCGAGCCTGAATTATCAGAGCTTAATAAAGCCTGGGCGCCCGACTTTAGTGACGCCAGAGCTGCCACCAGTGGCGCTTTTTAGCTTTTTCAGTGGCTTCAGCCGATTCAACTAATTCAGCGGCACTATGTTCGGCCAACTCTATGGCTACAGTTGATTGTTCATTGAAGCTGACCACAGTGTCTGCTCGCCTGGGGCTGAGGTCATCGGCTGTAATTTCGAGGTGGTATTTGCCGGGCATGAGCTGAAAGCGCGGCGTGTGGAAGGTTGATTCATGCCCCTTAATATCAAAGGCTTTGACAGTCAAATTGTGAAAAGGCCTGTCTGTGGCGATATTGACGTCGCCTACATAATAGGTGCCGGTGGCCCAGACCACACCGCTGCCGAGCAAACCGAGGACAGGTATAGACGTTGCTACCAGTGCCAGAGTATCTTTGGCTGTGGTGATTTTATTGCCGCTGAGCGGTTTTACTGTGACCTGTGCCTGCGTTTCAGTTGATTGTTTAACAGCGTTCATTTTCCCACTCCAGGATGTAAGTAGTTTACAGGCAGCGAGCCAGGTAAGCCTTAACAGCGACTTATTCGGTAAGAACACTTAATTTAAAGGGTGACTGGGGCGGCGACTTTTTTCAACGAAGGTCTGTCTTTCATCAATTTTTTCAAACTTTCTTCGGTGAGTATGCCGTCGGGCACATACAGTTCACTTATAGCGTTGAATTTTCTAAAACTGCTAAGACATTTGGGTGTCAATTTTTTGCAACCGTCAATGTTGAGATAGGTCAAATTCGGCAGAAGCGAAAGTGTTTCCATATCGGCGTCTTCTACGTCTGTGTGACGTAGCCAGATTGATTGTAGACCGCGCATCGTATTCAGTACTTTGAGATCAGCCTTTTCAATTTTGGTATTGCTGAGATTGATGCTGCCCATTTTTTGAAAATGTGCGAGTTCGCGCAAGACTGGCGACACATTGCTCAAACCAGACAAACTGATGGTGCGCAATCCCTTTAGAATGCTGCTGCGGGCCAGGTGTTTGCCATCAATACTGGTGGCTCCGATGGTGAGAGTCATAACGTGTTTCAGCTTTTCCAGCTCAGTCAAGTCTTCGTTAGTAAGACCGGTGCCGGCCAATTCTAAGTGTCTAAGTGATCGCAGCCGCGAGATGTAATGGCTCAGCTTCGGATTTCTCAGTGACAACATTTCGAGCCTGAGAAGAAAAAGATCGTCGGGGCGGAAGAACTGCAACAGCTCGGGCCGCGCTTTGGCGTTATCGTTGGTATCATACTCAATCGCACAATCTGCGGGAAGTTCCACTGTTCCCCTGGCTTTAAATTTACTTCTTGCCCCATTTATGGTGCTAACGCAAGTTAGGCTCCCTATAGAAAATTCTGTGGGAAAATCAAATCTTCGCTTTTTGCCTGGTAAAGCGACAGTCTTAGAATAAAATTGAAATTGATTTTTTCCGCGCAAATATTTATCGATTAGTGGCAGGTCTTGGTCGTCGATTTCTCTGATTACTTCAAACTTGGGTAACGTGGTGCCACCGGCGATTTTAAGTTGCTTGTTTGGCTTTTGCAACATAAAAACAAACACCAGACCCATGGCCAAAGCGGTGACAGCCGCTGCGATGACTGCCAACCTGCTCTGCTGCGTTTTGCCGCCGGTACTTGAAGTTGAGCCGCCTGTATCGTCAATAGTTTGCAACCTTTGTGGTTGGCGATTTACTGCCATTGCACTTAAACCTGTCTCTTCTCGATCTTCACTTTTTAAGGTCAATAGTCCGGCCGCAACTTCTGCCAGAGATGAGTAACGGTCTTCCGGTGACTTCGCCAACATTTTTGCCACCATAAGTTCCAGTGGCTGAGGAAAATCAAGATCTGCTGCTTTATCGTGCAAAGAAGGTGCTTTCTCTAATTGATGCAACATGGTGGTTTCAACGGCGCTACGTCCGAGCAAAGGCGGGCGGCCGGTTAGAGCCTGATACATGGTTACACCCAGTGAGTAAATGTCGGACCGGGCATCGACTTTGCCACCCAGGCATTGCTCGGGGCTCATATACAAAGGGCTGCCGAATATTTCTCCTGGGTTGGTCAGGCCCTGAATAGTCTGACCACCGTCGTCAACTAGTTTGGCGAGACCGAAATCAACAATTTTTACGCTATTGCCCTTGAGCAACATAATGTTGCCTGGTTTGATGTCGCGATGAATGACGCCGCGCTCGTGAGCGTAAGCCAGCCCGGCGCATTCCTGACGGAAAATCGGCAGGGCGATTTCTATTGGCAGTCTTTCATTTTGCTTTAAAAAGTTATCCAGCGATTGGCCCACTAGAAGGTCCATAGTGTAATAAGGCCTGCCGTCCAGGGTCTGATTCATGTCACAAATTTTGATCACGTTTATATGATCGAGCCTGGCGATGGCTTGCGCTTCTTTGCGAAATCTCAGCCACTCAGCCGCAGAAAGATGCTCGGTTTTGAGCACTTTCAATGCCATTTCTTTATGCATTAATGTATGCTCGACTCTATAGACCAGGCCCATACCGCCTTCGCCAATAAAGTCGAGCACTTTATAAACACCGCCTATTAAGGCGCCGTGAACGAATTGTTTTTCAATTCTATCGCTAAAGCCATCGCTCATAACAAGAAATTTGAGCGTACTGCAAATAGTGGTACCGTAGGTAATACCAGTATCAATTCAGTTCTAATGATATTGTTGAATCTGTGATGTGAAGCCCTCCACGCTTGAAGAAGGGCCGCCGTTGTACAGAACGTTGCCGGCGCCGTCTAAAAATACCACCCGCGGAATGCTAGAAACTGCGTATTTTGACGCCAGCTCTTTATTCTCATCTAAATTTACTTGCTCGAAAGCTACATCTGAAAACTTGGACTTGGTTGCGTCAAACACGGGCGCAAACTTTTTACATGGTTGTCACCAATCGGCCCAGAAATCTATCACCTTCTTCACTTTGGCCAGGGCAATTTTCTGACCACCACCAGATGAGCTTGATGCGATGGGCGCGCTGGCAGAAGAACTTGAGCCTCCTCCCGCGCCGGTCAGACGCACCGAACTTAGCTGAGCCAGGCCTGTGGCGGCTTTGCCGGCCAAATTGGCGTCACGACTGTCCACTACCCACTTATATTCCAATTTTGCCTGGTCGATGCGGCCGAGGGCCTGCTGACAAAGCGCCACATAATAGTGCACCAGGGCATTATTGGGATAACTGGCTTTGAAAGTTTGAAATTCGCTCAGGGCCAGAGCATATTTTCCGCTGGAATAGTCGGCCATTGCTTGTTGAAAGCTCGGCGCCGCCTGTACTGCCGCACTAATTGAAATAGCGCAGGCCACTAGCAGACCCACAGGTAAAAATCGCATAAAAACCTCCAGCAACAGTCGCTACTTTTTTTATACCCCCGCCGCTCCACTGTCTACACCTGGTGTGATAGTCTTTTGCACTGGCTGATACTACGCCCCGCTGGCGCTCAAGGGATAATCGATGAAAAGAGCTGTTACCTTTGTTTTGACTCTTGCCTCTTCCGTGAACATAGGAGCAGCTTCTGCCCTGTCTGCGCCACAGACGAGCGAAAAAGAGCCGGTTGTACCCCGGTTTTCAGCTGGCTACATGGACAAATCGGTTAAGCCGGCCGACGATTTTTATCTTTATGCCAACGGCAGCTGGGTCAAAAAAAATCCGGTGCCGGCTGATAAGGCTCGCTGGGGCAGCTTTAGTGAGCTGGCTGAACGCAATAACTATTTGATTCATGGCTTGCTTGAAAGCGCCAGTGCCGACGTTGCTAAGAATCCTCCTGGTTCACCCAGAATACAGGTTGGTGACTTTTTTAAAGCTGGTATGAATACAGCACTTCTGGAGAAGAAAACCTTCGCACCCATTCAGAGCCAACTTGACCGCATTGCCGCTGTGAAAACTTATGATCAAATGTTCCAGCTGCTAGCCGATTTTCATAAAGAAGGTGGCGGCGGAATTTTTTACAGCACCGTGGATCCTGATGCCAAAGACAGTGGCATCTACGCATTTCAGTTGATGCAGGGCGGGCTCAGTTTGCCTGACCGCGAATATTATCTGCAAGAGAATTTTGCTAAGCAACGTCAGGCTTATATCGAACATGTGAAAAAAATGTTTGTATTGTTAGGCGAAAGTCCAGAGCAGGCTGCTAAAGACGCCGATGTTGTTTTCAATATAGAGAAAGAGTTGGCTCAGGCCAGCCGCTCTCGTGTTGACTTGCGCGACCCGATTAAAAACTACAACAAAGTAAAAACAGCCGATCTGGTAGCCGGCAGTAGCTCTATCCCCTGGCAAGTTTACTTTGATGAACGTGGTATCAAAGATATTCCTTACGCAGTGGTGGGGCAGCCTGACTTTTTTGAGGCTTTGAGTAAAACTGTAAAGGCTCACCCTTTAGATCAGTGGAAGACATATTTGCGCTGGCACCTTTTGCATGAAGCGGCACCGTATTTGCACGACGCTGTTGAAAGCGAGAATTTTAATTTTTTCGGCAAAACTTTGAGCGGTCAAGAAGTGCAAGAGCCTCGTTGGAAGCGCGTCGCTAAAGTTATCGACCGCTCCGTGGGCGAGGCCCTGGGCCAGCTTTATGTCGAGAAGTATTTTACAGCTGAAGCCCGCAAGACCATGGCCGAGCTGGTCACCAATTTGCGCGAAGTCTTTTCTGATCATTTGCAAAAACTTGACTGGATGGGCGATGTCACTCGCAAAAAGGCCATGGCAAAATTCGAAAAATTTGTTCAAAAAATTGGACACCCCGATAAATTTCGCGACTATTCGAAAATTGATATTCAAGCCGACGATTATTATGGTGACGCTCAAAGGGCAGACGCTTTTGAAATAGCCAGACAGGTGGCTCGCATCGGCAAGCCCGTTGATAAGAGCGAATGGAGCATGACACCGCCCACGGTGAACGCTTACTTCAATCCGACTATGAATGAAATTGTCTTTCCGGCAGGAATTTTACAGCCGCCGTTCTTCGATGTCACTATGGACGATGCCGTAAATTATGGCGGCATCGGGGCTGTGATCGGCCATGAAATTACCCACGGCTATGACGACGAAGGTAGGCACTATGATGCTGACGGCAACCTCAAAGAGTGGTGGACTGAAGCTGATACTAAAGAGTTTGATGGCCGTGCCCAGAAAGTCGTAGATGAATATAACGGCTTCGAAGCTTTGCCTGGTCTCAATGTCAATGGCAAGCTTACTTTAGGAGAAAACATCGCCGACCTCGGTGGCGTCAGCATCGGCTACGACGCTCTGCAAAGAGCGATGAAGAAAGATCCATCTAAGCGCAAAGTGATAGATGGATTCACCCCTGAGCAAAGGTTCTTCCTTTCATTCGCTCAACTCTGGCGCATGAATATTCGCGAAGCCGAGCAGCGTCGTTTAGTCACAGTAGATCCTCACTCACCGGGAAAATTCCGTTCAGTCGGTCCGCTCATGAATTTCCAAGAATTCTATGACGCTTTTGATATCAAGCCAGGTGCAAAAATGTGGCGCGAGCCTGAAAAACGGGCGAAAATCTGGTAGCTCATTTTTTCTGGATAATTTTTAGTTTTGGCATGAGCGTTTTAATTTCTTGCAATTGCTGCTGGCTTAATGAGTCTCGTGTGACTACTAATTCTTGAAGATTGGAACAGCGTTTAAGTTCTTTCAGCAATTCCGTTGGATAGGTGGCCTGTTCAAGACCGATGCTGATTAAGTGTTTTATCTGAGTGAGGGCTTTGAAGCTTTTCGCGTCAATTTGGCAATATTTTAAATCAAGATAAATTAGCGTTGACATTTTTGTCAGGTGCAAGATTTCTTGTTCAGTGAGTACCATATTGCGCAGACCAACTGACCGTAAATGTGGGTTGCTTTGCAACACCTGCAGCACTTCTTCGGTGTTTTCTTGCTGGTCTAACTTGATTGATTTTAGACGCTGGCTCAGCCCGCTGCGCATGAGAGCAGTAGCACTAAAAGAGGTTTTAACGAAAGAAAGCACTTTTAAATGCGGCAGATCTCCCAGAGTGCTGCAATATTCCGGACTAAGTGTGCATTTGACAAAAGTCAGATGGGTTAAATTGGTCCATGCTGAAAGTATCTGCACCGCCGGCGGTGTGCTGGAGCTCTCCACGCTTAAATCACTAACTGCGTCTGGAGCAAAGCGCAGATAATATTCAGGATTATAAGCCACATTTTTGTTGGCAAAAAAGAGGATTGGACTTAGATCTCCGGTAGTAAAGTCGCCCGTGGCCGGCATTCTAACCTTGTCGTGCTCTGAAACAATACCAATGTCCTGATCTTTGGGAAAATGGAATACCCAGTGGTAGGGAGGAACCTTGACCATTTCCGATACTTGCTTAGTAGAGCGGAAATATGGTGAGGTGGAATGTGTGGGTTGGTCCCAGGGATTGGTAACACTGAGGTCGGCCGTGCTCGCTTTGGTCTCTGCTTTCTTGGGCGGCGCCCCCGGTTTGAAGACATACAGATAGCCCAGGCCGATGATCCCTACGATTAAAAGCAAACCAAATACTGTGGCTCCGGCCACCAGCAGGTCTTTACTAATCGCGCTATCTGGTTCTGAATAATATTCGTCTTTTGTTTTTTCAGCTTTTGGAAGAATTGCTTGCGGCTCCATTGACCCGGCAATTAATTCATTGAGAAGCTCAGCAATGTCGTCTAGATTTTGAAAGCGATCTTCTGGTTCTTTCTCCATGCAGCCAGCCACCACTTCGTTGAGCAGCCGTTCTTGAGCAGCAGAACAATCTTCGCGATATATTTCAGGCAGAGCAGCCGACTGATGCATGAGCATCGTTTCTACTGCGGTTTTGCCTTTGAAAGGCACTGATCCTGTCAGGGCTGTAAACATAGTGCAGCCCACCGAATAAATATCGGTCAAGTGTGTGACGGCCTCTCCCGCAGTTTGCTCAGGGCTCATATAAGCTGGGCTGCCGCAGATTTCTCCCGGCTTAGTCAGACCTTGTTCGATGTTGCCTTCGAGCCCCACAAGTCTGGCGATACCGAAATCAACCACTTTGGTTTTAAATTTTCCGCTGGGTGATTCAATCAAAATCAGATTGGCCGGTTTAATATCGCGGTGCACAATATTTTTGTTGTGAGCTAATTTGAGAGCGGCACAAACATCTATAAATGAATCGGCAAATTGACTTACGGTGAGCGGACCGTTATCGTCGACGTAATCGGCCATCGACTGACCGTCAAGCAATTCCATGACATAGAAGGGGCAGCCCCGTGCGTCCACGCCCATATTAAAAATCTGCACCACGTTGGCGTGTTCGAGCTTAGCTAGGGCGCGCCCTTCAATTTCAAAACGTTTCCAGTTAGTATCGGTAATTTGGCCAGGTGCCAAAAGCTTGAGAGCAAAGACCCGTTGCAATTCCAGGTGCTGGGCTTTGAACAAAACTCCCATGCCGCCCCGGGCCAGTACCGAAATCAGCTCGTAACTATTGCCGACGATATCGCCCGGTCCATAGCTGATTTGACTGGCTGACTGACCGCCGAAGGTGACGGTGTTATCTTTGATATCATCAGGTTTGGCCACAGATCACGCCTTTCCCATTGCCTGATTAGCAGCCTTAAGGCCAGTCAGTCGTTCAGCGGCCTCTGACCACTGCCACGGGCCTGCGAACATTAGAGCGAGTAAAATCGGCGTCAGCGTATGTAGTCTCATGGCCTATAAAGCTACCATAACAAGTCAGGAGGTCAACAAGACTTTATACAGACAAAACAGGGTGGCTGTGAGGCCACCCCGTAAGGCATTTCTGGTAATTGCTAAAAGCGCTTAATTAGGGCTTTTGCAGTTCAGGCTGCCATTCATCAAGAATCGCACCTTCTACAGGGCAAGCTGATAAGCAAGCGCCGCAGTCAATACAGGTGCTGTCGTCGATGTATGGATACTTGGTGCCTTTGGCGTTTGTCTTTCCGTCAGCCCAGTGAATGCATTCGACGGGACAGACTGGGACGCAGTCGCCTACGCCTTCACAAACATCACTTACGATGGTATATGACATTATTCGCTCTCCTTGTTGTGGCTATCAGAGAAAAAGTCACTGAAGCCTCAATACTTTCTCTTCCCAATTATGACTGATGCTAATACGACTTGGTGCCCAAATGTAATTGGTAAAAATACTGGACAGATAATCGACTTTCTCAAGTCTACTATTTGATTTTCGCATAAATCCGCGCCAATACAAGCTCCGCGAAGGCGCAGTCGCAGCCTCCGCAGAGTCATTTCCAATTTTTTCCCCCCGACTTATTGCTAGCCAATGTCAAAATTGCTAATGCATTGCGTAAGTGTGGGAATCGTTCTCAATAACAGACTTCAATATAGCCATCGCTGAAGTTTGCAAGTTTGCTTGTGTGCCCCTGTGGCCTCTCAGGCGCGCCTTTCAGAGGAATTGCAACTATGGCGAATTGCGATCAGATTCGAATTGCTGCGGCAGCAGCTGCGAAGGTGTGCCAATAGATCTTGCCATTTGATCAATTCAAGCTAACGAGAACGCTGCTGTACGGTGATATCAGCGCCGCTCGATTTTTTTGATCGCGAAAGTTTGCAAAAACTGTCAAGAAAATAAACCAAAATTGAGGAGGAGAAGCATTCAAAATCCTCGTATTTGATCACTAATTTTATTTTGTCCCTACTTAATACTTGCGCCTTGCGGCGAAAACAACGATCCAATGACAAGTGTGACCAGGCTACCAAGCATAATGCGCCACGGGAATGCAATTTGCGGCAAGCATGCCACCACAAGAGCACCAGCTACCATGGCTATACAGTTGCCTGTGTCGTTGCCGCGTTTCGTCAAAAGCCCCAGGAGAAAGACTCCTAGAAGTGATCCGTATGTATATCCAAAAATAGTAAGAACGATGGGAATGATGCGCGAGTCAGGGTGCTCAATGACAAAATAGGCGGTGCCTCCGGCGACTGCGATCATCAAAAAAGCAAACAGATAAGTCAGCTTGCGCGCTTGAGTGACCGATTGTTCTTTCGAGAAATCTCTAGTGGCGCTTGTTGCCAGTGCGTTAAGAGCAGCACTTAGTGAACCCATGGCGGTGGCGAAGATTCCGGCCACCAGCAGGCCTCTTAGACCAACAGGCATTTTTGTCAGTATAAAGTAGGCGAACACTTCGCTATTTTTTTGTGGTAAGCCGCCGTCAGGTTGCTGGGAATAAAACAGGTGAATCAAAATGCCGATGGTGAGGAAAATGAAACCGATGGGCAAATCAGCCAGGCCCGACAACACCAGCGACAGCCTGCTCTTTTTGTAATCGGTAGCGGTAAGCATGCGCTGCACCATGTCTTGATCTGTGCCATGAGTAGCAAGAGTGGTAAAAGTAGAACCGATTAGGGCCGCCCAGATTGTGTATTCAGAACCGAGCACAGCCTTGATATTTTGCCAGAGGTCGGCATTATCTGTGGTACCACTGATGAACACGGGCATAGGTGTATGCCTATAGAAATCGTGCACTGAAGCTGTGCCCTCAGGCATAATGTTCATGAGCACCACAATTGCACCAATAGCGCCACCAAGCATTACCGTGGCCTGAATGCAGTCTGTCCACACTACCGCCTTGATGCCGCCGCTAGATGTGTACATGGCCGTAATTAGAGTGATTACAACAATGGCAGACAGATAGACTGAAAGTTGTTGCCCGGCGCTCAGTTGTGTGCCGCTCACTAGCGCGAAACCGACAGCCAGAATTATGGCTGATACATACAGACGTGCCCCCGAAGCCAGTACGCGGGTAATTAGAAAAACAGCCGATGCCAGTAGTCTTGTTTTGCGACCAAAGCGCAGTTCTAAATATTCATAGATTGAATACACGTTGTGATCGAAAAATGGCTTGATGAAGACAAAGGCCACAATCACTCGACCAATGACTGTGCCGATTAGTATTTGCAGATAAGTGTAGTTAACAAGTTTGAAACCCTCGCCCGGGGTACCAAGAAAGGTCGCGGCGCTGGTCTCGGCGGCAATTATCGATGCCAGAACAGCTGGCCAGGGCATTGAGCGGCCACCAAGAGAAAAGTCAGAAAGATTGTCTTCCTTGCGGCCAAACTTGAGTCCGACCACAATAATCAGGGCAAAATACAAAAATACTATGACAAGGTCTATAGCAAAAAATGCATCGAGCCCCATAAACACTTCTACTTATTTAGCTTTGACGATCTCTTTAAATTGTTCTACAGGCATAGTGTTTAAAACATCGTCTTTAGTAATGCCGGCGCGACGAGCTAAGTGTATGCCAAATTTCAAATTTTGCAACTCTGAGGTAGCGTGAGCATCGGTCGAAATGACAAATCGCAGTCCGCGCTCTTTAGCGAGCTTCGGCCAGCGGGGTTCTAAATCTAAGCGATGCGGATCACCATTTATTTCAATGGCCAGCCGGGCTTCGGCCACGGCGTCGAGCAGCTTTTCCACGTCTACTGGAATGGGATCGCGCTTCAAAACCAGCCGACCCAGGGGATGGCCCCAGACTTTAAAGTGTTTGTCTTTCAAACCGCGCAAAAGTCGCCTGGTCATCTGCTCTTCATTTTGTTTATAACGTGAATGAATGCTGGCGACGATAATATCGAATTTGTCTAGAATATGATCAGGATAATCAAGCTTGCCGTCGGCGAGGATATCGCATTCGGTGCCTTTTAAAATGCGAATTTTAACCAGCTCCTGCACGCGATCAATTTCTTCCCATTGCTCTTTCAGTCTATCGATATCGAGGCCCCCTGCATAATGGGCAGTGGGCGAATGGTCGGTGAGGGTGATGTATTTCATGCCCATTTTCTCAGCCGCCCGTGCCATTTGTTCAATTGAATGACGGCCATCTGAAAATGTACTGTGACAGTGAGTCATGCCTTGAATATGGCCAATCTCAATCAGGTCGGCAAAGGCCCCCTTTTTAGCCATGGAAATTTCTTTTTCGCCTTCTCGCAGTTCAGGAGCTATAAAAGGTAATTTCAAAGCGCCGTAAAAATCGGCTTCGTCTTTAATTTCAATTATCTGCCGGCCTTTTTTCAGCTCACCCGGCGCCAGCGTCAGTTTTTGTTTTTCAGCAATATTTTGCAGCTGCTCATAGTGCTCTTTTGACCCTGTATGTTCAATGAGACCCAGGGCCAGATTTTCAGTAATATGCAATTCAGCGGTTATGCCCAGTGACAGATTGACCCGCATCATATCGTCAGTTGCATCATCGACTTTTGTTACTTGCGAGAATTTTTTAAAAGCATTGAAAGCAGCTTCTTGATTTATGGTTTCCACCACCAGACAAATGCGGTCGGTGGTTTCGTGCCAGCGGCGTAATTCTCCAGCTAAGGAAATGCGGTCTGTTTTTAGCGCTGCTTTCATGAAATGCAATAATTCTTCCGCTACCTCTAACACATCGACTAAGAGTGTCTGGCTGTCTGCTATTTTGCTTATATCTATGGCTTTTAATAAAGCCTTTTCGGTGCGCAAGCCAAAGCCTTTTATTTCGCGTACTTTGCCTGCGCGGCATGCCTCCTCCAGTTCGTCTAGATTTTTGATACCGAGTTCGTTATGCAATATTTCTATGCGTTTTAAAGTAAGACCTTCCACGCGCGAAAGTTCCATTACTCCTGGTGGCAGTTGTTCGCGCAAATGCGAAAGTAATTTGGTTTCACCAGTGTTGTAAAGATCGGTAATGTATGCGGCAAGAGAGGCGCCGATACAGGGTAGCTCCGTCAGACGCTCTTCTTCCACCAGTCGTCTAATGTCGAGCTGGGCACTTTCTACGGCTTTGGCACCGGCCAGGTAAGCACGAGCTTTATAGGCGTTTTCACCTTTGACATTGAGCAAGGTGCCGGTCTCTCGCAGTGCACTGGCGATGGCAAATTTGTCGAGTTTAACATCGGGCTTAGTTTCGATAGAGTTATTCATAGACCTACATATAGGTAAAGGTAAAAACTATAAAGGGCAAGACCGCACCCCAGGCAGTAAGTTCCGCAATTTTGCCGCTCCCTGGCTTTTAGGGCATAATTTAGTCATGAACAGCCAGACTGCCATCGCTCAACATGTCGCCTCCATGCAAGGCTGCCAGCTTTGCCCGCTTATGGTAGGGCCTGTGGTGAGCGGTCGGGCGCTCTTGAGCAAAGTCTATATGATTGGTCAGGCACCTGGCCCTCATGAAGGGGCTGCGGGTAAACCTTTTGCCTGGACTGCCGGCAAGACATTGTTTCGCTGGTTTGGCTCAATCGGCCTGGAGGAAGAACAGTTTCGCTCACTGGCATATATGGCGGCAGTATGTCGCTGCTTTCCCGGCAAGGCCTTAAACGGCACCGATCGCGTTCCTAATGGGCAAGAAATAGCTAACTGCTCGCAGTGGATGGCCGGCGAAATGTCGATACTGAAACCATCGCTAGTGATACCGGTAGGCAAACTGGCTATCGAGCAATGCCTGGGTAAGGGCCAGCTTATAGATTATATTGGCTGCAAATTTGAGAAAAAACTTTTTGGCTTTGATTGCGATGTGATACCACTGCCGCATCCATCAGGAGCTTCCACCTGGTTTAAAAAAGAGCCGGGCATCACTTTATTACAGCAGGGTCTGGGGCAGATAAAGGCTCACTCAGCCTGGCAGGTGCTTTTGCGCAAAGCTGGTGCTCTATGAAAATATGTTTCTTGATCTGTACTCTTCTGCTGACATTGTTTTCGTCAACGTCCGCTGCAGAAAAAATGCAAAAGCGCACCATGGTTTTTCCTATAACTTTTTCGCTGGGCAAGCTCTATCAATTTAGAGATCCTGATCCTGGTCACATGGCCGCGGCGGCCTACGTCGTTGGCGGGCACGGGCAGCTATTCGGTGCGGCCCGTGGCACAGTCAATCTTGTGGCGACGCCCGATACTCTTGTATATCTTTCTGCCTCGTATGACATGATCACTAAGCCTCAGGTTTTGCGCCAGGTTGATGCAAATATCATCGACGGTTTGAGTTTCGGCAGTACTGGAATAGTGGAGGATCTCAGCCCGGTTTATCAACCGCTGGCTCACTTGACTGGTTTGCGTGTGCTTGATTTAAACGCTACAGAAGCCACTGACGAGCAAATTAAGCCGCTTAAGGCTCTAGTTAATCTTGCCATTTTGACGTGCTCAATGTGTCGCTTGAACGGCGAATGCTTTAAGGATATGCCGCTGCCGAAAATTCGCAGGCTGGAATTGAGTGGGAGTATTCTAGCGCCCAGTGCTTACACTTACATATCGCGTTATCAAACTCTAGAAACTCTTGGTATTGGCAGTTGCCATGCCACTGACGAGGCTCTTGTTCACGTCGCCAAATTGAAGCGTTTATCGTCGCTTACTTTGTCTCGAGCGCGAATCAGCACCCGCGGTCTGGCGAGTGTGGCGGCCATGCCGCGCCTGGCCATTCTCGGCCTTGAAGGAACAAAATTTTCAGTCAATGAACTACTCCTGGGTCTGAAGGGCTCCCATTTGCAATCGCTGATTTTACCAACCTCGAAATATTCGCTGCAAGAAATAAGCCGCTTTAAGCGTGCTTTTCCCTCTACACAGCTGGCTCTTCCGCATCAGGTGAGCGGCGAGAATAAAGAGCTTTTTGCTCCTCTGCACTAGCTATTGGTTTGTCCATTTCATGTCTACTTGGGCCTGCATAATGCTTGCATCAGGTCCACAGACCGACTTACCAAAACTTCTTTGAGGAAATTCCCCATGCCAAACCCAAATCCATTCATGACCATTGAATCTGCAAAAATCTCGGACCAAGGCCTTGGTAAACCGGTAGACGCAAAAGTGCTGAGTACCAATGATGATATGAAAAAATGGTCTGAAGTCGTTAAAACCGGCAGTGCTTCTAAATTAGCTGACCTTTGCTTGCCAGATTTCAAAATCGAAAAAGATGAAAAAATCAAGGAAGACGGCAAAAGCAAAGAAACCAAAGAAAAGGACAAAGACGGCAAAAATATCGATAACATCGAAAAAATTCAAGAGAAAAACAAAGACAAAGATGGAAAAGTTCTGATCGAGACTGGTAAAACCGGTGTGGGAGCTGGTGCCGGCACGGTGTTGGAGAAGCAACATCAAGATGAACACGGCCAGCGTGGTGGTTCAAGACGAGAGCCCCGTGATCGCAGTAATGATGTAAAAGTAGATCTCAGTGTTCACATTAATGGCGAACCAAGATTCAAATAACTGTGTCTTTTTTTCAATCCTTAATCCTTAATCCTGATTTTACTTGACCCCATAGGCGGAGCGCAGAACAATGTCGAATTTCAGTAGCTTTCAATCAAGAGACAGCACTTTCAGCAGAGCCTCGGAATTTCAACCGAGAGAAGGAGGAGCACAGGCCCAGTTCATCAACATGCCTTATGCCGAACAGCAAGATAGCTGGTTCAGAATGCAGAAAAAAACCACTGCCGATTCATTACCAAAAGTAGATATGGTTTTTGATCAGGATTTATGCAATAAAAAAGCACTACCCGAGCCGGGCAAACTCGACAGACCTGACGATGATCGTTCAGATCGTAACAAACATAGACGACAACCACGTCAAAGCTAGGCCAGAGGCAAAGTGAGCCAGACAACTGCACCCCAGCCTGGTTCATTGCCTATGCCGATTTGACCCTTGTGAGCAATGACGACGGCCTTACAGATTGCCAGTCCCAGACCTGTTCCGATTTTCTCAGTAATGACGCCGACATTGCCCTGCTTAAATTTCTCGAAAATAATTTCTTGTTTTTCCGCTGGTATACCAGGGCCCTGATCCATAATTTTAATCAGCACCGCATCTTTTTTATTCTCAGCCACAACTTTGACAGTGCCATTCTGCGGTGAATACTTGATGGCATTGTCGAGCAAGTTTTGAAAGACGTCTGTGAGACGCTGAGCATCACACTTTAGAGTAACATCGCAATTTTCCATTTTGAAAGACAGCGCCTTTTCTTCAGCCTTACTTTGCAAAAGTGAACTGGCGTTGCGAAGCAATACAGGCAATCGTACTTCGGCAATATTGAGTTCAACCACTCCCGATTCCATTTTGTCGATTTCTAAAAATGAGCTGATTAATTTGACCAGCCGTTCAATGGTGGCTTTACTTTGAGCGGCTCGGTGCACACCCCGTTCGTTTAAAACGCCATAACTGTTCTTAGAAAATAGATCGAGCGTTAACTGCAACGACGCCAGTGGTGCTCTCAGATCGTGAGTGGCCATGGCCGTCAGCTCACGTTTCATGTGATTGGTTTTGTTTAACTCAGTAACATCATGGGCCACGCAAAAATATGACCTTTCTTCTTTATCGAAGACAGCGGACCACATGATCTCTCGCAGTTCGCCGCTGGCTGTTTTAAGTGTCAACTGAAAAGGTTTGCTGTTTTCTCTTTCGGCAATGTCTTTGAAAATTGCGCGAATGTGCTGCGCGCTTTCTACGCAAATTGAGGCCAGCGGTTTATCTAAAAGGTCTTCCGCTGTGTATCCCAGCAGTCTGGTAACGGCTTTGTTGACCGAGCTGAAGCCGAAATATGTATCGATGGAACAGATATTTCGGAAGCGTTGTCGGTTACTGCTTTTTCACGGCGACGCAAATCGGTCAGCCGGCCGGCCATCTCATGAAAGATGCCGTCCAGTTGCGCGATTTCGTCAGTACCTTTGAGAGCGGGTGCAATCGGTTTGTCGGCCGCCAGATCCATGGCATTCTTGCTTATTAGTTTGAGTCGATTGGCAATACCGCGATTAAATATGATCACCATCAATATAGATATGAGAATACTAACAATCACCGCACCGGTAGATAAGCGCTGTAGTACCAGCCTGATTCGTCCTTGCTCAGCCCTTTGCTCTTGCGCTTTTTGGTCCTGAATAGCGATTACTCGATCGCCTTCTTCGTTGCATTTGACCACTTTTGATTGCAGCCTTGCGAGGCCTTGAATGAAGCTAATTTGATCGCCTTTACGAGCGCCTTCTTCAGCACTTTCGATACCCGTGATTACTGCTTCGACCTTTTCGTTAAACGGTTTGAGCGAGGCGTCGTCAAGGTATCCACGAGACATCCAGACACGTCTATCTTGTTTTAATTTGGCCATGGTTTTGTGCAAGTTTTCCAGCTGGCTCAGGTCGCGATTAGCTACCGCCAGTCCAAGAGCGGTGGCGGCATCAGGAAACATTTTGGTTTGCAGATTGACGAACTGCAAAACCCCTCTGGTTTGATCTTCCAACTGATAGGCCTTGTCAAGTTCGGCCATACTCATGTTGGAGGCGATTAGAAAGAGAACCTCAAAAATTAAAGGAACGAGAACTAGAAGGAAGGCTTTGTGAGATAGATTCAGGCTGCGCAATTCTCTAATTTAGTGCTCGTAAGTGATTTGCAGATTATACAGGGCAGTGGGTGCAAGGCAACGGATGAAGGCTTTTTGTGATAAATTGAGGTTCCGTAGCGGTTTAATTAAGAGAGAAAAATGGCCAAAATTCTTTTAATTGAAGATGAAGCCGACACAGCGGAAGCAATTACCGACTGCCTTGAATTTGCAAATTATACGGTGGAGTGGGTTGATACGGCCACCGAAGGCTTGCAGCGACTGTTCATTTATGACTATGACCTGGTGGTGCTCGACTGGAACATCAAAGCCGAGAGCGGCCTTGAACTGTGCGCTGATTACAGGCGACGCGGTGGTATTGTTCCTATTCTTTTTGTCACTGCCCGCGACGCTGTGCAAGATCGCGTAGCCGGCCTGGACACCGGCGCGGATGATTATCTAACCAAGCCGTTTTCATTAGATGAATTACTGGCGCGTGTCGGTGCCATTTTAAGAAGACCACGAGTAGCCAAAATATTTGATATTTTGCAAGTGGGTAATTTGACCCTTGATCGCAAATGCGGCCTGGCCAAAGTGGGCGAGAATGAAATAGTGTTGCACGCTAAAGAACTGGCCTTACTCGATTTTTTCATGCGCAATGAAAATCAATTTTTCACAGCCGAAGATCTCCTCAATAAGTTATGGAGTTCAGAGTCGGACTCTACCGAGCAAGCGGTGCGCAAATGCGTTAGTCGCCTGCGTCAAAAGCTCGATACAGAGCTTGAGCCAGGCTATATTGTCAATGTCAAAAACCTGGGCTACAAAGTGACCAAGCCCGATGCTAACTATGTACCTTCATCTTCATCTTCAGCCGACTGATAGGCTTTTTGAAATTTGCTCTTCATGTCCAGCTGGTGTCTAACTGGACCGATTATCTTGTGTTTGTTGACCCACTACAACAAACGAGATTAATGCCATGGAAAATAAAGACGTCTATGAATCGTTGGATAAAACCCAACTGATTGCCGCTCCTTCGAACTTCAGTGATCTAGTATCTTCACCAAACTTTTTTAGTAATTTCAATTCTCTTACCAACACTGATGCCAGCACCTCAGCTTTGCCCGATATCACCATTGTCGGTACCAGAGATGCGGGCGGGGTTATGCGAGACGCTCAAGGTAATCCGGCCTTTATGAGCGATCTCGACATCACGGCGAAGATGGGCCTGGAGTCGACATTAAGTGCGAAAAACTTTGGCGATGCTACGCTGGCCTTCGATGAATTTCACGATGACACTAACATAATGCAGTCACCTTTTAGCGAGGATCGCTTGACTGATTTCGAGCTTTCCCAGGCTTCAAACTATATACTTCCCGCCGATATGAAGCATGGTGTCAATTTCCTCCAGGAGAATTTTACCCAGTTAGATTCAATGGATGGAGCTGTGGACCATATCACTACCAGGTCAGGTCTTGAAAGCGCCGCTAGTCTAGAACAACAGCAAATCTCGAATAAGTTCAGTCACTTGCTCGATCTCAATTCTGAAAGACGTCGGGGCACTGGCTCACCTTTGGCACCTGAAGCCGTGACCACTTTCGAATTTGAGCACATTGATGAAATCATCAAAGCAGAAGCGCGGTATGCGCAATAGGGCAAAGGACAAGTTTGATGTCCATTTGATGTCCACATGTAGGCGTTATTGTCTTGACATCGACCATCTGATTAAGGAGTTTACTCATGGCCACTGATTTTGAACCCACTGGTGATAGCATCGCCGCCAAAGTGCAGGACAAGACCCAGACCTATTCTCTGTCGGAAGTGACTCAAGATTTGATGGATGCTCACGCACACCGTCTTGGGCTATTCAACGAAGACATGAAAAAGGCTACTGATTCGTTGCACGAAGCCGGTTTGCTTAATAACTTTGAAATTGTCGGCATTAACGGCAAGGACTTAATAGCGCGCGATACCAACCTTAATACCTCAGTTTTAGTAAACACCGAAGATCCTACAGCCGTGCATGCTCTTAGTAGTGAACTAGCCGAAACACAAATTGGCGCTAATGGTCGAGTGGCAAATCTGGCTCAAGACGGCTCGGGTAACTACACCGTATCTGGTGGCGATTCTGCCTGGAAAGTAGCCCGCGATTTGCTATCGACCCGGGGAGTGGATGAGCCTTCCGATAATCAAATTGCCAATTATATTATTGAACTCGAACACCATAATGAGCGCAGTCTTGGCCAATTGCAGGTGGGTGATGTTGTCAATGTTCCACCTATCGTCAAAGACGGCGAGCAAACCGACTTTGCCCCAACTCCTGAAGTTGATCCCAGTGCTGCTGCTGATTTTCAACCAAGCCGCAACGGCGGCGAAGAAGTAACACCTGAAATTACACCTGAAATTACGCCAGTTACACCGGAAGTAATACCGGAGGACGCGGCTGATGTGCCGGTTGACCAGATAGTAGATAGCCTGGTAAATGCACCATTGACGCGCGAAACAGCCGACGCTCAAAAGGCTAATGTGCAATTGATTGGAAATGAGATGGCCCAGGGCTATGAGCGAGGCTGAAATCAGGTCCCTTTCCATACTTTTAGAGAAGTATGACGAAATTCGCACTAGCGACGATGGTTACTTGTATCCAGGCGACATCGCTAACTGGCAAATGGTGCAGAATCAACAAATAGAAGATGCTCTTGCTGCAGCATCACAACCACTCCATTAAAAAGTTTGTCAGTGGGGACAAGCAAAAGCGTCTGATTGCCTTCTGGTGATCAGACTTTTTGTTTCTGGCAGTCTCACTTGTCTGTCCGTTTGATGTCTAAGAACAAATGATATCGTTTGATTCTGAACTGATTTAGCCAAAGGTGAGCAAAGTGATGAAAGAGCAAGCAAATTTGAGTGAAGAGACAAATCTAAGCGAAGATGCAATTTTGAATTTTATGGAAGCGCGTCTGGAACTTCTCAAAAGCAAATACTCAGAGATAAAGCAATTCCGGCCAGAACCTGTTGGTTCGGCTATCAGCGAATGCTGCATTCCCCAATTCCAGGGAGTACAAACAAGCTCTGTCTACGATGTCCAAGTGCGGTCTTAGAAAACTTTCTTAAAAAATTTCTTGGTTTCTTTCAGGCCTTTTTTGGTACCGCCAACAGTGACCTTAGCGCCTTTTTTCACCCCACCGACGGTGGTATTGGCGCCTTTTTTCACTCCGCCGGTAGTGACTCTCACACCCTTCTTCACTCCGCCCGTGACGTAACCTTCGGCCAGCGCTGCTGGGGCTAAACATGGCACCACTGCTATTAGTGCGATCAGAATCAAACCTTTTTTCATTTTATTTCCTCGATTAAAATTCGCTATCACCGCTGGGCGCGGCTCCGGCCTGGCCATATTGCGGCTCCTGATAATTATTTTGTGAACCATAATTGGCGCTGACATTCTGTCCTTGTGGCTGGTCTATCACACTGCCGCTGCTGTTGCCATAACTGACGGCTTGCTGACTATTAGAAGCGACTACGTCTCGTTGTGGAGGAGAGGCGGAATGAGGCAGCATAGGGTTGTAAGGCAGCCTTTCGTTTAATTCTATTTTGATTTTGGCTACCACTTTAAGCTGGCCGTTAGGAAGGTTGTTAGCAAAAAATGTGTGTTGAGTGCGGCCGACAAAATATTTTTCGTCGCCATGTGATTCAATCACGCCTTCGTATAAATCACCTGAAGTACGATAGGTGCCGTTTTGATTTTGATAAATGACGTTGCCGCGCATCTGAATACCGTCGCGAATATCTGCGGGTACCGGGCACCATTGCATCCACTGGGCTTTCATGCCATTGACTGAGACTTGAATGTGCTCACGGCCAAAAAGCCATGGTCCTGAATATGATTTAGCGGCGGCATTGAGATCGAAATAGTGTTTGCCGGTACTGGCGTCAGCACGCAAAAGCGTGTCTGTTGATTTGGCATACATCGTTTCCTGCTGCCGGGGCAGCTCTGTGTAATTGTCGTCTTTAATTTCAGCAGTGAGTTGCATTATTTCAGCCTCACTGGTGGGTCTTGTTTTTAGCTGTGGTGCCAAAAACATGCAAATGTCTGCGTGCCATGGCATCGCTTTCGCTATCTTTTTTCAGCTCTTTGAGCACGTCTGAATAAATGCGCGGCAATTCATAGAGTTGCTTTCTATCAGCTGCCGAGAGCGTTTCATAGGTTGGCAAAAGATTTTTCAGCAGTTGTTCTGCTTCTGATTGTCTGGCATGGCGCCTGAGAAAATGAGCATATTCAAGGGTACATTCGACTGTTTTGATTTTGGCGTTGCGATGATTTTCATTGGCTGCGGCCAGTGTACACTGATAGAGTTTTTCTGCCTCCACATCTTTGCCTGTTTGATCAAGGCTACGGGCCAGATTTAACTGATGCACAAAAGTATCGGGATGATTTTCGCCCTTAAGTTTAGTGTGCAATGCCAGCGCTTTTCGGTAGGCTTCAATGGCATCACCGTGAGTATTTTCTTCAGCGTGGCAGAGTCCAAGATAGTGATATGCCTTGATTTGGCCGGGAACATCATTGAGCAAAGTAAAGACAGCCAGTGCTTGTTTGAAATAATCTACAGCTTCTTTGTTGTAATTATGTTGATAAAACATGGCACCAAGATTGAAGAGATCTTGTGCTGTTTCTTTGTAGTCTTTGCCAAAAGTTTTTTGATCAAGCGCCAGAGCTTCCAGATAAAGAACCTTCGCTTCTTCAATGCGCTTCATCTCTGTGTAGAGATTGGCGAGATTGGTCAATGTTGTAGCTAATGAAGTGGAATTCTGCGCTTTGCGTTTGCTTTCAATGGTTTGTTTGTAAAGGCGTTCGGCTTCTGAGTCATTGCCGAGTTTGTGCGCTATTAAGGCCAGATTGCCACGGGTCTCAAAAACTTTATCGCTATCGGCTCCAAGTAATTTTTCTCGAATGGTCAGAGCTTTGACCAGATCATCATGAGCTTCAGAGTAACGTTTCTGCTTTATATAGAGATGGGTCTTCTGATTGAGAGTCTCAGCCAGATGTAGTTCGTCTTTGTTTTGTAGAGCTTGAGCACTGGCTTCGGCCCAGTGTTTTTCGGCCTCGCTAAAACTTCCCTCTATAAATAAAGATTCGGCCTGCGATTCTTCATCCTGCCATTTTCCGGCAGGTGTTTTAGCTTCTTCGGCCCCAACCACCAGTGGTAGCGATGCGACGCTAAAAATAGTCAGCAATAAAGCAGGTAAAAATCTGTAGCGTTTGCCCGTTTGTCTGGCAACAATAGAATCTGGCAACTGACGACTCCTGAGCGGCGGTTTGTCGTTTAGATTAGGCCATTTGAGCGGCAACGGTCAATCTCGCTGCCTGTACGTGCTACCATATATAGGTATGGGCCGGGAGATTCTATATTGTCGGAGAGAGAACCGGGCTACCCTGAGGCATTGGCAGATAATAGGCGTTCTGCTGGTTTTCCCTCGCCGGCAGATGACTATCTGGAATTAAAGCTCGACCTCAATAATTTACTGATTAAGCATCGCGAGGCGACATTTTTCTTACGGGTGGAAGGAGACTCAATGGTAGGTGCCGGAATTCACAGCGGTGATCTGATTATTGTTGACCGTGCTCTGCAAGCCCAACACAAAAAAGTGGTGGTTGCTGTTCTAGACGGCGAACTTCTGGTAAGGCGACTGTCGCTGCAAGGTAGCGAGATTAGCCTGGTAGCCGAAAACTCTGATTTTACCGATATAAAAATTGCCGAGGCCAGCAGTTTTGAAATCTGGGGCACTGTCACCAATGTCATTCACGAGCTATAGGAGGAATCATGGCTGAGGCCGAGCGATTTGCCTTGATTGACTGCAACAATTTCTATGTCTCTTGCGAGCGGCTCTTTAATCCGAAGCTGGAAGGCCGGCCTGTGGTAGTGCTTTCTAATAACGATGGCTGTGTAGTATCTCGTTCTAGTGAAGCAAAAGAAGCGGGCGTTAAGATGGGCGTACCGCTGTTTAAAATTACCGATCTGATAAAGCAACACGGCATCGTCACGCTGTCTTCAAATTATGCGCTCTACGGAGATATTTCTGAGCGCATCATGAGCATACTGCGAAACTTCAGCCCGTCTCAAGAAATTTATTCTATCGATGAATGTTTCTTAGATTTTAGCGGCATCGCTGACGGTCTCGCTCATGGTCGGCTCATTCGTCAAACAATAAAACAACAGGCCGGAGTGCCTGTCTGTGTCGGTATTGCTTCTACTAAAACTCTGGCCAAGCTGGCCAATGGCACAGCGAAAAAGAGCACTGAATGTGGTGGCGTCTTCGATATTTCCGCCTTGACTGATAGGCAGCGCTTAGAACTTTTTGCTGCGGCACCAGTGGGCGATGTCTGGGGCATCGGTCGCAAACTTGTTGAGCGTTTAGAAGCTATCGGTGTGCACACGGTGAAAGAGTTTCACGATAGTGATCTGGATAAAATGAAAGAGCTTTTTAGCGTGGTGGTTGAGCGCACCATTCGTGAGCTGCGGGGTCAATCTTGCCTGGCCATGACTGAAATTGCACCGGTGCGTAAACAAATTTTGTCATCGCGGTCTTTTGGCACCTATGTATACGAATTGGGCGATCTCGAACAGGCAGTTGCAACATATATGGCCACTGCAGCCCTCAAGCTAAGAGCAGACGAATCGCTGGCCGGTGCGCTTCAAGTCTTTATTAAAACTAACCGCTATGCCGCTCCCGAAGATTTGTATTCGCAAACCGCCACAGTCACTTTGAAAAATCCTACTGATGATTCCATTCAGCTGGTTAAGGCAGCTATTTCCGCCTTGCGACAAATTTATAAAAAAGGATACGCTTATCAAAAAGCGGGTGTTTGTTTGCTCGACTTGAGCTCTATTAACGAGCGTCAGCTGTCATTGTTTCAATCTGAAGCTTCAGTCAGTCGTTCAGAGAAAATCATGAAATTGATGGATGCCACCAATTCTACTATGGGCCGCGGCACTCTTTATCTGGCTGCTGAAGGGCAGAATCACAGATGGCAAATTAAAAGCAATTTTAAAAGTCCGGAATACACAACCAGTTGGAAAGAACTGCCCATAGCTCACGCTAAATAAAGTTTAGCGACGCACCTCTGGTCGGTTGAGCACTTTTTTCAAATCTGTAATTGGTGTCACCGCTCCCCATTTCGCACTTCCGGCATGATTGACGCCGACTACATCACCCTTTTCATCGCGCGTGGGGCCTCCTGACATACCGTGATCAAGGCCTCGGTCAATTATGATTGAATCGTTTTTGTCGCCCAGGTGCTCGAATCTATCGAGGCCGTCAATGTGACCTTCTTTGATTTTGCCCTGACCGATTGAATAGGTCTTATCGTTCATTTGCAAAGGTTCAGTGCCGAACTTTTGATTAGGGCCTAGTTTTTGTTGTTGCTCCGGCGAGAGGCCTTTGATTTTTATTACGGCCACATCATTGTCTTTGTCGATAGCCACAGGTTCGGCTTTAAATTTGCCCGCTGCGGTGTCCACCGTGGTGGTTGTCTGGCGCTGGCGAAATTCTTTCAGGCCCTCGCTTGTGATACCTTTGGCTGATGGATCTTTTTCTTTGCTGACAGACTTGATGCCGTCATAATTTTGTTTGAGATGATCAAGTTCGTGTTTTGCTTTGTCTTGCTCAGATGCGTAAATCAGGCCCGGTTTAGTGGGGTCTTGTTTTTTGACTATGGCGTCGCCGCGCTTGCTCAGGTCTTCTTTGCTCAAGCTGTCAGTGCCGTTCTTGCCAAAGAGGTTTTTGTCCAGTTTATACTGGTCGCCCTGCCGATCGGTGATGCAATGGGCCGCTGTGCCAATCAGCCTGGTATCGTCTTTAGGCAAGTCGCTGGTGCCCTCTTTGTTGACTAGAAAACCTGTGCAATCGCTGTTATCGCGGCGCCCAGGATCACTTGTGTCTAGCTGCACTACTCCCTGTTCGAGCTGTGACTTGTTGGTGGCCGATGAAGAAGAGTCGGCTTTGCCGTCACCGGCAGTCAGTTCCATGGGGGGCAGTGAATCGGCACCGTTGCTATTGTTTGTCTGACGAAAGCTGTCCAGCGTCGATTTGTCGCCGGCGTTGCCATAGACTTCGTTTACGGCGTGGGTGCCGCTATCACCGCGAGATTCAACAGTATTGTCTGTGGCTGTGGCGGAGCTGTCGTTTTCGAGATTTGACATTGATTTAGTAAGCCGTTCGTATAGCTGATAGTAATTTCGTGGCGGTCAATTTGATGTTTGCAGATTAAGGTGCGATGGGTGAAAATGACGTGAACTTATTTATGTATGGCCTCTGAGCTGGTAAAGTATGGGCAAACACGAAGCCTCTAATGCAAAACGCGCCAATGCAAAACTCACCAATTTCGCCTTCAGCTAAGCCTAAGCAGTCGCCCTTCACCTTGATTTTAATTGGCGTTTTTCTGCTGATTAATTTCGTGCTGGCCTACTGGTTTGCCTCACCTTATCTGGCGGTAGATTCGGTAAGAAAAGCAGCCGAAGACGGTGATACGGCAAAACTGGCCAAGCTCATGGACGGGCCTTCAGTGAAACGTAGCCTGGCCTCACTGGAAGATCCCGCCATCATTGATATGGCTATGAGCCCCAGCGGCATCGCTAATTTATTTCATTGCAGCAATCTGGTTTCTGGGCACGAAAATATGGCCGGTGCCAAAGCAAATGTAAACGCAACAGGCGGCATGCAAACAATTGGTGTAACACCAGAAGTTGAACCCAATGCTGTTGATTCGAATAATTACGATACTCTCGATCAGTTTGTCTCTTATCACGGTCAAAAATTTTCCGGTCAGGGTGTGACTTTCGTATTAAAACGTTCCGGACTGTTTTCCTGGCAAGTAGCCGCAATTGAATTTCAAGCACCGTCTGCAGTGCACACGCCGGTATTCTTTGTTGGTTATTTATACGACGAAACGCCTGACGGCATTAAAGATGTGCAGCCCTATGACAGACTGTTGGCCGTAAATAACGACCCTGTGATTGATTATCCCCGGGCGGTGAAGCAGTTTAAGGCTTCCGGAAATTCGGCGGAGATCGCTGTATTGAGAAATGGTGAGGTTAAAACTTTTAGAGTGAGCAAAGGGGCCGGACAAAAATTTGGTTTTGTCTTGAGTGGTTTTGTCGGCCCGCCGCTGCCTGAAGTGGTGGCTACACCGGCAGCTCTTGATCCCGGCGCGCTGATTGACTTGATGAAGCAACAGAGCCCTGCTGCTGCTGCCAGTCTTGTGCAGCAAGGGCAGATGATATTGTTGCAGCCGCAAACGCAAATTTTGCGCGGCCAGGCAAAGAGTATTCCAATAGACGGCACTAGCGGCATTGCCGTAATGCAGGGTCGGGTTATTGAAGGCCCTGTAGTAGCAGGTGCCGGCGGTGTACCCGGCCGTACTTACTGGATGCTGCTTTCCAACTTTCCTGAAATTCCGGCCGCTGCTAAATAGGCACGTAGCCGTTCGGTATCGATACTGTTGTGCTCACTCTAGTATTTTCCTGGTTTTCATGTTCTTCTTTAGTGGTGGCAAAGGCATCAGGTAGTACTTCTGAAATTGTGATGGTCTGCGCGAATTGATGGCTCGGCACTGCAGCGACTGTGGCCTGTGGCTGTAATTGTGGCTCTGACTCGACTTCGGCTATTTCTACCGGGTCATGAATTTCATCTGCCGGTTTGATTCTTAGTGCCAGTTTACTGGCGGCAACTTTAGTCGCAGCAATTTGATCAGCAGTTTTGTGTGCCACCCCACGTGGTGCCGCCTGGTTTTTGATGCGCACGGTCTGAGCGATTTCACTTAAGACTCTCTTGCCGGCGTAGCAGACTACATTGCTTATGCCTGATATGCACAAGCGGTCAGCGGCGGCTTTAGACAGGTCAATTACCCTCTTACCGACATAAGGGCCGCGGTCTGTTACTACCACTTCTACTTTTTTGCCGTTTTGCGGATTGAAAACCAGAAGCTTCGTGCCGAAGGGCAATGTTTTATGGGCACAGGTCAGTTTGTTCATGTCGTACATGCTGCCTGAGGCTGTTCGTCGACCGTGAAAACTACCGCCATACCAGGAGGCGACACCACCAAAAAGTTTTTCAATGTCGTTACCGACGTTGCAAGCGGCCACGGGTAACGGTTTGATCAACGCGATGAAAGCGATCATCAGTGAGAATAATGCAGAGGCAAGTCGCGTCAAAGTGCCGCAATCGCTGCATCTGTTTGTATTATAAGTCATTACTGTTCCTTCAAACGTCGACAGTCTAAGTACGTCAGCATTAGCTGACCGGCAGAGATGCGCTATTGTTTGTTGTCGCCTACTTATGACAAAAGAATGGCGGCAGGGTTCCTAGTTGTAAATTAATCGTGCTTAAGGCTCTGCGGGCGCTAGAGCGTCGTGCAACTGGTCCATGATTTCGCGCACCTCGTCGTTGCTGAGGTGCGGGTGAATCGGTAGAGAGACTGTGTTTAGAGCCAGATGGGCCGCCTGAGGGCAAGTGCTTGCTTCGCTTGCGCTCACCAAATCCACTGGCACAATGCACTCTACGCAAGCTTCTTTGAGGTACGAAATTACTTCTTGTGCGCGCTCGGTTTGCAATATAGCGGCCTGGCGTACAGGTGAAACACTCTCGTCATGCGCCTCTAAGATGGCAAAGCCAGATTCTTTATAAGCGTCAAAAATATCTTCACGTCTGGCCACTAGTTTAGGCAATTTCTCCAACTGCACGCGGCCAATTGCCGCTTGAATGTCTGTCAGACGGAAATTGAAACTGGCACCATTGTTGTCATGGTCGCGGTAAGCCCTTGCCCTGGTGACCAGCTCCAGATCTTTTGAAACCAGCATGCCGCCCTGTCCGCCGCAAGTGATAATTTCTCCGCCAGCAAATGAATAGACGGCTATATCTGCTGCCAGCCCGGCTGGTACACCTTTGATTTTTGCACCCAGTACTTGCGTACAATCTTCAATGATTTTTTTGCCGGCCATGGGTTTCAAAACTGTGGGCATGCCAAACATGTGGGCGATAACGACAATATCGGCTCTGGTCGCCGCGGCGGCATCGAGATCGATATTGGCAGTGCCGGCTTTGACGTCTACCACAACAGGGACGGCTTTAGCCAGAGCGAGCGCCTTGCGCAAACCGCTTGAGTAGGCGGGAATAGCCACTGATTTGCCCTCGGCGCCCAGTACAGCCAGGGCCAGATAGCGGGCCGCTGTACCGCTTGAGAGAGCCAGAGCATGCCCTTCTGCCAGACCAAGAAAACGACAGAAGTCATATTCGAATTTAGCCACTTCAGAGCCGCTGCCGACAAAGCCGCCGTGAATCACTTTGGCTGCCGCCTGTTCCTCCTGACGGCCCATAGTGGCTTTGCTGTGGGCAATGATGTGTACAGGAACTTCAGGGGCTTTAACTTTGACGACTTTGCTTTTCGGCGTCGGTTTGATTTTTTTCTTTTTTCGCAGCGGTTTCATGCCTGTGACTATAGCGCATTTATCTGGGCGAATATTGGAACTTACCCCACTGTATTTAGTCTCTGGGGCTGTAAACAAAAAGGATGCAGGCCATGGGGAAAAGGTCAGTCAGAATTGAAGACATTCCCTTGCTGGTGCGCCTGCGATTGGCGGCTCTTTTCAAAACGGTTAAAACGCGGCAAATTCTAGGTGTGATTGCCCTTATTCTTCTGGTAACCGGGGTTGCAGCATTCAGGCAGTACGAAATTAGCCTGGGTGTGGAGTCAGTAAAATTGCCCACCTTAAGCGATGTCAGTCGCGGGGTGACTATTTATGATGGCAAAGACCGTTACGTTTGCAGCATCAACACCACACGTGACTGCCATCCGGTGCCACTGACAAAGATCTCGCCCAACATTCAAAAAGCTGTGATCGCGGCCGAAGATCATAATTTTTATAGCCACAAAGGTGTAGACCCGGTTGGTATAGCGCGCGCTATGTGGGCCAATCACAGAGCCGGTCACATTGTGCAGGGTGCTTCTACTATTACGCAACAGTTAGCTCGCAATCTCTATCTTGATAAAAACGACAAGTCGCTCAATCGTAAAATGAGAGAAATTCTGCTGTCCTGGCAAATTGATAGTCGTTATTCAAAAGGAAAAATTCTTGAGACTTACCTCAACGAAGTTTATTTCGGGGGTGGTGTATACGGCATTGAACGTGCCTCGCAGTACTATTTCAATTCAAACGCCGACAAGCTGTCGATTGCTCAATCTGCATTTCTGGCTGGTGTGATTCGATCACCTTCCTTCCTTGGCACTCCTCAGCACCGCAAAGAGGCCCTTGAACGACAGAAGCAGATCATCAACAAAATGAAAGACTACAACCTGATTTCAAGCGTTGATTCTCAGGCCGCCCTCACCAATAAATTGGCTTTCAAGCCGGGCCCACCTTCGATGCCGTACCCTTATTATGTCGGCTACGTGATGGAAATTCTCAAGAGCGATCTGGGCGCCGATTTAAATAAACGTAACTGGCGTGTCTACACCAATCTAGATGTAGGCGCTCAGAAGGCCGCAGTAAAAATTCTCAATCGCGGTATTAAGAATGCACCATTCGGCATTGATCAAGGCGCGCTGGTAAGCATGTCATTAAAAGATGGCGCGGTCCTGGCTATGGTCGGAGGAGTAGGCGATAACAAAAATGCCTGGAACCGTGCCATATTCCCGCACACTGCCGGTTCTTCCTTTAAGCCCTTTGTTTATCTGGCAGCTCTAAAAGATGGCATCTTACAAACTGATACTGTAGTTAACGACGCGCCACTGACGATTAGTTCTCCTGGTACCGCTAAATATGAACCGAGGAATTTTGACGGACAATTCAAAGGCTGGCTGCCGGTTCGCAGCGCTTTAGCTACTTCGCGCAACATATGCTGCATCCGAGTGGCCCAAGAAGTAGGCATGAACAGTGTTGTTGATGTGGCTCGGGCAGCGGGCATCAAGTCGAAAATGGATACCTATCCATCGGCAGCTCTTGGTACTTGTGCCGTTTCTCCCTTAGATATGGCCAGCGCTTATGCCACTCTGGCAAGAGGCGGCGTCTACATGCCACCACAAATGCTACGCTATTATAAATCTACCGACGGCAAAATCAAGCGCACATATTACCCTACGGCCAGTGCCAATTTGCCACAAGAAGCTTCTGCTCAGTTAGTCGATTTGATGCAAGATGTGGTGGCGTCCGGAACAGGTACGCAAGCCAGGTTGGCCGGTATTGCCGTTGCCGGAAAGACTGGTACCGCCGACAAAGCTACCGACATCTGGTTTACTGGTTTCACACCAGATACGGTGACCTCAGTCTGGGGCGGTAACGATAAGGTGCGTGCTGTGCACGGCACTCATGTGACTGGTGGCACTGTTATGGCACATATTTGGCATGATTATATGCGTGCCTATTATGGCGGCCATAAAGCCCCTGTGGGCATAGCACTTGCTAAACCCAGTCAACCGCTGATGCGCAGCTTGACCCCGTTTGAGACCTTCGAAGGCCTGGCTTCAACTGCTACTACTACCTCTACTACTACTACTACTACTACTACTACCACACTTCCTGCGGCTGATTTGGCGACGCAAACTGGCTTTTCTACTAGTCTGGTTGAAAATAGTCTACTAGCAAATGAATCTGCCACCACTACTGTAACCACCTACGGCTCCGGCATCGGCAGTCTCACTTTGGCCGATCTCACCGGCGACGAGTTAAAAATGATGAATACGGGCATCGGGCCCTGGTCTTCAGTGCCGCGCTTGAGAGCGGTTGATACTAATCTGGTTCCTTCTACAGTGGCACAAACGATTGTGCGTACTTATTAATAGATTTAGCAATCATTAACTGCAGCGTGAGCCATGGTCATAATTTCATCTAAGCGCTTGCTATGTGCCGGATCGCTCAGGCGTGAATTAGTAAGGTAGCTGAACGAAACGCCACTGTTCGGATCGGCAAACGTGTAAGAAGTACCAACACCACCGTGGCCAAATGTTGCAGGGGAAGCGGTGCTACCCAGACCGCGAATAGTCGGCGTATTACCCCGCACATGAACGCCCAGACCGCGGTGCATGGGGCTGCCGAAAAACTGATCCGGCCTGTCGCCGGTATGATTTCTGGTAGCGTAGCGCACCATATCTGGTGACAACAATCGCACACCTCTAAAGCTGCCATTAGCAAGCAACATTTGATAAAAGAGTGCCAGGTCTTCTGCTGTAGCATAACCACCGGCTCCCGGCATGCCTGAAGCGTAAAATTCGGCTTTGTCAAAATCGAGTGAGCGCTGGTGCTCACCGCCAGCCCATTCGTAAGCACCGGCCAGACGACCGACCGCACTATCAGGTACACCGACAAAAAAATTATGCAATTGCAGCGGATCTAAAATTTCAGCTTTGATGAAGTCGCGAAAATCACAGCCGGTGAGTGTTTCTATCAATAAGGCCTGCACCCAGTGCGAAGCATAAGAGTGATACGATACCTGTGAGCCCGGTTCATAATCGAGTTTGAAATCACAAATTGTTTGATGCAAAAGCTCTTTATTGCTCCAGGCATCTGGCGAGACACATTCGTTGGGAAAGCCGCTTTGATGGGTGAGCAGATGGTACACGGTGACATTTTCTTTGCCGTGCCGGGCAAATTCAGGTATATAGAATGCCACCGGCGTGTGCAGGCTCAACATGCCCCGCTCGGTTAGAATCCAGAGGGCGCAAGAAGTGACCGGCTTGGTTTGCGAATATAGCAACCATAAAGTGTCACTGTCAGCTGCTTGAGCCGGCACACCATCTTCAAGTTGAGCCAACCTTGCCTGCCCGAAGGTTTCGGCACAAACAATTTCACCGTGGCGGGCCAGTGCTACTGCCGCACCAGGGTACATATTGGCGGCAATGTCTTTTTCGATGCGAGCATAAAGTCTGCTTAAAGCCGGTGCGTCGATGGCGAAACGCTTTAGCCGGGCCTCATCTATAGCTAATACAGCTAATTTACTTTTTTCTGTTTTCAACATTGCTTGAGTTTATCAGCGCCCCGAAAGCCGTGTCACGTATTTTTCACGCCGGGGCTGTTAATTTCATCAAGCTTAACGGCATTACCAGGATTACACATTTGAGCAGACACAACGCCTTAGAGTCGGTTGAGAGCCGACGTAATCAACCTGAAGTTGCAAGCAATGACGGCTTTGCAGCCCTATCGTTTAGATGGTGGGGTCACTCGCATGAGCGGCAATTTCAACTTGCCGAAAGAAGGCATGCTTGAAATTCCTAATATCTGGCAACCAGGAATAAATAGTTTCAAGCCAGGCCGTGAAAATCCAAGACTGGCAGCCGATGCCAAACCGGCCAGCAGCGAGCATATCGTTAAACCACAAGATTCACTGTGGAAAATAGCCAAGCATGCTCTTCACGAAGCCGGCGATCTAGGTGCATCCGGAACGCAAATTGCCCATAAAGTGCAATCTATCATTCAAGCCAATAAAGGCGAAAACCCTGGTCTGGGCCGCTACCCTAATGAAATTAAGCCCGGCATGAAACTGCAAATTCCCGGTCACGAAGCCGCTGGCGAAGAACGCGGCCAAAATACCCGGACACGCGCTGAGGGCCGTCCTGAAAGAGATGAGGCAAGGCGAAATCGAGGTGAACGTCTAAGAGAAGGTCGTAAAACCGACGGCGACCCGCTGCCTGGCGACAAAGCACGAGAAGTGAAGCCCAAAGCTGAATCTGACCGCAATGATTTCGAAGGCGACGGCGGCAAGCTGGCTAAGGCTATGAAAAAATTTGGCCAGGACATTGCCGACACCGCAGTACGTATTGCAAATAAACTGGGCACCATTGGTGACTGCGCTAGAGGTCCACGCTTGACCTTCAGTGAGTACGATTTTCATCTGCCACCGGCTATTGCCACCCGACAGGGCCGCATGGTTCATCAGAGTGGCCTCTTTCATGAAGTGCCGCGTGATGAAGTGCGCCCCGGAGATTACGGCGTAAGAGACTGGAATAAGCGCGTCACCAAGGCCCACGGGGTCAATAAAGGTGATTCGTTCATTGTTACCAATGTCGGCGCCAACGGTTCGTTGCGAGGGGCTAACGATCATAATTTCCGAGTGCCTGAAGACGGCGGTCGCTACCGCAACTTGAAATTCTACCGGCCAACTCCTGAGTTTTTCAAGAAATACGGCCCCGGTGCTAATTCGTAATGTACTAAAATAGCTCGGTTACCCGAGGTTTTTATGCGTATCTTTCGCAATTTTCGTACGTTGCGCACACTGCTTTTAAGCGTGTCTATTTTATTATCATCGTATATGGTGCCATGCACCGCGGCAGTCGGCAAAACTTATACTGTAGAAAATTTCAAAAGTCACGGCCCGATGCTTGAGTCGATGAAAGATGGTAGTGGGCTGAGCGATTAAACGATTATTCTCTGGTTTTTGAAACCATCACTTTTAAAAAGGGCCAGACAATTTCAGAGAAAGGCAATCTCTGTTTCAAAAAGCCCAAACTGATGCGGCTGGAAGAAATTGGTGATTATAAAAATGGCTCTGTGGCAGTGCTTGGTAAAGACGGCAAAGTGCGCGCTCACGCCGGCGGCATGATCAAATTTGTCACTGTCACCATGCGATCGCCGCTGGCGACAAAGAACTCAATGCCGCCAACGGCGATCGCATGGAAGATTCTGATTTTGTTTCGCTGAGCAATGTTTTACGCGACCGCTTAAAACAAGGTCAATTAGCCAGAGTTAGCGAATCTCCAGTGACCGCCCCTGGAGTTAGTCAACCCACATATGTGCTTGAAATCTATGGGGCCGCAGATCCAGAAAATGTTTTGAAACGAGTTTTTGTTGACGCCAAAACCAAGCTGCCAGTGCGATGGGATGATTATGACTACAAGACTCCCTGCTCCAGTACCTGGAAGAACGTCAAACTGAATGCCGGTTTGAGCGATGAACTTTTTAAGTTGTAAGGCACACTTAGATCAGATTAGCCTTGCAACTTGTGGCAAACTTGCGCTAATTTTTCGCCGATTTTGCGGGCGGATGCATCTTTCTTTTCGTCCACCAGCTTTAAGCCATCTTCGCTGAAAGCAGCAGCTGCCATTGGTAGTGAGAGCTGTTCAGTGATAACCATCACTTGAATATTTTCTAGAATGGCCCGCACATGCACGAGTCCTCGCAGTCCGCCTAGTTGCCCTGGCGAAGCGCTCATGATTGCTGCAACTTTGCCGCTAAAACATTTAAGTGGTGCTTCGCCTGGAAGCGGGCGCGACACCCAGTCAATGGCGTTTTTCCACAGGCCTGTGACTGAGCTGTTATATTCAGGACAGGCCATGAGCAGACCGTTGTGATTGAGAAAAATCTCTTTTAGCTTTACAGCTGCTTCAGGCAAGCCAGACTCAGCTTCTAAATCTCCGTTGTACATAGGCAGATCAAAATCTTTCAAATCAATGAAGGTGACTTCGGCTTCCGCTTGTTTTGCTGCCTGCATGGCGATTTGCACTAGCTTCTTGTTCAGTGAATCGCGTCTGGCACTGCCTGCAAAACAGAGAATTTTCGCTTTCGATGTCATGTCATACTCCAGCTTGAAATTGATTGCTCAAAAAGAGAAGCAATAATACAGGAAATCAAATCTATCTGGTAGCGTCAAGCCAGATCACAAGCGCGTCTTTAGCAGCGTTCATAAACCAGGCCGTATTGGCATCAACTTCTTCTGCTTGATCGTCCGCCAGAAGCTTCTTTTCCCAGGTGTGCATAACAGCTTCGGCTGTTAGATTTTCAGCTTTCAAGCCAAGCATCAGACAAGCCCTTCTAACTTCAGGTGGAATCGGATGGCGGTTAGTGACATTACTCATTTTCTTATTTCTCCAGCTCTACTTAATCTTGACCAGATCCAGCAATGCTTGTTTGCCTACGCTGCCGATTAAACGTTCTTTTTCTTTGCCGTTTTCAAACAAAATAATTGTGGGAATAGACTGCATTTTGTAGGTTTTCGAAAGAGTGGGATTTTGATCTACATCGACTTTGAAAACCGCTACATCAGGCTGCTCTTCGGCAAATGCTTCAATCACCGGGGCCATTTGATTGCACGGCCCGCACCATGGTGCCCAGAAGTCTACTACCGCTAATTTTGACAATTCGAGCACGTCCGGCTCTTAAGCTGCCCATGATATGCTTTTCAGCCGATTCACTGTTTTACGGGCTCTTTGAGCAACATATGGATTTTCGTCGTTAGCCAATTTTTGAATCAGGTTCATGGGCAGAGCAGCATTTTCAGCCAGGCCGTAACGAACGTCGCCATCATTGTCGGCCACCAGTTCATCTAAGAACGGTCTTTGTCCAATGGGATTGAATGAGACACCCAGTCTTTCATCGCTGTGTTCGTCATTTAATAGCTTGAACAGAATCTGAATTGGTGGAGATGGATTTTCGGCGATGCGTCTTCTGATCAACGGATCATTTGAACTGGCTAGCTTTTCTACACACAGTTCTGAAATGCGTGGGTCGCCGGCGGCGATATACTGATTGCGCAATAAAATTTCTTGATTAGACATTTTAGCTTTCTCCTGCAAAGGCGTGCCTTCGCCTGCTTGCCTAAAACGCTTCGCGGGACGGTCTGGCTTTTTGTGTTTCGAATTTATGGTCCGATTTGACCCTATGTATTCTGCCTATCACTTTAGTTCCGCAAGAGTGACAGGTTTTGCGAAAGCGCAAGCACGGATGAGGCTTTGCCAAATCTTGGCTTGGCCGAATCTACGATTCGC
>JADYXQ010000233.1 GCA_021772135.1 Candidatus Obscuribacter sp.
CTGTGCATTTTATTTCACCACTCGAACATTCGATTGCCAAAGACTTTCGAAAAGCAGCTCAGTAAACTTATTGTTACCCCGCGGTTGCACGGTGTTCACCACTCGATCGTGCCGGAGGAGGTCAACTCAAATTGGTCGAGCGGCCTGACAATCTAGGACAAATTACACGGAACATTTAGAATGAGTGGCCCCAACGATCAAATTGTGATCGGTGACCCCGCCTACCGACAAAAATGCGAGGTAGGTTTCCTAAATATGTTATTTCTTCCACTGAAAAACAACTGATGTGGTAGTGAATAAAAAGACGTGCCCGACACTCCAGAACCTGCAGCTGAAGACAAAAAACACATTCGCGCCAATGACTTACGAGTTGCTCAGCGACAACGAACTGCTAGTAAACTGTATCGCGAGAAATAACAACACAATCTCAAAAGAGTTGCCAGCGCATTCTTTTCTGTTTTCTTAACGAGGGCGACATTATTGTCCGATTTCGGCATAAATTCTCTTGATCAAGCTAGTGGAAGGAATAGCCATAATCACCATACGAGCTTCGTCTTGCTTACCGACCATCATGCCTACGAGTTCATTTTTCGCATTAGTGACAGGAGATCCACTGGATGATAAGGCGGACAATGGTGAGTCCATCTTTATCACTAAACCTGAATTCATAGAGGAAGAAATGGTGCCTGAATACCGATCCGGTGCCGCAGACCGCGAATTTGCAGCTTTGGATAAAATCCACACCTTGGTGCCCACCGGCGGGAGGGTGCCACAGAGCATGAAGGGCGTCAATCGACTGGACGAACTTAGTTCAAAAGCCATAACGTCACCACTCAAGTCGCCCGAGCTTTGTCCTACAGTGCGGCCTGTTTTTAATAAAGATTTGGTCGAGCTTGCGAGCACTGACTGCATCTGCAGATCAAGTACATCGATTGACGAAACACTGGAGCTTACATCTTGAGCCATGACGTAATGAGAATATCCGGCTTCTGGCGAAAGAATGTGCAGAGGCAAGAGCAGGAGCACCCGACCACGATACCACTTAACGGCAAAGGCCTTCCCAGCGCAGTGTTGTTCGCCTGTGGTCAGATTGAGACGCGGTCAGCCCACTTCGTCTCCTGCCAGAGCAGGCAAAGTTGTGAGCAATAGAGCTGCCACAGCCATACTCAGTCTTTTCAAAGTGCGAATTGCCGCTTGGTAAAGAAGTGAGACGGTTCTATTCAATTCTTTCTTCCCTCGATCACATCCTTACCACAGTGCCACTATCTCTTGCCCTGCCCTGGCATGAATGGAAACTGTCTTGATAGTGTATTTGTGACCCCCCGCCGAGGACGATACTTATACCTGGACAGCGTTCTCTCAATTTCCTAACGGCCGACACTACCAGGTTCTCCGCATCAATGCGATGTTGATTTCAAAATCGCAGGCCTGCTGCCATGGCATCGTATTTCGACAAGCTATCTTTGGGTAGAAAAACAATCTTGCCATTGTATTGAAGAGCAAGCGAAATCAACCGATCAGTTTCTGAAAGTTGATGCAGCTCCGAATCGTTGATGCAAGTTGCCGCCGTATCCTCAATATAGAGTGTTTGCACACGGCCTGCCAGAATGAGTTGCTTGATTTCATCACTACCAGAGCCCAGTCGCTTTTCATGCAACAGTTTTTCTACTTCTTCAAAGTAATGCTGCGCGCTTTCGGCGCTTGCCTTGTCGCAAGCTTCATGAGCGACTTTGGCAATATCGGCAACGGTAGCGTGCTCGTAGCAACCATCATTGGTGGCAATGCTTCGCTCGCTTAGCGACGAGGGCAATTCGCCGGCATGAGCGGCGCCTACTATAACCATCGGGCCTTCAAAGTCTTCTGCCAGGGCGGCAATGGCTTCTTTTAATTTCGGATCAGGATTTGTTCTGACACCGCGGCCACTATTTTTTGCTTCATTAAGGTGTCCGCTGTGAGCTAATGATTTAAGTAGATGAGTAGCATGGGCGGCCGCCTGGTTGTCTGTAATTTCTGACAATTGCTCGCCATTTTTGCTGAATACACGCACTCCATTGCAGCTAAAAACTAAGACATGACAGAGCGGGAAGTTGGTGGCACTGTAGATAACTTCCGTCAAGGCAAAGCCACGGTCGGCTAGCAGTCTCGCTCTGGCATGGTAATGCAAGGGAATTACTTTGGCGAAGTTGGAAGCGGCTAAAATGGCCAGGCTGCCTGTAGAAATTGTTCCCTCTATGCTTTGCAAAATCAATTCCAGCCGCTTCATCAGCACATCACGCGTGGAGTCGGGAATATTTAAGGCGAGATGTTGCAGCTCTGAACCGAGGTGTTTTAATTTTACCTCGTTTTCTTTTCTATTCATGTCCAGATCAACTATAAGCGTCAGCACTTGTTCATCCTGACACTTCAGTAGCTCGCTAATAATTTCGTTCATGATGTGTCCTGCATATGGGTCGACATCGCTCACCATAGCAGTCTCGATCATTGCTTTCCCCATCCGGAAGGACTATCTGGCGCAGATCAGCCTTACGGCGCATGTCTTCCACCAGTACGCAAAATTCGAACGATTGCACTTGTTCTTAAACTAATCCACGACGCATCGCATGCACTGCAGCCTGGGTACGATCATCCACCGCAAGCTTATTGAGAATATTTCGCACGTGAGTTTTTGTTGTCGCCAGAGAAACAAATAACTTGTCACTGATTTCTTGATTAGACAGACCATCCACGATCAACTTCATTACTTCCAGCTCTCGGGGAGAGAGGGCATCTGGTGCAGGACGGTCGATATTAGAGCTGACGTCTTCAATCTGAATCGGCATTGACTTTGTTTCAGGTGCCGGCACGTCAATTTTGGTTGGTGTTACAACCGGTGAATAATGTCTCAGTACTTTGCTCGCGATAGCGGCATCGAGCCAGGCGTCACCAGCATTAACAGAACGGATCGCCATATATAGCCTTTCCGGCTCCACGTCCTTCAGGCAGTAACCGCTGGCGCCCGCTGCTAGAGAGGCCATAATGTCTGAGTCATTATCATGTTGAGTTAGCATGATAATTCTAATCGCTGGTTGCCGACCGCTAATTTTTGCGGCCGCTTGAATGCCGTCCATTACTGGCATACCCACGTCCATGAGAATAACGTGCGGTTGCAACGATTCTGCCAGAGTGATCGCTTCTTCTCCATTAGAAGCCTCGCCAATCACTCGGATATCTTCAGTTCTCTGTAAAGCTGCCCTGATGCCTAATCGCGTAAGCAGATGATCTTCAACTAGCAATACATTTATGGAGTTTACATTCGCAAGAGGGGATTGGTCGGACATAATTAGCCTTTAGCGAAGAGTTCTAATTATAGACTGCAAAACTTGATGGAGAAGTTTGGTTTGGAAAAAGAGCCGTACAAAACTGCCTTGGCACTAACACTAAATGCAGATGAAGTAGAGTTGCGTAAGCGTTGGCTTGAATTTTCAGCCAGCGATGAAGAGATGATTGAGCTTGAGCTTGACAAGCTGGTTGCAGATCACATTGATGAATTGATCGAATCAATGTATGCCCATTTTCTCACTTTTGAAGAGACTCGCAGTTATTTTCCCAACGAGCAAATTCTGAACCGTGCTCAAGCAGCTCAAAAAGACTATTTCCTCAGGCTAACCAAAGGTAATTATGGCGCCGACTATGCCAATGACAGACTGCGGGTTGGTGCCACACATCATCGCATCGATCTTGACCCCAAGTGGTATATCGGGGCCTATAATCGAGTTTTAGGCTGGTTTCTGCCAAGAGTAATCGGTAAATACGAGGGCGATGCTGACAAGCTTTGCAAAGCAATTTCTGCCTTGATGAAGTTAGTGTTTTTTGACATGGGCCTGGCCATAGATTGCTATATCTCCGCTAAAGAAACGGCTTTGAGGCGGCATACCGATTCCATTCGTGAATTGGAAACAGAGCGGCGAGTAACCAAGTCGATTTTGGAAAACTCACCGGTGGGCATTATCAGTTTGAATCGCGACATGATTTGTCTGGAATGCAACGATAAGTTTGTCGAGCAGGTTGGTGGCGGTAGCCGCGCCGACCTGATCTCTAGGCCTCTTTTTGAATTTGCACCGGCGCTGACGCCTCAACTTTTCGAGGAAGTGCTCAAAGGAGGTCAGTTTATTAAACACACTGGTGATCCGCTAAAACTGTCAAAGAAAGTTACTGGCGAAAATAACTATTGGGACTGGGTTGCATGGCCAGTAAAAGACAATGATGGCAATATGCCGGGTCTAGTTGCCATGTTTACCGATACCACCGCCAGCGTTTTACTGCAACAGCAACGCGAAGATTTCGTCGCCACCTTGACCCATGACTTAAAGACGCCTGTTTCAGCCACCAACAGGGCTGTGCGCTTCATGCTTGACGGTGACTTCGGGCCCATTCCTGAATCGCAAACGACTGTGCTCGAGACGATTTTGCAAAGCAATACCGCTCTCTACAGCCTGGTGCAAACTCTCCTTGATGTATATCGTTTCGACAGCGGCGTAAAAGAATTTCATTTGCAGAAATGCGATTTAAATAAATTGATTACCAAACTGCTCAGCGAAATCATGCCCCTGGCAAAAGAGAAGGGAGTAACATTGTGCGCAAAACTACCCGAAACGGCGAAAGAAGTTAGCTGCGATCAGGAGGAAATTCGTCGAGTAATTCAAAATTTAATTGATAACTCGTTGAAATTCACGCCCGACGGTGGTTCTGTCGAAGTCAGTTTAGGACAGGACGACAAATACACTACATTTAGTATCAGTGATACCGGTAAGGGCATACCTGAGGAAAATCGGCCAAAATTATTTCAGCGTTTTTGGCAAGCTGGTTCAACCGGTCGCTACTATGCTAGTACCGGGCTTGGTTTATATCTCTGTCGACGCATTATCGAGGGCCACAGCGGTAAGATTTGGTGCCACGACACTCCAGACCCGGGCGCTACTTTTA
>JADYXQ010000028.1 GCA_021772135.1 Candidatus Obscuribacter sp.
GATCAAGTGCTTGGAGCGTTTCCTGATTGGTACGCAAAACCTCAACCGGACTGGCCACCGAATACGGTGCTGACCGGTTTTCCTGTCTATGATCGCCCAGAAGATCAAACCCTAACTCCTGAGCTTGAAGCATTTTTGAGGGCAGGTGAGGCACCAGTTGTATTCACAGCCGGTTCCGCAATGGCACATTCGAAAAAGCATTTCGAAACCGCCGTCGCAGCCGCTCAACAGACCGGACTGCGTGCCATATTGGTATCGGCTTTTCCGGAACAGATTCCGCAAAATTTACCCTCAACAATTATGCACGTCCAATACGCACCATTTTCGGTGCTCTTTAGACGAGCTTGTATAGTCCAACACCATGGTGGCATAGGGACAAGCATCCAGGGTCTCGCCGCCGGCATACCACAGATAGTAACTCCCTTCGCCCACGATCAATTTGACAATGCCTTCCGTCTACAGAGACTAGGCGTAGCGCGTGAGCTAAATCGCCTCAACCCGAACCAATGGGCAAGAACGCTGGGCGAATTGAAAAATAGCAAATCAGTCGAATCTGCATGCCGAAAAACGAAGGCGCTGATCGATGAAGCCGCGCCCGCCTCCGCCATAGGTGCCGATGCCATTGAAGGGCTAGCGTAGAATATCTATTAACACGATCACAAATAGCCGCTATTTTACCATTTTCGCCATTTATTTAAGTACGCCTTCTAGGCGGGAATCAATGCTGGATTCGGAAACCCCTCCCACTGATTCACTTATGACCTTGCCCCCTTTAAAAATCTTGATGCCAGAGCTTCAATGGTAGGCGAAAGTTTTCTGCATGGCTGGCACCAGTCGGCGTAGAAATCAACCAGCACTGGTCTATTCGCTTTGACCACGTCTTTGGCAAACGCGGCATCGCCGCTGGCCTTTTCAGACTCTTCCGCCAGTGCCGGAAACAGAGGTACAAAAAGGCAAAACGCCAGAACCCAGGGAACGATTGCCCTTTGCAGTAGTTTCAGATTCATCTATTTTCCTCAAATAACCAGACATTGTTTATACGAAGGCGCTTTGAATTTTATTCCATTTTTCGACTCCAGTGAACGTAGTGAGCAACTCTGTACGGCGATCCAATTTTTTTGACAAATTTCAGGGTTGATTGTGTCGGAGCCAATTTAGAGGTCCAGAGCCTGGATGGTAACTGGTATTTTTCATTTGACTGACAGACCAGGACTTCTCCGATGAGTTCAGCCTTGGTACTCTAAAAGTAGGAACTGCCCCTCACGGTGAAGCGCGGGGGAAAATCGCAGTGCGACCATCTCAACCTTTACGTCTGAACGCGGGCGAAGTTTTGGAGAAATATGCTGACCTTTTAAATACCCGGCAACAGTCGCGTAGCGCCAAATCTGGCACGCTTGACCGGTTTGGTCGATCTGACCGCCAACAAGGCAAGCTTTACGACAGCACACTGCCGATTTTAAATAAGTTGCCCAGGCTGGTTCATTTAGAACTATCCAGGCCATTCGTAAGTGTTGGTGCTGTATCCAGGCTTAGCCTTTTGCCAAAGTTGCACTACCTCAGTCTTAACTGGATGCCCTCAGTCTCGCCTGTGCTAAAGGTGCTTTCAACATCGGATAATATTAGTGAAATCAGTTTGAAAAATGTGCCGGTGACCGAGGCTGACATGAGGTTGATTGCCCAGATGAAAAGACTCAGGAGTCTGAAAGTAAACTTGTGCGATATCACCGCTACTGATCTGGAAGCATTGTCTCCAGCCAAGAAACTGCTATTTCTTGGTTTAAACCAGTTCAAGGGCAAGCCGGCAGATATTGTGGAAGTGTTGAAGAAGTTTAAGCATCTGCATGAGTTGAAACCACCCTTTGAAGTGCTCGATGATAAAGCCATTGCTGAATTGCGCAAAGCCCTGCCGATGCTTAAAGCCTTGCGATAATTGATTTATTGTGTCAATCATTTTCTTCGATTTAAGCCAAAAGGAAATCACTATGTTGCCTCTGCCACCAACTCCGCCATTCAACCTCGAAACCGCAATCCAAAAAATTCGCATGGCTGAGGACAACTGGAATTCGTGCGATCCTCAGCGTGTTTCGCTCGCATACACCCCAGACAGTTGGTGGCGCAATCGCTCCGATATTTTTCAGGGACGCGAGGCCATTGTTGAATTCCTTAAGCAAAAGTGGATGAGAGAACTGGACTATCGCTTGATAAAAGAATTATGGGCTTTCGGCACAGACCGCATCGCTGTGCGTTTCGCTTATGAATGGCACGATCAAGATGGCAACTGGTTTCGCTCTTATGGCAACGAGAACTGGGAGTTTAACGAAACTGGCCTGATGCGCTATCGTCATGCATCGATCAATGATTTAGTGATAAAAGAGTCAGATCGCAAATTCGATTGGTCACGCACCGAACCCAGACCGCTTGAGCACCCGGGCTTGAGCGATCTCGGTTTGTGAATGTCGGGTTACCAGTTGCATAGTGGCCGCGCCTTTTTGGCTGACCGAAGTCTTGTGAATCGGCCGAATGTGGCATAATCTGTTTGATAGCGTTTCTGCGTCTGTTCGCTCTTATAGTTTTCTGCTGAGTAAACCTAATTCGAATGCCTTATCTTCACAATGTGATCGAGCTTATAGGTGGCTATGTCGACGTTGTCGGTGTTGCTGTGATTGTAATCAGCATTTTACTGTCAACTGTGATTTACCTCCGAACATTTAGAATTGATGATGGCTACCGTCGCTATAGACAAAATCTTGGTAAAGGAATTTTGCTCGGACTCGAAATTCTGGTTGCCGGCGATATCATTCGCACAGTGGGAGTCGCCCCGACAATGGAATCGGTGCTCGTCTTAGCATTAATTGTGCTTGTGCGAACTTTCCTAAGTTGGTCTTTGGAAGTTGAACTGGAAGGCCGATGGCCCTGGCAAAGTGCTGTTATTAAGCAAGGCTAGGCATGCCGACGAGGCAAGGAACCGCCGAGACTTTAGCAGGGCGCATAATATCGGCCGGGCATTTAGGGCAAGCTGCTCAAGAGTCGCCTATGATTATTCATCTGGGGCCATTGGTCTAAGCATCGATAGGAATAGAAGTTCATGAATCATAATGGCAGTGAAAAAGTGATACCAGCAAACGTTGCAAGCATTGAGTCTCGCCGTGCCGCATTGCATGAACTTGGCGCCGAAACTCTTGCCGATGCACTACTTGGTTTGGCACCACTGAGTGAGGCAGTAGAACAAACCATCGAGCGACTTATCTCTGATGATGTCACCAATCTTGCCCGCATCGAAGACCGCATTGCTACTCGCGGTTGTTACAACGAAGACGCAGAAATTGCAGGGCCGAGCATGTTTGCTCAACAACTCGATTTTTTGCTGCACGATCTTCGCTTTAGTGTGCACACCGGTCTTGATGGTTTTAGATTGACTTGTCTCTTTATCGAGAATGATCAAAGTGTCTTCGACAACTTTCACGACGATGGCACTTTCTCTGGCATTTTTCAAATCGATGCAGTCAGCATGCTTGAAGACTACGGCCGCGAATGCTCAGACAAAGATTGGATTTGCCACCAGCTTTTTCGCCTCTATGAAGAAGATGCAACTGGCGCTCGCTGGAATATTTTTGATGGTGCTGTTCACTATCTTCCTGAAGAAAAAGTGCGTCAGCTAATTGCGCGGTTGCGGAGTGCCGGTGAAAGCAAACCGGGCCATAAGGAAAAATGGTTGCATGCTGTGGAAGCATTGGCAAAGCAAATCGGCGATTTCGATCTATTCGAACAGGCACGACTGGCTGGCAGTAGCACCCTATCAACCGCGGATATTTGCGAAATAGCACGCCTGCGTTTAGATGCCGGCGACGCTTCCGGAGCACTTGCACTGCTGAAAAAAGTCGATGCTATCCGCAACCGCCAAACTGAATACAATAAATTGTTGTTAGCTGTCTACAAAGCGCTCAGCATGAAAGAAGAAGAATCAGCGCAGGCCTGGCGCTTGTTCAAATCAGTTCGTAGCGAAGAAAATTTCGAAGAACTCTTGCAGGCAATTGGTGAGAGCGAACGCGAGACAGTGATCGAAAACGAAATGGCCGAAATCTTTGCCAAGCACGGAGTGACTTATACCGATGCACATTTTCTATTGCACGGTAAACGCTTCGACGAAGCAGAAAAATATCTCTGGCAACACGAGGTCGCCCTCAAACGCGGACTCTATGCCAATATCTTGCCCCTTGCTCAGGCCATGGAAGCCGATGATCGATATCTCATTGCCAGTGTTTTGTATCGAGTGGTGCTCGATGAACTTCTTCAGCAAGCTTATTCAAAGTCGTATCATCACGGGGTCGGCTATCTGCGAAAACTCGATGCCATGTCTGACAAAATTACTGGCTGGAAAAACGTCGTTCCTCACACCGAATACTTAAGCGAAATTCGCGTCACTCATGGCCGCAAGTCTAGCTTCTGGAGTCAATACGGCGGCATTCTGCCTTAAGGCAAGGTCAAAAACTCGAACCATTATGGTAGCGAAAGATACAACATCTCTATTAAGCGGTATAAATGGCTTGCTCGAGTCAACCGCTTGAACCAAATACGATACCGGCATAAAGAAGCAGCTCCCTCCTTCACTTTGCCCTGATCACGGCACAAGTTGTGGATCGCAGTTTATCCGCCGTCTCCGCAGCATCGCTTAGCCTTGATATTGAATGCCTCTTTCTAAAACCTTTTTGCACAATGATTATTGTACCTGGCAGGAAAAACTTTTTGATTGCTTTGACGTTTTCGAGCGGCAGGGTAGTCACAAATGCTGTTTTTGTCCACGGATAATATTTGATTAGAAAGATGCGCGTGGTGCGAACTGCTTACCTGTTACAACCAGGGGAAATGCCATCAGCACACTCCTATTGACGATCGACCTCGTTCGCCCAGCTCATGCCACCTGTGATGTGTCGCACGCTTTTAAAACCATATCAATAGAAACCACACTAGACGACCTTTTAGTAAGCAGGATTAAATGTTGTGCACTTCAAGACATAAAATCATTTATCGAGACCACCGAACAACTCATTAATACCAGACTCAGCAGCTTTGTCCATGTTGAGCGCTTGAAATGAAGAAACTGCCTTCAATCCCTCTGGAACTTTGAGCCAATCTTTCGGTGCCTCGACAATTCGGCAATTATTAGTAACCACCACTGTTGTCTTGGAGTTGCCCAAACATACGTAACCATAATTCAACGGCACTAATGGTATTAACGGCACGCCATCGATCTTCTCTAAAATATGATAAACGACGATAGGCACGTGCAGGTCAGCACCTAAAAATTCAGCTTTACGGGGAAATCTGTCACTAAATCTTTTTCCTTGGAACAAATCGATCTGCTGTTTTGTCCAGCCTTCAGTCGTACTGTATGTCTGGCAGAGCAGGCCGTTAACTTCTTTAGACCCACTAGCCACAAGTGGGAACTTTGATGACGCAGGAAGGCCAGCCAATGTAAGACTTTTGAGCATGATGTCAGCCGGAGCAAACTTTTCTAATGTGGGTTTCCAAACAGCATTAGCTCGCATATTGTAAGCAACCACATCAAAACGTGGTGCCCTAGCAATCACTATTATTCCGGAGCGGGAGCATTCAGTACGCAAGCCGCTTTTACTAAGATAAACATCAAGATCACCAAAGACAATGCCATGTTGCTGTAACTTCCAAACTTGATTTGGCCCCGGCTTTCTTCCGCTAATCAAATCAGCAAAGCCAGCCTTATGGCTAGCTGAAACAGTGGCTCTTGGTGGCGCAGCGACAACAGAAGCTAGCGAGAAACAAAGAAAACCAGCTAGCAATATATTTACTGGAGCCAAAACTGAAACTTTCACTAAAATAGCCACCTTCGCCTCATCGCACAGCTCGACCTGAAATTGCTTGTCGAGTTATACCCAATCTTTTACTCTTAGAGAACTTGAATTTATGGGAATGTTTGGTCGAACGGTCGAGAACCTTCTAATCCAGGTAGGCAGGAAACCTTTTTGAAGATTGGTCCCGAGAAGAAAACGATGTCCGTCCAGCACTCCTTGACCGATGAAGGGCATACGCCTCATTTTGAGGCTGGCCCGATTAAAAAGACGAGATGGATTCGACAGGTCGCCAACAACTGCTTTGGCGAAAGATAGTATTGAACCGTTGGAGGAACCAACGGAAGGAATCACTTAACAGCGGTTGCTTCAAAACTCGTTGACCTAACTGGTCGTACCGAGTTCAGATAACACTCTACTCAAAGACTTGGGCCGCTATTTCGTTGCTTGCAGACTCTAGTTCACCTACGAGAACCGCTGAGCCGGCAAGCTGGCGAAGCCGTGCTGCCACGAAAATAAACTCTGGGCTAGTAGAATCTGCCAGGCTAAAATCCCAATTGCCGAAGACCTTTTCGATCACAAACCCAGCATCAACCAGTGATTTCTCAAGTTGGCTGCGATCGCGAAAGCGCAATTCGTTAATGGAGATTAGTTCGTCTCCGGTGCCAGGGAAAAAATAGTGAATCTCATAGCTCACGCGATCGCCGTTTACCGCAATGAGTTGAGCCCACCATTCCACGTCGCCGGCTGTTTGGTCATGCACCGTGCGACGATTAGTGGCGGAAGGCCAATCAATGTGCGCGGCGTGATTAGTTGCGTCGATTGCAACACTTTCTTTAAACCACGGTTGAACCACAGGGTTGCGGCATTCAAAGGCAAGGTGTCCGCCCGGTTTAAGCGCCTTGTGTATCGATGAAAGCGCCGCCCGCCAGTCAGTATCATTGAGAAAGAACTGAGCGACGTGCCCGGTCATGATAGCCAGGTCAGCGTTTAGTGTATTCGATTCTTCTAGCCCGCTCAGGCTATCTAAGCTTTCTACGCCACCATGAATAAATCTAATTGGTGAGTCATAGACGCGCTCAAGGGTGCGTTCAATCATGGCTAGTGAAGGCTCAATTGCAATGAGCTTATGGCCCTGCTTCGAGAGCTCGTAAGTCAAAAGACCAGTACCGCAGCCGATATCAATAATAGTGGTGGCACTCAGTTGCTTGGCCAGCTCAATATAGAAGTCTTTGTATTCGTCAATGCAGTTAACGGTGTCGTAAATTGCCACTAGCCGCGGTTCGGAGAATTCGCTGTAGTTAGGTTTCGCTTGCATTCCTGAAAATGTCCTGTGAGAGTTTCCTTCAGCCACCAATGAGCTTTTTAATTCCTGCAATCCACGTGTTCGGCTCAGGTTGTGGCTTGTCGGCGTAGGCACTACGGGGCAGCTTCTTCCAGCAGAGGTTGTCGACCTGGTGCTCTTCGGTAGTGGCGGTGTTGCTCCTCAAATTCTGAAGATCTTGTTGCAAGTGAACAAGATCTTGATAGCGCCTGGCGGGGTCAGCCCGCAAACACTTTTTCAATATACGCTCCATGTCACCGCCGGCGAGGTCAGGCCGTGAATCGCCGAGCGGCACCAAGTTATCTGCTGCTTTATTGTTGAAGACATCGATTATCGAATTGCCATCGAAGGGCAAGCGTCCGGCCACCATTTCATAAAGTACGATGCCGAAGTTATACACGTCTGAACGCTTATCGACCTTGCTGCCCTCGGCTTGTTCGGGGCTCATGTAGTGAACAATAGCGCTCTCTCCAATCGTGCCGCGAGCATGTAGATGGGGTGCACGGGGATGAATGACCGAGTCGAGATCGATAAGCTTCATCTTCGATAAGCGCTCACCATCGAGCACCATAATGTCTGACGGTTTAAAGCTGGCATGAACAATGTCGACGTCGTGCAAGTGAATAAGCGCGTCGAGCAGCTGCAAGGAAAGGTCGAGCACTTTATCGTCAGGAATGCTGTGAAAGTCTCTCAGTATTTTCTTCAGTGTGCATCCCTCGAGTAGGTCCATCACGAGGAAACCCTCACCATCTTCGGTTTCGCCGAGATCATAGACTTTGACAAAGCAGGGGTGATCGACGTCCATGAGCGCTAACCCTTCTTGCGCAAGCATCTCTTGGCCCATGGCAGTGCTGCTGTGAGCCCTTAAAACCTTGACCGCTACCATATCGTCGCCGGGGTAGACTTTTGCTGAATAGACCCGGGCTGACGAGCCAGAGCCGACCATCTTCTGAATGAGATACTTTCCAGCGATGCGCTTATTCAAGTGTGGTGGCGCACACGCTTCATCGTTCAGATCTTGTTGCTCATAAGGGTCAAACATACTCACCTGATTTAAGCCGCGCGCTGCTTCCACACAGCTGCAATTGTAGTATATGGTTTGAGTTAAACCAGCAGAATAGTGCTGCCATATATAGTCAAAGCCTGATCATGCGTCATCAGTGTTGCTGGAACAGGCAAACTTTGAGCTACAAAAATCCGGCCGCATGGATCGCTGCAACACAATGATCAAACGTCACAGCCAATTGATCGAGGCCGGTGCGCATGAGCAAACGCGAAAAACCGGATCGTGCAAAATTGAATTGCTTCGAGACGGCACTGATTTAGTTCGGCGTTAGGTGAGAATTTCAAGCCCGTGTTTTTTAGTGACAGAAAGAAGCTTCAAGGCTGCGCCTTGTGGCTTTGATGCTCCTGACTCCCATTTTTCTACAGTGCTTTCACTGGTATTTACATATCGAGCAAAGACAGGTTGGCTCACATTATAGCTTTCTCGTAGTGCCTTAACTTGTTTCGGTCCTAGTTCTTCAGGCACAGCAAGACAGCTTTCGTCAAAACGGCGCATAGTTTCTTTGCTCACGGTTCCGACTTCGTACATACCAGAAACAGCACTATGTATTGCTTCGAATGCATCGCTTTTAAATTTTTTCGCCATGCCAAATTTCCTCAAGTTTCTTACCTTTAAATTCTTTTATAATTTCTGCATCGGTCTTCTGTGCATTCCGGTGCATGCTTTTGTTCAGGCGTTGGCATGGGCCGGTGCTGTTACTGATCCGGTTTCGACTCAAACCGTGGAAAGTCGCGTGGAAGTTTCTCCGGGGAGTCTGCCGAACTTGCACCGGCGCTGGCTTCCATCCGTTCTCGGTTGATGGAGGTGGAACCATGAATTTAAGTGCTGGTCTTGCGGGCATGCCGGAGGGCTTCACGCTCAAAAGTGTGAGTTGTGTAACCGCAGATTCAGTCGGTCGCGCACTAACCAAGATTCGCTACATTGGGCACTCTAATGCACATGATGTAATGGATGCGGTTTGCCAAAAATAGAATTATTTGTAAATTTTCAAGGCGCGCTCGGAACAAAATTTCGTTCGCCTAAGGTGTTTTACTTGCTTCGCTTTGACGCAGAATCTCGTCAACGACGCGTGCGATCGGTGCGGTGGCGTCGATTATAATACCGTTTTTGGGAATGTCCTCTTTCGTTCGATGCAATCGCATAATGAGTTCCCGTTCCGTTTGTTTTCCGCCCCACTCATCTTCCGGTCGCTCGTCAAGCCGCCGGATAAGTGTATCAAGGTCGACCTCAAGGACAAAAACGCCGTCAAATAAATCGATAAACTTTGAAAAATTCCTGGAACCACCGCAGAAGAATATTACCGCCTCATCCTGGCTGGCGGCTAAGGCTCTGACTTTATCTACATGCCAAATGTGGTGCTCGTGTGTGAGGCCATCCGTCGGGCTACCAGTTTCTGGATCGCCTTGATAAGCCAATTCATTGTCGCCATTGATGGCATGGTAACCGCGCCTCTGCAATTCTTTGCAGGCTGAAGTTTTGCCGGTTCCGGAAATGCCTTCAATCAGATAATTTCTAATGCCCATTGCTAGATGATACACAATATGTGCGACGTGCCTACGTGATTTAACTGTAGCCTGATAAACGATTCAGGCACTAAGTGATAACCGATGTCCAACGTCAAGCAGTACGAGCTACGGAACGTGTCAATGACTTTGAGATAATTTCCACATTAGTTTAGTGTATTACTATTCACATTTTTGCCGATTTCGACTGTCGGCGGGTCCCCCAAAA
>JADYXQ010000234.1 GCA_021772135.1 Candidatus Obscuribacter sp.
GAAAAAACCAGAAAAGAGAAAATCTACTGAAATCACCGGGATCTCAAGCGGCAAATTTAAACTGTCGCTCCCGGCAAAACATATTGACGCCAGACAGTTAGAAGCACCTTTGCGCTTTCTTCCTGGTATGACTGGCTACATTCAAGGATTGATTAACAATCCTCCGCCAGCAGTTCGTTAACCCGGTATCTAGTTAACCTTCGTCGAGGGGAGGATTTTTCTTCCCCTCGATTCTACTTTACTGAACACCATGACGGATTGCTTCTTAAGCTGGCACTACGCACTCTATATTTTTGCAGTTTATTTTCTAGGAAAACAACATCCAAAAACACTTCGTTCCCAGATGCAGTATTCAACTCATAGGTTCTTGACTGATCCATCACATTCTCTGTAGATGGTTGGCCCCAAAGGGAATCAGCTTCGGCGAGGTTCATCTTTTTCAATTGAGGTATAGGTCCATAATTGAAACCTTGCTGCGGATTTAGAATGGTCGAACTTCCTGGTTCACTTTGAACAACAGCAACAAAATTTTTCGAACGAGGCCGACTTAAAAAAATGTACATTGGCCATCGGGGACTTTGACACCACTTTTCTCCTGGAGCCACGGTGGGTGAAGTTACTACTCCATGAGCATCCGTAGCAAAAATTGACCAGCTAATCAAATCGTTAATCGCATCCAAATCAGTCACTAATTTCTCCACGCTAGGAATTTTTGTTGGTATATCACCAAACGCTCGTTCTTCTAAAATCTCGGGAGAAACGCCGCAAACATGCAAGTCTTTAGGTGCTTGCGTAGGTCCTTGCGCGAAGATTGGGTTAGCAAAGACTGTTGTAATGCTTAAAGCACACAACAGAAATAAGAAACAGTATTGATTCATTGGATCTTCCTAGAGCTAAATGAGGTGGATTTACAGATCTTGGATGGTCTCATGGTAGCAGTACTTGTGTGGTGTATCAATTCTATCTCAATCTTTACTGCCGCTTGCACCATATGTGGTACTAAAATAGGTAAATTATTTCATCTTTTTTAACTTTATTTATACTACGCGATTTAGTTAAATTTGCCTCACGCGAACATATTCGGTCAGGGGCGTTGCGAGCCGGTTTGCCGGCTCGTGACGCTAAGTTCTACTGAGGTGTAAAGGCCTCAGAAATAGGTGTTGATGCTGTTTTAGATATGAGTAGTTGAAACTTTGTCTTCTTCTGAAAGCAGTGTGATTGTCAGGCCGGGCGGAGTACTTTGACTGGATAGTTGTTCGGGCCGGTAGTTCCAGGGCAAGTATTTTTGTAAGGCTTTGCCTGGTGGAGGGAGGCCGTCGTTGTTGGCACAGGCTTGGAGGTAGTCCCGCAGCCAATCATGTGGATTAGCGTTGTTCTGCTCTAGCGTAGCGAAAATGCTGTGTAAGTAACTGGTCAAGTCTCCGCTCCACTCTACTCTACTTCCGTAGTAACTTTTTCTGGCGATAACAAGTTCGCGAATGGCTCTCCCTGCCATGTTGTTGTCCATTGGAATTAGTGGGTTGTTCACGAACTGAGTGAGTCCAGTCCAGTGATTGGCCAGACTCTGAAGTTCATCCTTCCGTTCTTTCACCAAATTCCTGTCCTTCAACTGTGAGTCGATATCTGCTTTCAATTGAGTAATCATCGACCTCAGAAGATCATCATGCCCTTTGAATTCATCGATGTTACCTAGTGCAGCAACTCTGACTTTGTTTTGTAATCTAACCATTTCCAGGCGCTCTAACCAGCTTTCAGCCCATTCGAAATGCTCTGGATATCCATCTTTCAGCTTGATCAAGTCTCTGCGTTGATGAATCCAACAGAATGCAATTACAAATTTACTCGTTCTGCCAAATTTTTTGAACGAACTGTGTCTGTCGCAGATGATGATGCCTTCGGCCACACCACTTAAGTGTTCAGCAATAACTTCGTTGGAGCGTCTAGGATCCAGTATAAAGATGGTTGTATCGTCTGTTACTGAAACCCACATATACCAACGGTTTGACTGTTTGCCGTCTGTTTCCGCAAAAACCTTCCATCCAGTATCATCCATGTGTCTTTGAGCCGCTGCCCGACTGCGCTCTAGAATTGCTTCGTAAATGACTTCAAAGATTCGAACATCATGGAGCGCCTTCAACGCACTTGTTAAAGTGCCCGGACGAGCATTGATTCCGAGACTGGAAAGCTTCTGTATGACGCGGTTTAACGGTCGTTGAAGCCAGTATTTTTCTTCGAGCACGTAGCGCCAGAAATCAACAGTATATTTGCCTCTCGGAATTAGCTGAGCAGGCTTTGGTGCTGTTTTGATTGACGCCTTCTTTCCGCAGGCTTTACACCGGCGCATAACTTTTCTGCGCAAGTGTTTCAGATTTACTGCGGCTTCTTCGAGATGTGTCTCATTAGATTCTTTTGGCGGAAGGTCAATCAGTTCATACTCGCCGCCACAGCCGCAGTGCTTGTCTTTTGACAAAATGTCGTGCTTAATATTTCTGGTCTCGAGGGCTGCGTCCTTTTTTCTGCCATGACCTTGAGAGCCGATCTTCTTGCCGCGTTTGCCGCTCCCTATCGACTCTCCGCTCGCTTTGTTAGTGCCAGTACACGATTCTCCACGTTCTGATTTGTCGCCAAATATCTGCTTTTGCATGTCTGCAATCTGTGCTGACCGCTTCGCTACCAATTGCTCAAGCTCTTGAATGCGCTTCACTCGCAGGCTATCGCCGAGTTCGAAACGGTCGCCTCTTTCTTTTTCGTTTAGATATTTTTCCTGCCAGACCGCAGATGCATCCGACAAATCTAGTTCTCGATGCTCAACCCATTTCAGCTTCTTGAGCAGCGGCACTTCCGCATCCAGGCGCACAGCATTCTCGAAGGCGCTAACCAATTCCTTGGAAACGCCCTTCTGTTCTAGCTTTGCTCGAAGTGGTTTAATCATCCATGCTAATTAAAGCAAAGTGTAGATCGCATGCCTAGTGCAAATCAGTACAAATCACCTAGATCAGAAAAACCTTAGAACCCAACAGCCATCGGCTCTATATGCTAGTTGCTGAAACACTACGCCATACAGTGAATATGTTCCCTCACGCTACTGGACTCTACTCCCATTGAGCCTTCCATAGCTAAAATCGGAGAAGGCACCAAAATTATCTGGCGTTATTTGCCTTCAGACACGGGGCTATTCCAATCACAAATTCAGATTGCCGACCCCAACATTTGATTATCTCTTGGCCCGTACTAATTACGTCTTGATGCGTCAGCTTAAACCGCTCATTTAGTCAATTTATACTCTTTGATTTTTCCCAACAAAAGCATCATTGTTTCGCGCAAGAACGCAAGTTGCAGGTAATAGACAACAGTGAGAAGCCCAGCTGCGCCTAGTAAGTAAATCGGCGAGGCAAAAGCCAGATGTGTGGGTAAGAGCCGGCAAAGCGCTGCCAGCACCGACGCGGTGCACAAAAAGCGCCAGGTCAAAATGCTCAGGGTGGAACGCGGACCACCTTTAGCCAGCACGGCCAGACTGTCTTCTGTGGCTACTGTTTTTGGTTCCTGCTCTGGAGCCTTGGTTTTTCCAGTCAAAACGGCGAAAGCTTGAACCGCAACGTTTAGAACTAGATTCATAAATATGATCATTACTTGCAGAGTAAGTGATATCGCCAGGGCTTCGCGTAAATCACCCACAAATACAATGCCTGCCACCGCAGAAAAAACATAGCGCCAAATCGCCGCCTCGATAAAGATGCGTACGAAAAAAGGCACGATCGGTAGGAACAAAAGCAAAAGAAATACACGACCGTAAAACCACAGGGTCAAGCTACCTTTTGGGTCGAGTTGCGGCTGCGGTTTTTCTTCAGTTTTCATTTTCTAGACTCTGACGCTTAATTCCATTATGCTCTTTACAACGCCAGCCTGCCCGCCACCATTAGAATTTATTCGTAAATACTATTTGTGCCAAAGACTCTTCAGCCTGTCCGCCTGTGACCTTGATACCACAGGCGGTGCGACAAATGATCCCAAATTGTGCAAGTGTTAAACAAAGAAAAGACGGTCATAAAGACCGCCTTCTAAACTTTAAATTGAACTGGTAACGTCTAAATTACCCTAGCGCAGGCTTCTCTTGGGCAGCTTCTTTCTGCTTGGACTGGTTGTCTAACTTAAGCAGCTTGGCGAATGGATTGACTATTGCCCGCGGCGCGGCACCACCCGTGCCACTACTGGCAGGGGCCGCAGGAGCAAACTTATTTCCACAAGTCTGACAAATATGTTTGTTCGCTTGCACTTTAAATTGACAACGCGGACAAAGGAAATATTGCATAGATCCCTCTCTTTACTCTCTTCACTATAACACAGGGAATCCAGCGCGGGTGCCCGTTTTGGGCGACCGTGGAGAGTTTCCCCAATATTTTACCTGCTCCTTACTTTCCCCTCGGTATGTGTGCTTAAACCGACACTTCGATTGCAAATTTAAGACTCAGCCCCGTACCAATGGTTACCGACTCTCTTGAGAAATTAGGAAGTCTCTACAGCGAAAGCCTGCTGAAAGCCAATCAAGAAAGGTAAAATCGCCGCAGATGACTGACAAATTCACCAGCGGCCGCCTGATTTTGACCTTCGCCACTTTGCACCAGGTGCTAGCCGCCGAACGGGCATTGCGTGATAGCAATAACGATCGCTTGCGCTGTCGACCCACACCCACGCCGCCCGGTCTGTCGCAATCAATTTGCGGTATGGCCATAGAGCTACTTTTGGTGGAAGAGGCGGACACTGCTGTCCAGTTTCTAAAAGAACAGCAACTAATTCCTTCCGGTACTCATTTTTTGCCGTTCTCGCCCTGAATCAATCACGATTTCAGCATCTAAGCGCGAGCTGCGCCAGCTTACAGCCCGTTAATCGAACGGGCTATGTCAACTGACCTAGGTCGCCCGAGCTTATATACGGGCGACGCGCCCGAGTTATTAAGCTATACGAACTGATCTCAAGCACTTTATTAAAAGCATTTGGCCTAATATTCTTGCCTGGCGCTCTTGGAAACTTATAGGTTTGAGTCCTACTCAATCTCAATTCAAATTTACGCGAAAAAAAGTCATTTAAAAGTAATCAGCACTGTCAGCACCGCGTCCCGGATCTTTCGAGTTCCGCAACTGCTGCCGTCTTTGTCTGCTTACTGATTTTTTCTTGGCTCGAATTTGCGTTGCTGAATTGGTCGATTAAACGTTTTAACAAACCTCAAGAGAGCAGGCCCATGAATCAGATCAAACCATTTCAAAAAGGGTCGCTTCGCGTTCTGGTAATCGTCAAAGAGACGTATCTGGAACTCGTACAAGCGGCAAACGATGAGCATCAACTGCGGGAGATTGCCAAAAAGTCACCGGGCCTCGAGTCTGTTGCCGAATCGCACGCCCAGCACACCGCCACTTTGAACCACGTCACCGAGGTGCTCAGTGAGCTCGCTATCCACTACTCAGTGGTCAATCGCCGCGACCCCGATTTGCACGAGAAGCTGGCTCAGGCCAATCTTGTTATCACTCTCGGTGGCGACGGCACATTCCTCACCGCGTCTCACGACATCAAAGACGGCACTCCCGTTCTTGGTGTCAATTCGGCTCCCATCACCAGCTTCGGCCACTATTGTGTCTGCGACCGCAGCACTTTCACCGAAGTTTTCACCAGCGTGATCGAAAACCAGCGCCATGCCGTGGCACTGCTTCGCCTTAAGCTTTCCATCGATGGAAACCCGCTCGGTGAACTCGTTCTCAACGAAGTGCTGGTGGCACATGAGCAACCCGCCGGCACCAGCCGCTACCACATCACGGTGGACGGTATCACCGAGATCCACAAGTGCTCCGGTCTGCTCGTTTCCACTCCAGCCGGCTCCACAGGCTTCTTGCGCTCCGAAGGTGGCCCTGTGCTGCCCATCAGCGGCACGCAATTCGCTTACCTGGAACGCGCTCCATTCCTGCGTTTCGGTGAGGAGCATCAATTTCGCAGCGGCCTGATGCAGCGCGGTGAAAAACTCGAAATCGTCTCGCAGATGCAAGACGGTCGCATCTACATCGACGGCGATCACTTACAGCACGCCTTTCCACGCGGATCGGTGCTCACCATCGAAGCGGCTGAAAGCAGCATCAACGCTTTCGTTGACCCCGCCTGTCACGAACCCTACATCACGGCACAAGTGCAATCACAAAAGCAGTCGACCAACTCGTCCTTCCAGGATTGGGTCAAACGTCTGCTGAAAATTTCCTGAGCACAAACAAACAGAAAACGGAAAAAATCTATGAAAGTATTGACCTTCAGCATCGTCGCCGGCTCCCTCGCATGC
>JADYXQ010000235.1 GCA_021772135.1 Candidatus Obscuribacter sp.
GGTGAAGTAGGTTTGCTCCAAGGCTTCTTCAAGGCAAGCCGAGGGCGCCATACCGCTTTTGCCGAGCAAGTCTTTCAGCACTGCGATATCTAAGAAACGACCGGCAAGCTTGGCTGCCGCTTGAGGAAAATATTTGTAGTACCACATGCAACCGTCGTCGGCAGACATCTGCTGCTTGCTGCAAGTGACGATAATCAGTTGGCCGCCGGGGGAAAGCAGTGAGGTGAGGTGGCTGAAAAGTTTTTCGGTAGCCTCTTGCAGCTCGTCTTCGTCTTTGTGCGGCAAATGCTGCAAGACAAAGCTCAAAAGAATGACGTCGAAAGTGGCTTGAGCAAAGGGCATAGAGCGAATATCGGAGCAAACAAGATTGACTTTGTGTGCATCGCCCAGCTTTTGTCCAGCCACGGCCAATCCGGTGCTTGAGGCGTCAACGCCGGTGAGATTTTCGAATCCGGCTTGCTGCAGAGCCAGCAGATGAACACCAGTGCCGCAACCCGCGTCGAGGATACGCAGCTGTTTGGCACCTGATTGCAAATTGAGCCGGCGCACGATTTGTTCGCTGCCTACTGCTGCTCTGGTTTTGTCGTAGTTGTGGTGGGTCTTTTCGTAAGTTTCGTAGCTGCTGCCAGTGGTCATAAATTGTTCTCCAATCAGTGTTAGACCAATGCGCGATAAATTCCGCCCGTTGGTTGTTTGTTGTTTAGTGAATAAAGGTTGTTGTTTGTTCTAGTAAAGAATTTCAGAGTAAGAGATAAAGAAGATACTTATGCAGTATCAGAGTTCGAAAGGCGCAAAAGCCTTGCCCCTTGGCATGAACTGGGTTAATGATCTCCAAGAATGGCTTGTTCAGACGTGTTTCGCCCACAACTGACCTGCGCTATCTCGCGCGAAGTGATTATGTAGACTTCTGATCTCGGTTAAAGCGCCAGCGTGGATATGTGGCGAAGATAATGCTGCCGGCACAAAGCGGCCAGGAGCCGGTCATGATGAAAGTGACTATCCAGAGTAATTCTTTGGTGACAAAAAGGCGGCTCGACCAGTGATAATTGGCAACAGTTGGCTCAGCCAATTGGTTTTGTGACTCTTGCATATCGAAAGAAAGCTGACCGTGCAGGAATGTGACGAACACTGCCGCTGCACCGAGCCAATCAGTCGGTCTGGAACCGCTGAGCCAGGCAATAGTGCCATGGCCGGTAAAGAATTGAAAGTGCCCGCGCCCCAAAAAAGCCAAAGGTGAGTGATAAATTTAAGTGGTTTCGAACACTCGCGGAGCGAAACTAACTTAAGCCATGGCACCGCTGACGGTGTTAGTGCCACTGATCAAATTTTTCCGGTAGCAAGACAGAGATTTTTGCGCAAAAGTCTCTGTCTTTGTACCCACTGTTTTTGTGCACTGGAACCGATGAGTTCCCGTGCATTTTTGTTGTCCTGGTACCGCATGTGGTGTACTGCGCTAGCTGTTTCGCTGCTTGAAATTACAGATGTACCACTTCAATCGAAAAATCCTGGTCCTCTTTAGCTGTCCTATTCGGGTATCGATGTTCACAGTGTTGTAACTACGAACAGAAACACCTTAAGGGCTCTTATTTGAATTGATCCTGGTCTCTAGGAACTCCATAGTTTAAATACAACATTTCTTCTTCTAATTTTAAGCGAGAGCAACAAACCAGCCGTTCACACGAATCAACAGAATTTTCTCCACACTCTCCGGTGTGTGTATAACAACGATAGTGCGACATCAACTTTTCTTACGGCATGTTTTTAGCCGTCATAGCATTAACTGAGCTTTGCTCAGACATCTCTGGAACTACCATGCAATATTCACAATCTCCCTTTTTTGTCACCTACTTCGGCTTGCTCGCGCTTTGCGGCATCGTCGGCAGCAAGCTGCAAGAGAAGCGATGTGCGCAAGAACGAGAAATCGAGAAAGTTCGCCTTGGCAATGCGACGCCCATCGGTTATCCCCATCGCATTTACACCGTAGTTCAGGAATGCGCCGACTTTCTCACCGTGCCTCCTCATCGAGCTACTTGAAGGCATTTTCAATCAACAACCAAACACAATACCAATATGAAAACTGCTTCTTGTGGATTTTTGCGCGCCGCCAGCTTTGGCATTGCCGCCCTGCTCTCACTGCTGCTAACCGCTTGCGGTCCGGCTCGTGAGCCCTCAGCCAACCTGATGTACCTGACGGCGATCACCGACAGCACCATCGGCCAGATCAATGTCGCCTACCCTGGTCGCAACTGTCATCGCTCCGGTAGCTTCAAAGAAGACCGCTATGCCTTGATCGCCTACCAGTGCGCCGGTGATGTCTACATCGAGTTCGCCTTCATCGCTCTCGCCAAGCAAATCATCGCCCGGCAGACATATGTCAGCCAGGGTCAGGGCAACCGGGCGACGGCACAGCGACTGCAGGCCGACGTCGGTATTCCGCTAACGGAAGGCCGGCTCTTGATCGACCAGCGCGATCATCCCTGACCTACTTTCCCTAAAGAGAGGAACGATTATGGAAGCGGTATTGACCTTTAGCAACAGCGAAGAGCAGCGGCCTGTGTCGTGGATTCGCGACCTGTCGGCCATGCTCGCCATCGAGAAGGCCAGCTTCGCTCATCCGTGGAGTCTTTTCGACTTCCTGCTCTTCAACTGCAAAGCGCACACTTCCGGTCGCGTGTGGGTGATTGGCGGCAAGGTGGTGGGATATTTGCTTTACGAGAAGCAAGTGGACCGCTTGCACATCGCTCATGTGGCGGTCAGGCCTGATTGCCGCAGCCTCGGCATCGGGCGCAATCTGATTCGCTCACTGGCGGACCGGGCTCGCTGCTACGTCACGCTGCACGTTCGCAAAAGCAATCTCAAGGCTCAGAGGCTCTACCAGCGCCTGGGCTTCGAGGTCGTGCGCGAATTGCCGCATCACTACGGTGATTGCGAAGACGCGTTTTTGATGGGTTATCTCGGGCCGTAATAGCCAGTGGTAACAAGCAATTTTGTCAGCAAAGTTTCAATTTTCAGATTTTCAAAGGAATGACCATGAACTCTCCCGTTATCTCTGTCACCGTGGGCGCCACCATCAACTGCACCGTGGCCGCTGCCAACCACCCTGGCGGTGGTCTTCTGGTTGCCATCGAAGGCAATCCCAATGGTTTCATCCCCACCACCTTGCTGGCCGGCGACAACCAGTTGGACAAGAGCGAACGTCGCGCCTTTCTCATCGCCAACAGCGGTGTCGCCATGGAAGTGGTGGTCAAAGAAGCGCAGATGGTCGCACCCAAGGTCAAGGCCGATCAGAAGCCCGCTCGCGCCCCGGCTATGCGCCCGCGCATCATTCTCGATGAGCATGCGGTGATGTTGCAACGCGACCTCGAGGTTGACCGGCGCATGATTGCCGAGCTCAAGGCGGGTATCGTGCTTCACGCTCGCGTCATGCAGCCGTGCCTGAAAGACAATGCCGACGGCTCGGGTCGTCACTTGGTCGGCTACTTCGTCGAGCTGGAGACGCTCTACATGGCGTTTGTGCACAAGTCGGAAGTCTCGCGCGGCGTCACTCTCAATGAAGGTGATTATATTTATGTGGCCGTGCGCTCCGCCGAAATGCGTGGCAATCGCCCCATGATCAGCGTCAGCCAGAAAGCAGCCGAGGCTGCGGTTGCGCTGAGCGAAGTCAAGCCCGGCAGCAAGACCACCGGTCGCAATCTGCGTCCGGCCACGGTGGAAGGTGTGGAGGGTTTCACCATGGAGGTGGGTCGCCGCGTCAAAGCTTTCTTGCCGCTCTCGGCTGTGGAAGGTGATCCGCTGTCGCTGCTCAAGGGCAATCGCACTGCCAAGGTCACCGTCTTGCCCCTCACCATCGGCGAGTACGTGCAAGTGACGCGCCGCAGTCTGGTGGCGGAAGTGGTGGCACGCGTCGAGCGAACGGCAGCCTGAGCTACTGGGCAACATGCCCGAACTTGCTCATTTGTCAATAGTTTCCTGTCATTTGTTCTTTCAGGAGAATTTCATGCAATGCTTTGAAATAGTAGGAAATGACATCATTTCCGGTTTACCTGTCGTCTATCCAAGCGGTCGCCCTTATGTGCTGATCGGACGTAAACGTCTGCCACTCTCGAACTCCTTGCTTGAGTCTCTGATCGGCTCGCGGGTCTTGAATTGCAGTCTGGAGTACGCTCCCGGCGGCCACTTTAAGGCCGACGCCGTTCCCACACTGATTCCAGCAAAACCGTCCAAGTTTTCCATGATTCTGCTGGCGTGTCATCGCTTCGGAATTGATGTCCACTCGCACGTCAACGGCCCCTTGGGTAGTGTGGTCATGGTCCGAGACGCCATCCCTCACTTCTCTGACCACGGAATTTCGTCCACCAGTGAATCTGTGCTGGCGCGCCTGCTTCCGGGTAGCGAAATCGAAGCATATTACTCGCGGGTGCAAAAGATCGCCCAGCCAGCGGGTTGGAAGGGTCTTTTTTGTCGCCAGCGGTATGCGCCAGTGAGAGAGTGCGAGCCATACCTGCGCGTGACTTACGACGGCGCATTGCAGTTCTGTGAAAAAGAAAAAGAACTGTAATCGTTAGGCCGATTGCTAAGACGCTTTCTTGATAGTTATTTGGATCGTTAGGGCATCACGCCTGCATCGATTCATCAATTCATTGATGAAAACAGCGGAACAACTTTTAGCAAATTTGAAAGGAACAATGATGTTCGTCGTCAAAATGGACAACGGCCGCGGCTTTGTGGAATGGTACAGCGGCCTGTCAGTGCGCGTTCAGGCAGAACGCAAAGAATCTGCCCGCAAATTTTCCAGCAGAGAAGTGGCGCAAAAGGCGGCCGATTTCTGCGTCCAATGCCCGGATGCGTTTTGCGGGGCTTATCTGGACAACGCCTCCGGGCGCTACACCATGAAATCCACGGTGGAACCTCTCTAATCAAAATTGACTGGCCGGCGGCAGCGAAACCGAGTATCTGGCCAAGCATTTGTGCATCGCTGACGTCAAAGGCTACGCCCTCGCTCGCAGCTGGAAAATCGACACCCTGAGAGAGAAAACCGTGCTCGTCTTGCCCCACTATTTCGGCTGAAGTTTTAAAAGGAGTATTTCATGCAAACCAAATTGGTAACGCTGCACAAAGAACTGCAGCGTCATGCTTTCATTCATGCCGGCAAGTGCGAGCCCATGCGCGTTTTTGCCCAGCCGGTGCAACTTTCTCAACTGCCCGAAGACACGCTCATGCTGGCACGTTTTTTGCAAGGCATGCAGGGCAAGCAAAGGCCGGCCGACTGCAGCACCATGCTCGAAGCCTTCTTCGACGAAGAAGCGGTGCTCTGGATGCTCAGCCTGCCCAATCAATACTGGTTCTGGAAAGTAGCGCACGACGCTGTTTTCTACCAGGCCGTGAACGGTGCCGTCGGCAATCACGACGTGGTCTCGGCCCGCTCGGTGCGCATGGCAATCAACTGCCAACGTCAGGGCCAGTCGCATCGTTACGACGAAAGCGAAGAGCTTTGTGACTTGACCAACGAAGAAATCGGCGAGCGCATCGAGCACGGCATCTGCTTGATTCAGCTGCCGCATCGGCGCGTGAAGAACTGGATGTTCTACGCGGATTCACCTCGGTAAATTCACCTGCGTCAGCTTTGTTATCCGTGGTACGCAACAATTTTGAAAGGATTTTCGTCCCGAGGCCTTTTCTAAGGTGGCCGCCATGCTCGCTTTCAATAACTGACGCACCGCCCTGAAAGCGGTGCAAACTCAAGGAGATAGGAATGGTTGACTACACTTTCCTGCTTGTGATTTTGCTCGCTTTCATGCCCTTCGGTATCGTTGTTTTCATGCAGCGGTCTGACAAAAAGAAGCCGAACTTCTTCGAGCAATTCATCGTCAATCTGAATCAACAACTAGAGAATTTTATGCACATCGTTCAAATGCTCATCGCTCTGATCCTGCCTGCCAGCCTGCTCGCCCTGGTGCTGCGCCGGTCGGCTCGTCAGCCTGCGCTGTTGCCGGTCGGCTCCACCGCCGCCGCGCGCCGCATCTCCCACCGCAGTCAGAACCCGCTTCTCCCCTGAAGCTGATCTACTTCTTCGCCGACGAGGACAAGAAATTTCGGAAGGGGGAACCTTTCACCGCTGGTGGTGTTTACTTGAACTTGGGTGACGACGGCTCAAAGCATCTCTTCAAGCGCCGGCTCACCCCTCTGGAAGCTCTCGAACTTGCCACCGGCACAACCATCGTCTGCGCTCGCTTGAGCGGCGAAGGCGCAGAGGGCGACTACGCTGATTCACTGGAAGTGCTGAGCATGGCTCCCGGCCTGGATCTGCTCTTTGAGTTCGCCTGCCGGAGCGTCGAACTTGTCTTCAAAAGACAGCTCGAATTCGGTTATTACAAACCGTCGTTTGAAAGCAATAACGCTGTTGCTGCGCGCCGGCTGTGGATAGAGGGAAAGCTCACCGGGGCCGTTCTCTATCTCGTACATACCAAGGCGGCGGCGGTGCAGGCACCAAGCAGTCCGCCCGCTTCTTTCTACAACGATGGTATGGACTTCGGTCTGACTGAAGGGCAGATCATCTCGGAGCACGTGCGCCGGGTGAGCAAGGGCGATATCTGGCAATAAACAAAAGCTCTCGCCCAAGTAGCGGAAGAGGAGATCAAGGCGGCGCAGAACAAAATGCTGTCTGAACTTCTCAAAGGCTAATCAATCAATTTTCAAGTTTCCAAAAAAGGAATTCTCATGCATTTAATCGACTATTTGCCACTCGCAGTGGTGCCCGTGCTGTTTCTCGTTCTGGTTCATATGATTTCGCGGCGGCGCATTCTGCAAAAGAAGCAAGCGCAGTTCGATCACATCAAGGACGACGCCAGGATAGTTCGCTCACAGTTCGAAGCTTGTGCCATTCGCTTGCGCGAAGCGGCTTTCTCCTGTAAGGGGAATATCGAAGGTGAACCCGAGGCCGTGCTCGATCTGTCCGCCGTGATCTACCCGCCGGATCCGCTCCCTCCTGGACTGGGCGTCTACAATCCCACACCGGAGCACCTCACGTACTCCTTGCGCTCTGCCGCCCTCGATTTGCGAGATGCTTACGTCTGTCTCCAAATTGGTGAGACAAGCAGAGTGCGGGTGAAGCTTGCAGTAGGAGGTGAATAGCTCTGGCTATTCATCTCCTATCTCTTACTCTTTTTGATCATTTGCTAGTAGACCGGTCTGTTAGAATGAATGAAAAAAGGAAGCCTCAAGTGCGACTGCACTGAAAGCCTCCCTCGAAAATCAGGATCAAGACAGCAGAAAGCGCACCAAGACTTAGTAAGCGTTCATGGTTCTTTGATTTGATTGAAGGGAGTTACTCGCAGAGAGGGCTGAAATAGCTTCAGCCCTCTCTGCTGTTGTGGAATCAGGCGACTACGCTATCAGTCGACGTAAATGCCCTTGGGCGGCTCTTGCGCACCCATAGCACCGAACCACTTGTCGTAGCTGCGCTTCCAGGTGCCGTCACCTTTGAGTTGCACCAGCACGCCGTTGACGAAGCGCACCAAATCTGGTTGCTCTTTCGACATGCCGATACCGTAAGGTTCGGCGGTGAAGTTGGGGCCAACCACCTTGGTGAGCGGGTCTTGCTTGGCCAGGCCGGCGAGAATGACGTCGTCGGTGCTGATGGCGTCCACTTTGCCGAGCTGGAGTTGCACCAGGCAATCGGTGAATTCCACCGTTTCCACAAGCTTCGCCTCCGGGTTGGCGGTGACGATGTTCTTGGCGCTGGTAGAGCCTTTCGGTGCGCAGACCCGTTGACCGCTGAGGTCTTTGATTGAGCGCGCCGGCGAGTCTTTGGCCACCAGGATTTTCTGCCCGGAGAGGTAATAGACTTCGCTGAACTGAATATCTTTCTTGCGCGCGGCGTTGATGGTGAAAGTGGAAATCACCATGTCGACCTTGCCGGCCTGAATCAGAGGAATGCGTTCCGCCGACGAAACGGCGACGATTTGCAGCTTGCGCTCGTCACCGAAAATGGCCTTGGCCATGGCTTTGGCCATGTCGATGTCGAAGCCCTCGAGCTCGTTAGTGAGCGGGTTGAGAAAGCCGATGGCGAACTTGTCTTGCGACACGCCGACGATTAGCCGTCCCCGTTCCTGAATTTTGCGCATGGTGGTGCCGTCGGGCATGGCCATGGGTCGCGGCAGGCTGGCAGCCGGTCTGAGGCTGGCTGTGGGGTCGTCTTGCGGAGCCGCGAAGGACGGAGCCACCACGGTGGCGCAGAGAAGCATGGCGCCGGCCACGAAGGCACGGAGTGCCGATTTTTTCATGGTATTCATCTTGGACCTTTTTGAACTTGAGTTGAGCGTTGACATCAAACGCGATACTCGTTGATGCGGGGCGTCAGGCCGAAGTAGGCCATGGCCGCCACCAGCAAAGCGAGGACGATGAAAGCGATGTCGAGGAAGCGAATGTTGCTCTCGGCGCTCGAGACCGACGCTTCGAAATTGTCGGTGGCCTTGTTCAGGTTGTTGCTCAGAACCTGATTGAAATTGTCGAAGGCTTCTTGGGCAGTGGCTTCGCCGTTGCCCAGAGCCAGGTTGACGGCCTGGGCGCGCTTGCCGCCCTTGTCGAGTTCGCGAATGCGCACGTCTTGTTCGAGATAAGTGCGCAGGGAGTTGAGGGCGGCCAGAGCGTCGCGCTGCGCGGTGGAGCCGGCGGCCTTGGACGTAATCTCGTCAGCGAAAATTCCCTTGAAGGACACCTTACCATTGATGTCGGCGTTCACCTTGGTGAGAGCCACATCCATCGGTGCCAGCTTCTCCACCTTGGCTTTGGCGCTGACTTCGTACTTGGCGCCTGCACCAAGAGCGATCAAATACAAGCTCTGGTCGGTCTTGGTGTCATAGGCGATTCCACGTGCTTCTAGCCAATTGTAGGCCGAGACGAACGAGCCTTCTTTGGCGTCGCCCAGGTTGGCACGCTGCATTGTCATGCCAATCACGCTGTACCCGGTCAGCAGCACCACCGCCGCGCTGGCAACCAGGAGCGGTGCGTTGAACGTGCGGCGCATGTTCTTGCTGATGA
>JADYXQ010000029.1 GCA_021772135.1 Candidatus Obscuribacter sp.
CAACATGAAGTGAGACGGATTTGGTTGAGAGTTTAGTGTAGCGATCTGAGAAGAGTGGGCAGGTTTTATCCGCCATGATCTTCCGGGCTTTGCTATGCCCGTTGGAGAGGGAATATCAATGTTACAGGATGCAGACACTTCACTGGCCGGGCGCACAGCATACTGGAGTGAGATTTACCTCTGGTTTCGGTCGGTAGACTGATCGAGCTGATTGAGCAAATTACTCAACCGCTCCACATTGCTGGCAATGACGGCCAGTTGCTTGTTGCTCCAGGCATCTTGTTCTGATTTGGCGGCAGCAATTTGTTTAGACTGATTGATTAGCGAGGCTATGGTTTTAAGGGGAGAGCCCAACTCTAAAGTGAGATAGCGGCTGATTTGATCTCGCAAGCGCTCAACGCTAGTCGAATCTGTAATATCGTGGGCAACGCAAAAATATGATTGCGATTGCTCGTTCCAGTTCACTGTCCACTGTGTGTGGTCTGGCACGCTAAAAAGGCCTTGTGAGTCTAATTGAAATACTCTTCTTGCCCCTGATTCACGGGCCATTTCCAGGTGACTTTCTAAGCGTAGACGCAAAGCTCCAGTGAAAAAGTCAAAGAAGTTTTCTTCAGACAATTCGTCCATGCTCTGAGCTAACCATTGAGAAACGGTTAAATTGCCTTTGATGATTTTTCCGCTTTCTGACAGTTCAAGTAAGAAGGCAGGCGATAATTCGTAAAGATTGTGCTGACGAGAGCTTGCATCTGATAAGGTTTCAGCAATATGTAAAAGAGCGCCGTCTAGTTCTAAGAGCTCGGCCGGCCCTGATTTTAGAGGGAGCAATTTTCTTTTATTGGCCATCGCTCTGGCGTTTTTTAAGATGTGAAAAATTGGTGCGTAAGCCAATTGCCCCACGAGCCATGCCAGGCAAATGCCGCCAATAGGAGAGACAATCAAGCCTCTAATTAAAAACTGTTTGACGGCGGCAAGAATGGTAAGTGTGTCACCGGACGTGTTGCGAGAGCGCTCAAGAACTTCGTTGGCCACCATATTCAGATCAGCGAATATTTGCGTAATCGAACTTTGTACCGCATTATTTTCTCTGGTTTGAGTCTTGGTGAAAGATATTTTTTGCATATCTCCTTCCAGTTTGGTTTGCTGTGCCAGGACACTCTGCAATCTTTTTTTTGCTTCGGCCGAAAGCAATTCGTATTGAAAAACAGTTTGCACAGTTTTGTCCATGGTAGAGCTGGTTGTGGCTTCGGCAAAGAGGCCACTGCTGCTCTTTTCCAGTCTTAAAGCGAGTAGTTTTTCCATCATCGCCGTTACTAATTTTTGCAGACTAATGGTATATCCCCGTGCTGCAATTTCAGTTATTACGGCGCTTCCGGCATGTCTTACCTGCCAGTAAAGTATGGTGGAGAAAATTAGCTGACAAAGTAGCGGAATACATAAAACGACAAAGCCAAACCATTTCAGAGAGATTGAATTTCTCATTCCATCTCCCTTGCTGTTGGCAATAAGACAGTGGCTTTCTGCACAAAACCGTTGTCGATAATTAGTGAAATGCTGCCACCATGGCTGCGAATAATGTTTTCTACCAGATAGAACGACATGGGTAAGGTAAGCTCCATAATGGAGTCGCTGTCGATATTGATTGCTACCGGTGCCTGAGAAAAATCACCGTCGTTATTGGCATCAGGCAGGTAGCCGATAAATGAGCTTTTGCCGTCGTCTTCGCTGATAATTAAATTGAACTGCTGAGACCGCACCACTCTTTCAATCAAAATTTCAAAAATAGAAATGAGCGAGCGGGTCAGTAAAGCGTTGTCACCGCTGATAGTGCTTTTGTGTTCGGTGATGATATCGATGTTTACTACCGGATAAAGCGTCTCCAGGCGTTCGGCTACCGCTATGGCGAGCTCTTGAGCCGGAATTCTGCTTTCGTTGACACCAATATTGCCTGATTCGATTTTTTTCCAGTCGAGCACATCGGTGACCAGTTTAATCAGTTTTTGCGATAACTGGCCGGCGTCTTTCAGCAAAGTTGCCTCTTTAGTTGAGTTTTTTTCGGCATTGCGCATAGCCAGAAGTTCTATGCTTGTAGACATAGCATTAGAGGAGTGCGCATGTCATGGCTTAGTGTCGAACAAATGTTTTCGCGCAGACTCTGCATCTGGTGCTTCTGAGTAATGTCGTGACAGACGCAAAGAAATTCTTTTTCGGCTGGCACCCAGTGCATGGTCCAGAGAAAAAATGTCTCGATGCCGCTCACGTCCAAATGCTGGCATTCTACTGAGCGCGACCCGCCTTCAAGCTTGGCGCGATTGAGTGTTCTTAGCATCGGTGGAACAAAAGGTTCGGCAATTAGGTTTTCGACGCTTGCACCGATAAGGCTCTCAGCCGGATAGCCCCAGAACACTTCGCATGATTTGTTCACTCTGGTAATCAGTCCGTTGGCATTAAGAGAACAGAGCACATCGCCCGAATATTGAACAATAGCCAGCTCTGATTGATGCAAATTGCCGATTTCAATAAAGGCAGTTTGAATTTCATTCTCCAGCTGAACGATTTCGTTGTTGGTCTGTCGGCTGCGCTCCAGATGAGCGGCGGTTCTCCGGTCATGTGCTTCTAAGTCGTCCTCTTCTAATAGTGGCTCGCCTTGTAACTGGCCGGCTTCAATTTGTTTTTTTAAGCGATTCAGAGGAGCGATGATTTGTCCGTTGAAAATTGTAATTGACAGCCATGTGACTGCAATTGTCAGGGCGTTGCTCAGTAAGAGAAAAGGCAGAAACAATAATTCTTGACGGTGCAAACTAGCGAGCGAATTATTTTGCAACCAATCTTCAGCTTCTTCACGCGCACCAAATAGTGTGCGTGAGGCCAGTCCGACAGAGAAGTAGCCCATGCGCAACTGCTCAATTTCTTTCGCTCCCAGAGGCTTTTTCAGCAACGTTGCCCTTCTTCGGTATTGCCTTTAAAATCATTGTGCAGCAGTGTGAAAAGCATGCAGAGTTTTTCTTCAAATGCAAGAACCATGAGCACTCTTTCCATGGAATGCTTGTGAACGACGTATTCGAATTGCAGGCGGTTCAGTGCGTAGGTGGCAATGACAATGCTAATCAGACCGCTGCAAGCAGGCAGCAGCATGAGCCGGATACATTTCAAGCGGATGGACATATTTAGCTTAGTGCTGTTGACCAGGCAGGGGCAGGAGTTGCGAGCCGCTTCCGGTAACCCAACTGGTGTAAAGGGTATGCTTGCTACCGGCCAATTGCTCGAGCCAGATCGGGGCTGTCCACATTCTATCTAAATTGGCAGTGATCGGATCTCTTCTATGCACCTCCACATAGTAGGCGGAGTTATGACCAACCTTACCGGTAATCGGATCGAAGGCTACGGTTTTAGCCATTTGCAGCAAATCAGCACCGGTCAAATCTTTCTCTTGCAATACTGTAGCTAATTTACCGTCACCAATCTTGGTGTCACCCCAGAGTTTGACTTTGTACGCTGCGGTGGGTTCGATGACTCCATCAATTTGCATTTTCAAGCTGAGGCTCGGCACCACGCTTTGATCGACAATGCTGCCCATTACAAATTTGTCGTTGGCAGTCATGACGCCGCTGAGATTTTTTGAACTGGTGGTGGCTATGGTGCGCCGCTCACGCATAGCCTCGAGAATGCCGGGTTTGTCCAGGGTTTTGGCATAGAATCCGGTGGCTCCAGGATTTCCCACCGGTTCGCCGAAGTGGAAATCGCGACCGAATGTTGGGCTGGCATGCACTTTCTTGTCGATATAGCCGGCAAAGCTGGTGGGGTCTAAATCGCCTGTGGCCACTTTGTCAACAGGATTTTCTTTTAAAGCGCCACCTTTAATCAGCTCGATTTGTCTGACATATTTGTCGGCAAAGCGCTCGAGCCATTCTTTTTGATTTTTAAATGATTTTTGACCATAGTCACGGCCGCGCGCCCAGGCTGCCGTTGTCGGATTTTCGTCAGCGAGATAGCGAGGATGATTGAGTTGAATAATCGGCGTGTTGCCGGTTTTGTCTACAATTTTGTCTAAGTGTGTGACCATGGCTTTATAGTCGCCATCATTGTATTTAATGACGTCGGGCACTGTAACGACAGGCTCTGGTTCTTTTCCTACCGCTCTCATAATGAAGCTGCGCAAGCCTGTTTTAGGTTCTCGAATGGCTTCAAAGAATGTGGGCACTTCAAAAAGGTTGATGTGGTTGACGCCGCCTAAATGAGCGGCTTCGTTAGATTCCACTCGCGCTTGTTTCAAATTAAAAGCTGACGAGACCACAGCTTTTTCGCCCACAGTTTCCGGATTGACCATGCCATGCGTATGCCCGTGTTCGGCGCCGGTTTTACCGGTGGTGCCCATTTCGGTGCCCACCAATGAAACGTGTTTGCCATTAACTGTGGTGGCAGTAGCGTCGGCAAAAGTCTGTGCGTATGAGATCGGATTTTCAGTATTGATCGGAGTGCCGGCCTGATCTTTAGCTCTGGCATCACCATGCCCGATGCCGCCTCTGGCAGCGGCATGGTTGTGATCGGTAATGGTGGTGACGTGCTGACCCTGGGCCGCTGCTTTGGCATACAAATCTTTGGGCAAGCCCATGCCGTCTGAATAACGAGAGTGACCGTGCAGTGAACCGAAATACATTTGCATGCCGTCGCCGCCACCGCCACCATCTAAGGTGCGCTCGATATTTTTGTTGACGAAGCTGTATTGCTCGAGGCGCCTGGTCAAAGCGCCTGGTTTGAACATGCCTTTTTCTAAAGGTGTCAGTGCAGCGGCACCGGCCTCGGCCTCTTTGGCATTAGCCAGCACATTGATTTTGCCGATATTGGCTGCGGGTGCTTCGCTGAAGCTGCCTTTAAGCCGGGCTAGGGCTACCAGGGTTTCATTTTCACCTTTTTGTATCAGCTTCTGGGCTGTCTGGCCAAAGCTGCCGATGGCAGATTCATGGCGAGCCAGGCGAGATCCCATCTCCGTGCCGCCAACGCCGCCGATTAGACTGATGCCGAGATCAAAGCCGCCGACGACGGCCTCTCCCGCTAGACGTTTGCTAGCATCGTCGAGGCTAACTCCTGATTTAATCTGAGTGCGGGCTTCTTCAATTCGTCCGTAACCGCTCACGATTACAGGTATGGTGAAAGCAGCACCAATTACCATTGCCGCCGGGCCGCGGGCCGGCAGTACATAGCCTAGAGCGGCTCCCATGGCGGCCGATGTTACTAATGTCGTACCTACATGTAGAAGCGCTTCGGCCGGTTTAGCGTAGATTTCTTTGGCAAAAGCGACACTGGCATCAGGAATGTGCTGGGCCGTCTCCTGGAGCAGCTCAACTGTCGACACCTCTGTGCCGTTGTTTTGATTTGCAGCTCCGGCAGCACTTTTTGAGACAAGGGGCATGTTCACCACCCGTAAGTGGTTTTACTGTACGGCCGCAGACGGCTCGGGCCAAGCGGGGAAAATACTGCTTTATGGGCAAACTACGAAACAATTTAATGCTGTTTGTAATGCTAGTGATTAAAGACGAGGATGCTAGCGGCTGCGGTTACGAATTGACGACAGAATAGCAATAGCGATCCTGCTGCCGTCGGCTTTATCTTTGATCAAATAATTGTCGGCGCCGTTTTGTAGTGCTTGAGTGAGAATATCGCGGTCGTCCATGCCTGTAACTATGATGATGGGCGTGTTACTGGCCTGTGCTCTCATGTTCAGATAGGTGGAGAGGCCGTTTGAGTCAGGCAAGTTTAAATCAAGAATGATGCATTCGTGAGTTTCCAGACCAAATTTTGTCAGCGCTTCACCTAGTGTTTGTGCGTGATCTACGGTGTGAGGAAATTCTTCCACTTCCAACAGCATTTGGGTCATGAGCATGGCGTCAGAAGGGCTATCTTCTACAAGCAAAACTGATGTTGGCGTGATGTTAGCCATGCTTGCCGCCGTTTGGTGGAACAGTGGCGACAACGAAATAGAAGTTTTGAATATCTTTGACGACGCTTATGAATTTGTCGAAGTCTACCGGTTTGGTGATGTAGGCGCTGGCTTGCAAATTGTATGATTCAAGCACGTCTTTTTCACTTTCAGAGGTGGTCAAAATGATTACAGGAATGCGCTTCAGCAGAGGGTCTTGTTTAATTTCAGCAAGCACAGCGTGACCGTTTTTAACAGGCAAATTTAAATCAAGCAAAATCAAATCAGGAATTGTGGCGTTTTCGTATCTGCCACGCCTGCGTAAATATTCCATGGCATCACCGCCATTATCAACAATCGTCAATGTGTTCATGACGCGGCTTTGTTTAAACGCTTCTTTAGCCAGTTCTGCGTCTGATGGGCTGTCTTCAACCATCAATATTTGAATATCCTTGACGTTCATCCGGCTGCTATCTCCTCAGTTCTGCGCGTAGTTATGGCACCAGTATTAATTGGTAATTTGATCAAAAATTTCGAGCCGTTGCCCGAGATTTAAATTGCAGTAATCGTGCCCCGGTGCCTTTCTACAATACGTCTGCCAAGAGCCAGCCCGATGCCGGTGCCTTCGTATTGACTGCGCGAGTGCAGGCGCTGGAAAATCACAAATATTTTCTCTAAATGCTGCATGTCAAAGCCGATGCCATTGTCTTCAACGCAGATTTGCCAGTTGGGTGCAATTTGCAGGGCGCTGATTTCTATAACAGGTGTTTTGTCACCTCGATACTTGATAGCGTTATTGATTAGATTGGCGAATAGCAAACGCAATTGACAGGCATCGCCTTGAACCGTTGGCAAGCTTTGATCGATTTTGATTTCGGCCATTCGCTAATCAGGAAAGTCAGATCGCTGAGAGCGTCTTTCACGACCTTGTTTAAATCAACTGCTTCCATCTCGGAGCCGCGCGATTCTACTCTGGCATATTGCAATAGACCGTTTATCAAAGAGCGCATTCTCTCTGCGCCTGAGACGGTCTGCGCGAATGCGATCCATGAGGCGCTTGCCCTCATGAGTAACAATTAAAGCGATAGATTCCTTGGGGTGCGTTCGTAGGTGCTTATCACCTTATCGATAAAATCAAGTTTGTTTTTGGCATATTTTCCTACAGCCTGCATGCGCAGCCGCTCACTGGGGTCGTCGCTAACCATGCCTGTCAGTTTATCGGCCAGCAAAGTCACTTGTGCTCGTGACTTGTTTAAGGGGTCGAGAAACGTACGGTCACCAGTGGCGATATAGCCCCGTTGACGGGTTTCGCAATCGACACAAACAAGCAGTAATTCTTTGCAACCGGCGATAACTTCATGGGTATGTTTAACCCATTTCTGTGCCTGCCTGAGTTGATCAATTGTCCATCCTGTGGCGGCCAGGGAGGGCAAGCAAAAAGAAAAATCCGGCAATAATGAGCGCGTACGCTGTTTTTCTGTTGACGTTTTGAGACAAGCCGCCGGATCCTAGGAGCGTGTCCCATAATTAGATTAGCCGGTAAAGTGCTGAATTGGAGGGCATTTTCGAACCCGTCAAATTGTTAAGCGTTTGGTATTTTAAGAGTGGTATC
>JADYXQ010000236.1 GCA_021772135.1 Candidatus Obscuribacter sp.
CAGCACTGGCCGCTCGAACCACTGGCCGTCTTCGGGTACAGCACTGAGACCAAGAGTCTGGGCGTAGGCAGGGTCAGCTTTGAGCCTTTCTTTAAGCGAGCTGCCGGCGGGCATGCCGAAGCGGAACACCACTTCTAAAGGCACCAATTTGCGCACGTCGGTAATATTGTTGGTGTAATAGAATACGGTCTGGTCAAGAATTGAAGTGGCTTGCGGCCTTTCTACTTCGGCTTTGGCCACAGACATAAATGTTTGATGGGCCGGAATTTGTTCGATAGTGGTGGTGGCACCGTCAGCGGTAACCAGACCTTGAAAGTGGTGGCGGGCACCGTGGGTGGTGAGGCGATTAAAACTCGATTGATTGAAGAGTTTTCGCAACCAGTCCTGATTGAACTTGAGCAAGTGAGATGATTCTTGCAGTTTGATCCAGGTCTTATTATCGGCCAAGTGTTGAAAGAAAAAAGCGCCCAGGGCAGCCAGTGCCTTGCCTTTGTTGGCGATGGTGTCGGGCATTTTGCCCCAATCGAATACAGAATAATCATCTGTGAATTCAAACCAGTAAGTGCCGTCGTCTCCGGCTGGTCGCCACACACGTTTAACCGAGCCGTCATACACCAGAATTAAGTCTTGTAAGTTTACGGACAACTTTTATACCCTCATCTGGATGACAACTTTATGCCTTGCGAATCAGTGTGGTGCGATCTTTGAGCCTTTGAGATTGGAAATCGCTACCGCAGGTAACGTCTGTTGGATAAGTGCCGGTCAGGCAACCTGTGCACAGCCCGCCTTTATTTAAGGCCTTGCGCAGACCCTCTATTGTCTGGAAAATTACGCGATCGGCGCCAAGCTTTTTCGCCACTTCTTCTTCAGTACAGTTGAAAGCCACCAGCTCATCTTGACTGGGAAAATCAATACCGTAATAGCAAGGATACTGAATTCGCGGGCAGGTAGATGCCATGATTACTTCTTTGGCACCGCTCTGTCGCATCAGTTCAATTATCTGCGCCGCTGTGGTGCCACGTACAATACTATCGTCTACCACCAGGCAGCGTTTGCCGACGATTTCAGAAGTGATCGGTGAAAGTTTGCGGCGAATTGCTTCTTGTCTGGCCGCATGGCCGTCCAGAATAAAGGTGCGGTTAACGTAGCGGTTTTTAATTAGCGATTCGCGAAAAGGCAGGTTCAACGCTTCGGCAATAGCGATTGCAGCGCTGCGACTAGTCTCTGGCACAGGCACCACCACGTCGGCTGTAATGCCCAACTCTTTGATCCGCTCGGCCAGAACCAGACCAAGTTGAAAACGAGTCTCATAGACGGAGTGTTCTTCATGCTCCGACTCTACTCGCGAAAAATAAACCGATTCGAACATGCATGGTGAAAGTGAGCGCTGAAAGAGCACTTTGCGTGACATCTCGCCGGCGGCAGAAATATAAATTGCTTCGCCGGCAGCAATATCACCGGCAATGGTATATCCAAGATATGTCAAAGCGATAGATTCGCTAGCTAAAGCATATACTTGCTTGCCTTCACTATTGGTGCGTGTGCCGAAAATCAGTGGCCTGATGCCGTCAGGATCGCGGAAACCAAACAAACCGCCATTGCCGTCAATGCCAACCACGGCATAGGCGCCAATCAGGCGATGCATTGAAGCCTCAATGGCCGTGAAGATGTGCTCCACCGTGGGCTCATGGCCGCCGAGCTCGAAAGCCAGCAATTTCAAAATCACTTCCGAATCTGATTCTGTGGCCGGTATGAATTCAATGCCCGCAGCGGTGAGCTCATCGCGCAAAGTATATACATTGACAATATTGCCATTGTGGCCGATGCCAATAGTTGAGCGGGCATCGAAGAAAGGCTGTAGTAAATTAGGGTCTTGCCGACCGATAGTGGCGTAGCGGGTGTGACCAAGTGCGGTTTTGCCTTTCAGCCCTTTCTTAAATGAGCGTTCGGAAAAGACATTCTCAATCAGGCCGCTGCCCTTTTGCAGGTTGAAAAGTTCGCTTCCACTTTCGGCCAGGGTTAAGATGCCGGCGCCGTCTTGACCGCGATGTTGGAGGTTCATCAAACCGACGAATACGTCTCTAGCGGCGTCAGTTGTACCTGAAACGCCTATTATGCCGCACATATGAGTCCCTCGAAAGTCAGCTCACACGCCCAGAATACTGCACTTGGCACCCGGTTCGCAAACAAATAGTCACTTCACAACATACTTTGATAAATTCAGAGTACAGCTGAGGCGCAAAAATGGGCCAGGACCAGCCCAACCCAGTGCCATAATGCAGTGCCATAATAGTGGGGCAAAAATATCGGGCAAAAAAGGGGAGAGTAATGACGGCAATAGTTTCAGTGGTGATGGGAAGCAAATCAGACTGGGAAACTATGCGCCATGCCGATCAAATATTAGATGAGTTCGAAATTGAGCATGAGTGCAAAATTGTCTCCGCTCATCGCACCCCACAATTACTTGCTGAATTTGCCGCTTCGGCCGAAGAATGCGGCATCGAAGTTATTATTGCCGGCGCCGGTGGTGCTGCTCATTTACCGGGCATGATCGCGGCCCAAACTCTGGTGCCTGTTCTTGGTGTGCCCGTTGAAAGTCATTCGCTTAAAGGGATAGATTCACTTTTGTCGATTGTACAAATGCCCGCTGGCATTCCTACCGGAACAATGGCAATCGGCAAACCCGGAGCAATCAACGCCGCACTACTGGCAGTGGCAATATTAGCTAACAAAAGACCGGCAGTTCGGGAGAAATTGCGAGCTTATCGTCAGGTGCAAACCGATAGAGTACTGGGAGAGAGTCTTAAATGACTAGCGGGTCAATGAAACAGATTGAGCCTGGTGGCACAATTGGTATGCTTGGCGGCGGGCAACTGGGCCGCATGTTTTGTTTTGCCGCTCAAGCCATGGGTTACAGAGTCAGTGTTTATACGGATGAAGAAAAAAGTCCGGCTGGGCAAGTGGCAAATAAACTTATTTGTGCTTCTTATTTAGACGAAGATGCTCTGGCACAGTTCGCTCAGTCTGTAGATGTTGTCACCCTTGAGTTTGAGAATATTCCGGTACAAACGCTGCAGTTTCTATCGACATTTGTACCTGTTTACCCAGACGAAAAAACACTCTTCGTCGCTCAAAATCGTCAGCGCGAGAAAGAATTTTTGCAAAAAGGTAAATTTCCGCTGGCCGCTTTTGCTTTAATTAAATGCGCTGATCAGCTCGAGAGTGAGCTTGAATTGGCCAATGTTAGATATCCGGCAGTTCTTAAAACAGCCGGCTTTGGTTATGACGGCAAAGGACAAAAAGTGGTGCAAAATGCCGGCGAAGCGGAAGCTGCATTCGCTCGGCTCAGTAGCGCCAACAAACAAACCGAAGTTGTCGCCGAGGCCTTCATCAGCATCGAAAAAGAATTTTCAGTAATTGGAGCCCGTAATTATCAAGGCAGCGAAAGTAAAAGTTGTTTCGAATACTTTGGGCCAATAGAAAATAAACACGTCAACCATGTACTCGACGTATCGTCCATGCCTGCCCGGTTGAATCAAGAATTAGTGGATAAAGCAGTAGCTATAACCAGAGACATTATGGAAATGCTTGATACTGTCGGTTTGCTCTGCGTCGAGTTTTTCTTAACCACTGACGGTACCATCCTCGTCAATGAGATAGCGCCACGGCCCCATAATTCGGGCCACCTGACCATTGAGGCCTGCCCGACAAGCCAATTTGAGCAGCAATTGCGTGCCGTCTGCGGCCTTACTCTGGGTGCCACCACGCCATTTCATTCTGCTGCCATGGTCAATTTGTTAGGCGACCTCTGGCCTTCTGAAGGCCAGCCAAATTTCGCCGCTGCCCTGACTACCAGCGAAGCTCACTTGCACCTTTACGGCAAAGAGGAAGCCCGCGCCGGCCGCAAAATGGGTCACATCACCGCTGTGGCCGAGTCAAGTTCGCTGGCAATTGAACTTGCACTAAAAGCACGAGCTAGTTTATAGACAAAAAGCCAGGACTTTGGTCCTGGCTTTTTAAGTTCTTTGTCTTGAAGACTTAGACTACCCGTCTTCTGCCATTGCTTCTGAAGCCGCGGCGAGCAGGAACAACTTTGCGAGCTTCTGGCTTGCCTTCTTGTTCCAGTTGGCGACCCATTACTCTTTCGATGTCGCGAATCAAATAGCGCTGTTCATCATTGACGAAGGACAAAGCTACTCCTGACTTTCCGGCTCTGCCGGTTCTGCCGATTCTGTGAACATAATCTTCAGGTGAGTCAGGCAAATCGTAGTTGACTACGTGCGAAATTGAAGGAATATCGAGGCCGCGTGCGGCAACGTCTGTAGCTACAAGCACTTTGAAGCGGCCATCGCGGTAACGGGCAAGAGTCTTTTCGCGCTGACTTTGTGAGATATCACCGTGAATTTCTTCTGCCAGTACATTGGCGTCCCGCAGTCTGCCACGAACCCAACCGGCTCGCCGCTTGGTTTTGGTGAACACAATGACAGAACTCATTTCCAGTTCTTCAATCAGTTTCACCAGCAAAGCATCTTTGCCAAATTCAGTTACATGGTAGAGCTTCTGATCGATTGCATCAGGCTCAATTTGAGTCGATTTGGCTTTCACTGTGATTGGCTTGTTGAGGAATTCAGCAGCCAATCTGTGAACGCGCTGGTCGATGGTGGCGGAGAACATCACGGTCTGACGCTCTTTTTTCAATTGCGAAATAACCTTGCGGATTTGCGGCATGAAGCCCATATCGAGCAGTCTGTCGCCTTCATCCAGCACTAAAATTTCAACACCGGAGACGTCAGCTACGCGGCGCTCAACCATGTCGAGCAAGCGGCCGGGTGTGGCCACGATGATATCTACACCACGCTTGAGAGCGCGGGTTTGTTTTTCGTAGCCAGTGCCACCATAGAGAGTGACACAACGCAATTTGTTGTATTTACTGAATTTGACGAATTGGTCTTCAACTTGAAGAGCCAGCTCGCGGGTAGGCACCATTACTAGTGCTCTTGGTCTTTTTTGTGGTTCTTGCAGCGATTCAATAATAGGTAGGGCAAAAGCGGCGGTTTTACCTGAGCCGGTTTGTGCCGAGCCCATGATGTCTGAACCAGACAGCAAGAGTGGAATTGTATTCAATTGAATTTCGGTTGGTTCGATGTACTCGGCGTCAGTAAGCGCGGCCAGAGTAGACTTGGACAAGCCAAGTTCAGCAAATGTGGTCAATTTAGAATCCTTATATAACAACGGCTAAGCTAAGCCAGTACCTATCTATTTGCGATCCGGCCTGTTTGTTCAGGAGTGGATACCTTGCAACGCTTCAAAGCGTTTTTGACAAGGACGTTCTGCGCAATCGACGGTGAATGACCAAGTTATGGCTTAAAAACCATCGTTTTTTCAGAATCTACCACAGCATGCCATAAACCATCTCTGGATGTCAATGTCATGAGTGGTGAGGCAAACTTATGTAAATGGTGAACTGGGGCTCATTTTGAGCCAAATTGATACCACTTGCGCGCTGCTTTCTTTTGCCCGGGCTGCTCTGCCAGAGTAAGGTTCAAACGCCGACCGCTAATATCCTGCCCATTCAAGCTAGACACGGCCTCTTCCGCTTCGCCTGAATTGCCCATTTCTACAAATGCGTAGCCGCGGTTGTAGCCAGTGCGCGGATCTTTCGGAATGTTTACTGAAATTACAGTGCCCACAGTTTGTTCAAACAGTTCTTTAATTTGCAGCTCGGTTACTGCGGTGGCAAGGTTGCCTACCAATATTTTGTTGTGCATAGTGATTCCATTCCATTTACAAACCGTAGAGATAGCTCTACAGCAAACACAAGCGCCTGCGGCCGGTTGCATTCTTAATTATGACAGAAATCTTAGATTCTCGCTGATCTAAACACCCTATATACGGGTGTTTGAACCGTTGTAAAGCATTTAGCGGATTAAATGAGCTTTTAGTAGCGGTTACAGTCGGGATTGTATTCAGAAACCAGCTGTTCTTGCACGCTGGAACGCTCCCACCGTGTTGAATCAGGCATGGCCAGAATGAAGACGAAGAGCTCACTCTCATCGCCACCGTTATTGGCCCAGAAATCGAGCACGTGATTGTGACTGCGAACCGCTTGCTGTGAAAGATCATCGGCCTGACCGAAGAACAATACGGTATGCGCTTTAGGCTTATTGGCAGGATCTTGCTTGTAAGTGATCGCATAAACCGCTGGTAGCATTGGTGGTGCCCAACTGCTTAAGGTACCGCCGGCGTTAAACTTGAAGCGCTGGCGTTTGCCCCACGAAATACTCATGCTCTGTCCTTTTTGCTGGTCAATATATTGAATGTATAGCATGACATACAAGACGACAATTTGCCATACACGCATTTACGCTCAAAGCCTGTGGTGCTGTTAGAATTTAGCGGCTAGAGGAATTAGTCGATGTCATCATCTCCGTCAACAGAAATGGAATCTCAATGGCGCCAAGTTTTGAGTTTGGCGCAACAGTCTGAGTTGGAGCCGCTCAATTGCGAGAAGCTTTTCCAGGAGGCGCTTCAAATGGCCGCTACCCTTGGCGTCAACGAAACACTTGAGACGCTCAATTACATTGGTGACTTTTATCGTCGCCAGGATCTCTATAAAGAAGCGGAGGAATTTTCCGGCGTAGAAAGTCTGCAATTTCGTCACTCGGCAGAAACCGCGTCGCTCTATTTTCTTTGCTACGGCCGGCTGCTCACACGCAACGGTGACTTTGCCTGTGCAGAAAATTCTCTGCGATCAGCTTTGCAATGTCATGAAACCGCACCGAGAATCGATCCCTTCTTAATTACTTCAATTGTCGATGGACTGGCACGTGTGCTCAATGAGCAGCAAAGACCAGACGAAGCCAGTAAACTCTGGGAAAAATATCGCCAGCACAATTTGAGCATCGGTTGATGGCAGACGAAGCTCAACAAAATCTGCGCATTATTGTGGCCGCTTGCGCTCTTACTTTCCTGGCCGGGCTAAACACCGGTTGGAGTGGTCCGCTCATTCCCAAGATCGCTCAAATTAACAATATTGAATTAGGGCTGGCCGGATCGATGGTAAGTATTACAGCCGGCGGCGGAATGCTGATGCTCATGCTGGGCAAAATATTTTGCGAAAAGCTGGGTAGTCGCAATTGCTTGCGCCTCGCTGCGGTAATTATCGCTGCCGGGATGGTGTCAATCGCCATGGGCCCGAATTTGCAATTTTTGGCTCTGGGTGCTTTTGTGCTGGGATGCGGTACTGGACTTAACAGTATTGCTTCCACAACCAGCGTGCTTATGAGTGATACCGCAAGTAGTGCCTCTGCATTGAATAAAGTCAACCTCTTTTTCGGCATCGGTGCTCTGGCCGGTCCACAAATTGCCTGGGCGGGGTTGAGCAGCCCCTGGTCATATCATGCCGTCTATATTTTTGGCGCGGCCTTCGCTCTAGTCTGTGCCCTGGTTTTGAAAATTCAAAAGCCTACGGCTAGATATGTGGCACCGCAAGAAGCAGTTAAAAGTCAGATCATCGGCGAGCCTGTCCTATGGTTGTACGCACTCTTGCTCTACTTATATGTTGGTCTAGAAGTCAGTGCTGCCGCCTGGTTGTTTGCTTTCCTTCAAAAATATTGCGCTCTTGATTTAGCTATGGCATCAATCAATATGACTATTCTCTGGGCCGGCCTGACCGGTGGTCGCATGATTAGCGTATTTCTTTGTGATCGTTACTCATCGAGCAAAATTACTTTTATGGGCATACTGCTCTCGGCTTCAGCCTTCTGCGCTCTGGCTCTATCTGCTCATGCCGGCGTCTGGACACTGCTGATGGTGCTTTTACTCGGTCTTGGTTTCGGTCCCATTTTTCCTAATATCTTAGCTGCCGCCAACGAACACTTCAAACCCGATACCACTACTACTTCTACCGTAGTAATAAGTAGTGGCGCTATTGGTGGTATCACCGTGCCGATGTTGAGTAATTATTGTTTTACTCAAATAGGTTGGCAGCAAGGCATGTTCGTTTTGTGCGGTCTTGATTTCACTTTATTGATTCTCTTTTTTTTCTTAGTTAAAATCACCGCCAACCGGAGAACAAATGATGACCGTCAGCAACCGTCAATTCCTGCTGAAGAACCGCCCGCAGGGTCGGGTATCTGAATCTAATTTCGAGCTTGTAGTCTCTGAAGCCAAACCGAAAGCAGGCCAGGCTCTGGTTGAAAATTTATATCTGTCACTTGATCCTACCAATCGCATCTGGATGACCGATGTGGAGCAATATATGCCGCCGGTGGCAATCGGTGAAGTCATGCGTGGCCTGGGAATCGGCCGCGTGATGGAATCGAATAGTGACCTCTATAAAGTAGATCAACTGGTATCAGGGCCGATTGGTTGGCAAGATTATTGTTTAATCGATGGTCAAGAATCCTGGCCTTTTACTGTGCTTCCGGCTTTGGCGCCTGATGTGCCTCTGACTTTATTTATGGGGGCAGCCGGCATGACCGGTTTGACCGCTTACTTTGGCTTACTTGAAGTCGGCCAGGCTAAGGCCGGTCAAACTCTTCTGGTTTCAGCCGCTGCCGGAGCCACCGGATCAGTAGTAGGACAAATCGGCAAAATTAAAGGTATGCGGGTAGTCGGTATTGCTGGCGGTGCTGAAAAATGTCGCTTGCTCACTGAATATTTTGGCTTTGATGCGGCAGTTGATTACAAGGATGCCGATTGGAAAAAACAGTTGGCTGATGCCACTCCTGACGGTGTAGACGTCAGTTTTGAAAACGTCGGCGGTGAGATTATGAATGCCGCCATTACCCGACTCAACATGCGGGCACGTATGGTGCTCTGTGGTTTGATTTCTTCATATAACGATGACAACGACGCCAATGCCAGAGCGAACCTGGTGCCATTCCTAATGAAGCGGGCCAGTTTGCAAGGTTTCATCGTCTCCGATTATTTCGCCAAATTTGCACCAGCCACAACTGATCTGGTCAGTTGGGTTCTGGCCGGCCAAATAAAAACCAAAGAGACTCTTGTGGATGGTCTTAAACAAGCTCCCGAGGCTCTTAATCAATTGTTTGACGGCAATAACGTCGGCAAACTGCTGGTAAAATTGAAATCTTGATGTCTCAAGCCAGTGATATTTTAGAATCAGTTATTGACAGTTATCGGCAACTCGAAACTTACTCCGATAGCGGTACGGTGGCTGTGCTCATTCAAGTGGGCGCAAAAAGTGTGGAGGCCGGTTGCTCATTTGCCACCACTTTTGAGCGTACAGATAAAAAAGAGAGTCGCTTTCGTTATCAATGGAACAGTTCAGGCATTCTGTCGCAGCTCCAAGATGACAATGAAGACAATATCAATGTCATTTGCAGCAATGACGAAGGCGTTTTCAAACGGTATCCCATAGAGGGATTAACCACCTGCCCGAGTCTGGCCATGGCGGTGGCTGATGCAACCGGTGTGTCATTTGGTGGTGTTTATTACATCTCGTCTTTGCTCCTAGAGCACATCGTGCCTGATAGTCACTGGTTCTTCCGCCGCTTGCAAAAAAATATTGAACTGGATGAGAGTGAAAAATCTGACTCTGATTTTTACTGCCTGACGGCCGGTACTAAAGGAGAGCCTGTGCGCCTGACGGTAAAGAAAGCCAATTTTAGTTTAAGCGAAATGATTGTGGAGCGGCCTTCTTCCACCGTTAAGTTCATCTGGCAGAGTAGTTTGTTCAATCCACCTTTAAATGCGCGAGTTTTTGACCAGTACCGCTTTTAACTGCGTCTGGCTTTAACCGTGTCATAAAGTTTCTTTGTTTGCACCGTGTCGGTGTCTTTGGCACCAAGAATCTGGGTGCGGATGCGCAAGCAATCTGCCAGCATTGGCTCTGCTTTGTCAAACTTTCTCATTTTTTGATAGAGCACACCAAGACAAAATTCTGTGGTGGCAACAGAGGGATCATTTTTACTCATGGTTCTTTTTTGAATATCAAGGGCGCGCACCAGATAAGTTTCTGCTTTAGCAAAATTTCTCTGCACGAATGACAAAGTGCCCAGATATGTTAGAGTATCGGCTATAGCAGGGTTGTCTGGATTGAGACTCTTTTCTCTCAGTGCTAGAGCTTTTTCATAGTATCCGGTGGCCTTGCCGTATTGGCCCTGCAGCTGATAGGCCTGTCCGATAGCACTAAAAATATTGGCTTTGTTCAGCTCGTTCAAGCCTTGTGAATTGCTGGCAATAGTCTCGGCTTGAGCCAACAGGTCTGTTGCTTTTTTAAATTGCTTTTGCGCCAGGGCAAGATTGCCCATGTCTGCTAAAGTTTCGGCCACAGCGGCATGGTCGGCGCCTTTATATCCCTGTCTCAGTGCTAGCGCTTTATTAAAGAACTGCTGTGAAAGAGCATAGTTACCTTCAGCGCGATAAATTTTGCCCAGTTCGTTCATGGCTTCGGTGGCATCTAAAGCCGCTAGTTTTTTCTCGCTCTCGCGAATTTTGAGCACTTCTTGAAACTCTTTTTTAGCATCATCAATTTGCTGAGTTTCCATATAAGTGCGGCCCAGAGACATTCTTACTTCGGCTACCTTGTGTTCGTAATCGCCCGAAGCACGTGCTTGGTCAAAAGCGATTTTGAATTTTTTCAAGGCTTCCGAATAGTCGCCGTGGTCAAAAGACGACTGCCCCTGACCGAGCACCACTGCGTAAGTAGCCTGGGCGACAGGTTCGCCTGTGGTCGAGGTAGGAACACTCTGATTTTTTGGCAGCAGAGTAATAATTGCGGCCGCACCAATAAGCAGAACACCAGCGGCGGAGGCCCAGATTACACCTTTGCGGCTGGCTTTAGGTGGTGGCTGAAACTGCGAAAAAGCAGAATTGTCGATATTATTCTGATTGATTCTGCTGTTACTTTGTTTGTTTAGCTGCGCTGGAGTGTCCTTGCCGACACTGGCAATTGTTTTAAGCACCGAACCTGGGGCTGAGCTCACTGCATCTTTCAGAGTCGAAGGTTCAAATGAAGAATCAGAAATAGAATCAGCATCGCTCGGTACTGGTCGACCAGGCACCGCAAATGGTGTCATAGCCACATTGCTCACTTGTGTTTGAGAATCGGCCAAAATCGGCTTTGCTAAACTGGCGTGCGGCTGTATTTGATTTATCTGGCTCGGTTGCGGCACATATGGCTTGACTGTGCCGGCCGGCATTGAAGAGCTGACCTCGCTGAGCATCGAAAGCTGGGTTGCCAGATCATCGCGCAAATCGCTCATATTTTCATAGCGGTCGTCTATCTCTTTGGCTATGGCCTTGAAGACAATTTTTTCCAGCCCCGGTGGAAGCATCAGCTCAGGCGCCACTTCATTAAAAGCAGCCGGCAGTGCGGTGGCATGCTTGTTGAAACACTCCATTGCTGAGGCTCCTGCCACAGCCGGTTTACCAGTCAGAGTGCGATACATGACACAACCTAGCGAATAAATGTCTGAGCGCGCATCGAGTGGTTTGCCCATACACTGCTCGGGACTCATATACATTGGGCTGCCGAAAACCTCACCGGTTTTAGTCAGCTCCTCATTATTAGCGTCCATCTCAGAGAGAATTTTAGCCATGCCGAAGTCAACAATTTGCACCACATCATGCTGTCCGTCGTAATCGACCATCATGATGTTGCCCGGCTTAAGGTCGCGGTGGATAACACCTTTCTGGTGTGCGTGCGATAAGGCGGCACAGGTCTGGACAAAAATATTGAGGGAACGCCCCAGGGGCAAATAGCCCTGCGCCATAAGTTCGGCCGATAAATTGGTGCCTTCCAGCAGGTCCATGACCAGATAGGGCAAACCCTGGGGGGTGACGCCAAAGTCGTAAACTTTAAGAATATTTGGATGATTGAGATGGCTGGCGGCTTGAGCTTCTTGACGGAAGCGTTTTAAGGCCGTGGCGCTGGCGGCAAACTGAGGCAGCATCAGTTTGATGGCCACTAACCTTTTCATAAGGTTGTGTCTGGCTTTATAGACAAGGCCCATGCCACCGCTACCAAGCTTTTCGAGAATCTGATATTTCTCAGCTAGAGTGGTGCCGATTAAAGTGTCGACAATCAGCGGCGTGAGCAAAGTGTCATCATCTGGACAAATAATCATCTCAGGCGAAAATTCTTTGGCACACGAAAGGCAAACTTTCTTAGGCGGCAATTTAAGGGCGTCGACCTCGGTCAATTAATTTCCTCTTTCGTAAGCGCTAATGACATCTGCGCGGGCCGGTAACATTCTAATTCAGATGACTCTAGCGAGCTTACTAAGTTTCAACTCTTTAAAACATCCTGTCATCTTTACCCCGTCGCACTTAGGTCGTTGTATGCTCTATTCCACGATTAGATCGATCTGGGGCTTTACGGCAGCCCTGGCTATATTGTCAACATCCGTTCATAGTATTGAAATAAAGTCGGTAAAAAATGGCCAAGAAATCAGTATCTCAGCACCACGGTCGTCAGATCCGGACCAAGCAACCTAAAGGTCCGGTCCTCGAGCAAACTCCTCTGCCTGTTGCCAATCCGAGCCAGGACAAAGTTGTTTATGCTGTTTTCGCCACCATTTTTCTGGTGGGGATCGCCATAAACGCCGCGCTCTTCTATTTTGTCGGGCAAAATCTTTATCAGTCTTACCTGGTTAAAAACTGGTTGATGGTGGCTTTATCTGCTGGCTTGATGGTCGCTTTGCTCTTTGGCGTGAGGGCGGCAGTGGCTGCAGCTTTTATTGTTTCGGCCACCGTAGCCAGCCGTACCGCCGCTTTCGGGGCGCAACAGCAAATTTGCCGTTGGGCACTTAAATATCGAGCTATTCTCCCTGATCGCGCATCCTGGGCCAGCCAGGCCATTATTCAGCAGATAATGGCTAAAGAACAGTACGACGAAGTAATTGCATTCGGTAGCGAGCAATACGACGACATCACCACCAAAAATCCTAAAGACCACAGTCTGGCAGTACTCTGCACTTATGTGGGCATGGCTTATCAAGCTCAAGGCGAAACTGCCAAATCAATCGAATGGAACGAAAAGTCAGTTGCTCAATTTGGCAAGTTTTTCGAGTCAATAAACAAATCAAAGTTTGCCAAAAAGATGGGCGGCGCAGGCGTAGTTGAAGCCATGACCTTCAATTATTCGCAAGTGCTGGCAGCCCTCGGCAGCAGCTACCTGCAGCAGCAAAATTTCCGCAAAGCCAAAGAGCTTTTTAAACTTTCTCTCGAAAATGCTAAAAAATCTCCTGAATCACCTGAACGTCGTCAGCTGATCAAGCAGGTAGAAGATGGTCTTGGTCGCCTTAAGCGCTGGTAGGACGAAGATGAAAAAAGTACTTTTGCTATTGCTTGCATTGACAGGAATTGCTTGCTCCCCGGTGCAGGCTGAAACCTTACAACTGGGCATTGAGCATTCTGATTATTTGCCCACAGTCTCCAACAGCTATGTTCCTGGTTATTCGCACGGTGCTTACGCTCAACAAAATGCTGCACCACCATACCGTGGTGGCTATCAGGTGGACGCCAATCAATTCAACCAGCAATCCAACCAGCAACACGCCGGCATCTATCAGCAGTCAGCGTCCATGGGCCCGCCTCAGGCAAAGAAACCAATCATAGAATGGTTTCAAATTCCGAAAAGTATGGCCGGGAGCTGGACAAAAAAAGGTGATATCACCCTTGATGTCACTGATTTACGCACCGGCATTAAAAGACAAGTTGGTGCCTGGACCGATAATGAGATGGTGGTGCACATGGGGCACCAGCTGGACAAGGCCGGGAATGTCTGGCACGTCAACATTTTGCCTTCCGAGAAAGACAGCACGTCGAACGGTAAGCAAGTTCGTTTCATGACCGTGCAACAGGTATGCGAGCAATATACGCCAAGTAATCTTTCGACGCGTACTCATTATGTAATCACTGAAAGTTATGCAAATACCGGCCAGGTTGCCGACCAGTTTCAACAAGAATCTCTCAATCACTATTCGCTTCTCAGCGATGGCGAAATGCAAAATATGAGTTCTAACCGCGTGTTTACCTACGCCGGCCAGCCTATGCGTGACGGTACACTGCAAAGCAAGTTCATGAGAATTGGACCTTTTGCTGCACTAGATCAGATGAATGGTGTTGACCTGGCACAGTCGCTCACTCAATATCTGCTTTCAAAAGACATGGCCCAACTGGCGCAGTAGAAATTTTGTACGCCTTAGCTTTGTCCGATAAAAGCAAAGACGAAATTCTTTTTACGCTCTTGGAAAGCCGCTTCTGGCAAGAACATTGCTGTATTTGTGCTAAACGATGGTGCGAGCACTGACCGCAAATGGCACCAGTGATGGTATATATTTTCTACAGAGGGGCCTCCCGCTAATTACCGCAAAGATATTGCCGTAAGGGTCGAACCCTCGCCAACTCTAAAAACCGCAGACCACAACAACTCTAGAAAGACGTCATGTTTTTACCTAAAGTGATCTTCCGTACTCTTGTAGTAGCCATGCTCGTTCTTGCGGCTCACAGTGTCATTATCGAGCCTGATGAAGGTGTTAGCCTGCATCAAAGTCAACTGGCATCCAGTAGGTAAAAGCTACCTGCGTTTGTACAATTTGTGTGTAGAATAGTGGCACCGTCTCTGGTGATTACATTCGACTTCGGCAAGAGGCTTAAAATTGATTGAAAGAGTTGGATGTTCGCAGACTGCTCTATCGCACCGAAATAAAACGGGTGCTCGGTGATACGCCCAAAAGCCGAGTAGTTGATGAACTCAATCTCTTGCGCGGACTGGTGCGAGTTGATGTGGCTATTATCAACGACAGTCTGCACGGCTATGAAATCAAGTCGGCCTCAGATAATTTATTGCGTCTGCCCACACAGCAAGAGCACTACGGCAAAGTTTTTGAAAAAATGACTCTGGTTGCAGATGAGAGGCATGTAGATCATGCCGTGAAAATTGTGCCCAGCTCCTGGGGATTGATTTCGGTGGGTGTGCGCGAAGGCAAACCATATGCCGAAGAGATATGGCCTGCTCGTCGTAGCAATACTTTAGACCCACTGGCGATGGCACAATTGTTGTGGCGTGAAGAAGCGCTTGAATTGATGGAGTATTTTGACTTGAGTTATGGCTTCGCCAGCAAGCCAAGAAAAATTCTCTGGCAAGTGATTGCCGACAATTTAACGGTGGAACAGTTGAAGGCTTTCGTGTGTTTTAAATTGCGCACTCGCAAAGGTTGGAAAAGAAAGAAACGCTGTCGCATTGTGCTCTGATTTGATTATTTGCGCATGAGAGCGTTTGCTCGCCTTCTTTTTTTCTTCACTGTGCATAAGCCTGCTCGAGCAGGGGCATCAATCAACTCTTTGATGCTGGAACGGCTCAGTGTGCCCTCCACAAGTGCCAGGGCTTCGTCTATACATTTATGCAGCGAACATAGTGCACCACCATGCTCAGGCAAACCCATGGGGCAAGATTTGATGCGTAGTATAGGATCGACAATTTCTACTATTTCTAAGATGGATAGTTCCGCCGGATCTACTGCCAGAGTAAAACCGCCACCGAGGCCACGCTGTGATGAAACCAGCCCAGCTCGACTGAGTGATTGCAATACCTTAGATAGATAAGCACTGGGTACTTTAGTGCCTTCGGCAATCTGTGCAGTTGTATGAGCTTGGCCATCACTCATAGCGAGAAAAACCACTGCTCTAAGTGCGTACTCGGTGGTTTGTGTAATCAAAAGGAATCCCTCAGTTTTAAAGCGCTCTTTTGATGAGTGCCCAAAGGGATAGAGGCGGTAACTTAATTGAATCACATCTTTGCGGACTATCTTGTTGGACCATCCTGTATACGCCTTGATACATCTATATAGATGTACTTGCCATACAAGCTGAAAGAAAATGGTTGACTACCATACGGCCGTATGGTTTAATTGCTTCATCGGGAAATGCAATTAAATCGAAAGGAGGCGGGCGTAGCGCGGCTATGGTTGGAGCGGTTAGTGTTGCGAATTTGAAAAAAGAGCTTGAAAATCTGTTTCCGGGCAAGTGGCTATCTGGAGGTGAGGTAGGCCGTTCACTGAAGACCGGATTAGACCAGATCGATTTTGGTATTTCGGCTGGTTTGCTCAAGCGACGCATAACTGAATGGGTTGGTACTTCTTCTTCCGGTAAGACAACTGTTTTGCGAACGATTTGTTCTAATTGGTGTGCCACTGGTCTGAATGTAATTTATATAGATACCTTTGACAGGTTACTGGCCGCCGACTGGTGCTTTTCTAATAATGCAAAAAACGAAAAACAAGGTAGATTCTGGGTCCTGAGAAGTAACAGCGATAAAAATCCAACCGAGAGACGTGACTATTTGAAAGATTCACTGTGGGCGTGCGAACAGTTAATTCGTTCTCGCGTTTTCGATGTGGTCATTCTAGATCTAGGAGAGAAGAACATCATCACCAGCAACTTCTATGCAAGATTGCAACGAGCTTTGGAAAGATCTAAAGCCTCATTAATAGTGCTGAAAGATGATGATTCTTCTTCCCAGTCTGCAAAATGGGGAGCCAATTCAAGAATGAGTTTCGGCTTCTCAAAGCCTGTTCACTACGAGCTTGGTTTAACCGGCCATCCAGATGATATTGCCACTCTGATGCCCACTATTACTGGGGCTATTTGGAAAGACGGCATGACTAACAATATTGAAGTATCGGTGCCATCTCATGTGCAGAATCGCTTGTTTACGCATCCCCAAGTTCCAGATCGAAGTACATCTAAGAACAGAGCCAGAGCTTAAGCGTCAACCTTTAGTTCTACTCTCAAGTTCTAAAAATCAAAACCAGTCTTTGAAATTTTCCAACAGCATCGGTCGGGCAAAAGTATTGATTTGCTCGAAGGAAGCTGAACGCGAAAATATTTACCCCGGAATGACCTTTACTGAAGCAAGGGCAGTTTGTTCACACTTAGTTTGGAGAGAGTACGATGACAAGTTTTACAAGAGTGCGCAGAAAAAATTGGCCAGGGAACTCATTGCCGCGTCTCCACGTGTTAGCACTGGTGAATCAGGACTTTTCTTCTTTGACGCTGAGGGGTTTAATCGCTTGGGCGGCGAAAATAAGCTTTGTCGAGATGTACTTAAGTTGGTTAGTCGTCATGGTTTTGTCGACGGCCATATTGGCCTCGCTGATTGCGCTTTTGCAGCAAGGGTAGCCAGTCGTTCCAAATCGAAACGCTGGTATATCGTTAACCCTGGCTGTGACACAGCTTTCCTTTCGCCTCTTTCAATCGACTTCCTGCCTGTCACGGAAGAGGCGAAAGGAAGTTTAAAGGAACTGGGAATTAAAACAATCGGCCAATTTACGGAGGTGCCGGTAACGTCCTATGCCGGACGTTTTGATCAAAGTGTTCTTATTGCTTATGATTTAGCCTGTGGACGCGATAGTACTCAACCTGCTTTACCGCCGGTTGAAAAACAATTTCAATGCATTATTGATATTGGTTCGGCTACAGAATCGTTGAAAGAAACTCTATTTGTTTTTAAAACCATGTTAGAGCGACTTACCCGTGAATTACTGAACAACGGACTGACAGCCGATGAGCTCACAGTCACCTTCTTCAATGACAATGATAAATTTGATGAGCGCACAATCAAACTTATTCGTTCATCTCATAACAGCCGATTTCTTCTGGATGTTTTGAGATTATCCCTGGAATCAAAACCACTAATTCGTGAATTTACCGCTGTTCATCTTTCCGTATCAAGGTTTTCACGCGAATATTTTGAACAGAAGAAAGCAACTATCTCAAAAGATTTTTCTTCTCGAGAAGAATTGTTATTAAGTGGAGGTGATGAACTCGATGATTCTTCCGAGCCTGTGATGCTGCTTTTGCAACGCTTCATGACCAGATTAGGTGAAGATGCATTAGTAGTACCGGTGCTCAATGATCAATATATGCCCGAACAAGCAGGTATCTGGGTGCCTGTTGTAAATGCCAGTCAATCAACAACTCCTGTAAACGAAGAATTCATTCAACGCTTCTCCGACGTAAAAACTACCAATCAATCTAGAAAGGACTGCTTGATGCCTGGATTAGTGCTAAAGCGACACACACCGGCGATGCCGGTATTTGTTCAATTCAAAGACAATGATTCGAAGGAAGATTATGGTGAAATAGATAGCAAGACTCCCTTTAAACCTGCTGCCGTTACTTATCGAGGGCAGTGGTATCACGTCAATCAAGTTACTACCCCTGAGCGAATCTCCGGTATGTGGTGGGAGAAGCCGGTACGTAAGTCTTATTACGTCGCTTTGATTGAGAAGAAGCCAGAATTTGCTGCTCTTTCTCGTGCCGGCTATAAAGCTGCCGGCGTGCGTTCAATTCTTCCCAACCTTATGACTGTTTTGCTTGTTTATGATCATCAAGAGCGCGGGTGGTATGTGGAAGGAGTTTTTGACTAATTAGGTATCAATGCCCAGATATGCAGAGCTTCATTGTCACTCGGCCTTTTCTTTTCTAGATGGGGCTTCTAACCCTGAGGAGCTTGCATATCGGGCAAAACAGTTAGGGCTGGCTGCTCTTGCTCTTACTGATCATGATGACCTCGGGGGCATACCGAGGTTTGCACACGCAGCCAGGGAAATTTCGCTTGAAGCTATCGTTGGTGCTGAACTTACCCTTGAAGACGAATCTCATATTATTGTTCTAGTGAAAGACCTGACTGGTTATCGCAATCTTTGTGCTCTTGTCACTATAGCCAGATCCGAGGTAGATAGAGGCAATCCACGCATTACCTATGATCAATTTTTTTCCCGTGCCCAGGGGCTTATTGCTCTTTCAGGTTGTCCTCATGGCGCCATTCCCACAGCCCTGGCCAGCGGCGAGACATTAGTCGCCAGGCGACACTTGAAGCGTTTTGTTGAAGTATTTAGTGAAGACTTCTTTTTAGAAGTTGGGCATCACTATATTACTCAAGAGTCTTTAATTACGAGACAGATGATTGAAATTGCCAGTTCCACCGGTACACCGTGGGTGGTGACTAACAATGTGCACTATGCCGGTAGCGAAAAGCGCATCATGCATGATGTGCTTACCTGTCTCAAGCATAAGGTGACATTACCTCAGGCCGGACGAAGGCTGAGGCCTAATGGCAGCTGGTATATGAAATCAGCTGATGAAATGGCACATATGTGGCGTCACAATCTGATAGGTATTAAAAATACTCTACTGGTGGCAGAGCGTTGTCAGTTTCGGTTGGGTTGGTTGGAGCCGCCCCTTCCTTCTTTTTCTTTCACAGATGCTGTAGCAAAAGAATCGGGAATTTCAATTTCGCTTTTAGAAGCACCTGTGGCCGCCGATATTAAAGCATCTGAAATGGTACTGCTTGATGAGAATAACGATGGAAATGGCAATAAGCGTCCGACCCAGGTCAGTTATCCTGGTTTGCTTGAGCATCTTGTCTGGTCAGGTGCGGCCAAGCGATACGATGATATAACCGATGTACATCGTAAGCAATTGAATCATGAGCTCAGTTTGATCAATAAACTCAAACTGGCACCGTACTTTTTAATAATGTGGGACATAGTTAGATTTGCTCGCTCTCAAGGTATCGCCGTACAGGGTCGTGGCTCCGCTGCTAATTCGGCCATTTGTTATTGCCTGATGATTACGGCTGTTGACCCCATTGCCATGGATTTATTATTTGAACGCTTTCTATCTGAGGGACGCACTGAACCGCCGGACATAGATCTCGATATCGCCCATCAAGAACGAGAAATTGTTTTGCAATATGTTTATGAAAAATATGGTCGTGCTCACGCTGCTATGGTGTGCGAAGTAATAACCTACCGTGGTCGATCGGCCACCAGAGATGCTGCGCGGGTGATGGGTTTTTCTCAAGAACAGGCCGATTTGCTATCCCGTGAGGCTCGCCATGGCGAAGCCCAGGATGCTGCCGCCAATCTGGCCAATGGTGGTTTGGAGCGGTTGGGATTTGATATTAACGATAGACGGGTCAAGCTTTTAGTAAAAGTGATTGAAGGTTTGCATCAATTGCCCAGGCACCGCTCTATTCACGTAGGTGGTTTTGTATTATCAGGCCAGCCTATTGGTGAAATCGTGCCGGTTGAAAATGCCGCTATGGATAAGCGTACCGTTATTCAGTGGGATAAGGACGATATTGATCTTGTGGGTTTAATCAAAATTGATTTGCTCGGTCTAGGTATGTTGACCATGTTGCAGGAGGGTCTTAAGTTAGTTGAAAAACATCGTGGTCTCTCAATAGATATCGGCAAACTCAATATGACCGATCCGGCTATTTATGCGATGTTGCAAAAGGCTGACACAGTAGGGGTTTTTCAAGTAGAGTCGCGGGCACAGATGAATATTTTGCCCAAGTTAAGACCGACTTGCTTTTATGACATTATTGTTTCCATTGCCTTAATCAGACCTGGTCCGATTCAGGGAAATATTGTTCATCCCTATTTGAAAAGAAGACGAGGTGAAGAGAAAGTTGAATACCTTCACCCCAGTCTCGAACCTATTCTTAAGCGCACACTCGGTGTGCCCTTGTTTCAAGAGCAGGGGATGAAACTGGCTGTGACAGCCGCTGACTTTACAGCCTCAGAAGCGGATCAACTGCGCAAAGTGATGAGTCATAAACGTTCGAAAGAGAAAATGGCCAAACTTTGTATAAAACTGGCCGAAGGCATGCAGAAAAATGGCTTTACAGATGCTGCCATTAAAACTATCACTCACCAGCTGCAAGCATTTGCCAATTATGGTTTTCCTGAAAGTCACGCCGCCTCATTTTCACTACTGGTCTATGCTTCGGCACATCTTAAGCTCTATTATCATTCTGAATTTTGCTGCGCCATTTTAAATGCACAACCCATGGGCTTCTACAGCCCGGCATCGTTGATTCGCGATGCCACACACCATGGTGTAAAAGTTAGACCAGTGGATCTGGCCCATAGCTATTGGAACTGCACTTTAGAAGAAGATACGACCAGCAGTGGCGGTCTGGCAGTGCGGCTCGGCTTGCGTTTTATTGATGGACTGGGAAATAGAAGTTCTGCCGCTCTTGAGCAATCATGGAAAGTAGGTGGAATATTTACTTCAGTCGAGGATGTAGTATCACGCAGTGGCTTAATGCCCAGTGATCTGAAATTCTTGGCTAAAGCAGGCGCATTCGAGACCCTTTGCCCTGACAGGCGTCAGGCGCTCTGGCGGGTGCTGTCATTGTTGCGACCGAAAAAATCGATGCCCTTGCTAGAAGCCCTGGTGGCAGAAGATCGAGGTGGAGTAGATGAGAATGGCAGAATTATTGACTGTCTATATGAAGCCCCTGTAGAACTGCCTTTGATGAGCGAGTTAGAAGAGGTGGTATCAGATTACCGCACTATGGGTCTGTCTACCGGTAAGCATCCAATGTCATTTTATCGAAGCTGGACAAAGGCTAATAAAATTCACTCATGCCTTGATCTCTATTTGCAAGAAGATGGTGAAGAGGTTGCTGTGGCCGGCGGAATTATTTGCAGACAGCGTCCCGAAACAGCAAAGGGCTTTGTCTTTCTTACTCTAGAAGACGAGACCGGCATGGCCAATGTCATTATCAAACCGAAATTATTTGAGATCTATCGCCAGGTGGTATTGAATTCATCACTTATAAAGGTCGAAGGTTTATTGCAATTAGAAGATGGAGTCTGCAATGTCATTGCCAGACATTTTGAAGCCCTGCCTCCACTAAAAGAAGATCTTTATCTGCCGGCGCGGAATTTTCACTAGAGTTTTAATTTTTAAAAGTTGATCTGCTCATTATCAAAGCTTTTAATTGCGGCTAAAGATTCAACCGGAATAGTCAAATGATTAAGCTTTGCTCGCCCGCCTTCAAAAGTTTTTTCTATCACGGCACCGATGCCCACAAGCTCAGCACCACTTGATGCGACGATATTTATCAAAGCGGTAATGGTGCGCGCGCTGGCAAGAAAATCGTCAATGATAATGACCCGGTCATCTGCTTTTAAATATTCAGGCGAAACATTGAGATCGACAACAGTGCCTTTGGTGTGTGATTCGGCACGTTCAGTAAATGGATTAGCCGCCATAGTTATTGGCATGTGTTTGCGGGCAAATACCAGAGGCAATTCCATCACCATAGCACATGCCAGAGCTGGTGCTATGCCGCTGGTCTCTGCTGTGAGGATGCGCGTGGCCCTGACTGATTTAAATCTGTTAGCGAATTCTTGACCAATTTCTTTCATTAAAGCAGGATCAATCTGGTGATTCATAAATGAATCTACCTTGAGTATGCCGTTACCCAAATATTTTCCTTCTTTGAGAATTTTGTCTTTGAGTATTTGCATCTGATTACCTGCTAACTATTTGCTGCTAGTTACGTCAACTGGAGGCTTAGGCTCCCACGCTTCTGGTTTATAGTCAAGTTCACTGTAACGTTTAAGCTCAGCATGGCCCTCTACCGCTTTGTTCAAAGCGAAGAGTATGAGGGCGTAATGGTAGTGATAGCCACCATCTTTATCATTGTGATTGATTGCTTCCTTCAAATCAGCGCCGGCTAACTGATACTGCCCAAGAAAATAATAAACCATTCCTCTGGTATCGTACGTAGTGTCAAGTGGTTTTAACTTGATGGAATGATCTGCGTCGACCAGTGCGCTTTGATACGAGCCCTGGGCCATTTTGTACCAGGCACGGTTGTTGAACAACAGTGCATCTCCGGGCGTTTTTCCGATGGCTTCATCCATGTCGGCAACTGCTTTTCCCTCTTGTTTTAGCAAGTGATGAATTCTTGCGCGAGTGATGTAAGGCAGAATGTCTTTTCCCCCAGTGGCAATGACGCGATTGATGTCTTCTAAAGCTTTGTCGTACTGCTCGATTTCAATAAGGGCTCGAGCTCGATCTTTTAGAATGGACGGATCGTTCGGTCTGTATGCGAGCGCACTGTCAAGCAACTCGATGCCGTGGAGAAACTTTTTTTGTTTCAGCAAAACGTTGGCCGCTCGGTGATCGAGGTAGCTTTTAACGTCTGTATTGTTTGCCAATCGCTGAGTATCACAGGCAATCAAAACCGGCACCACCATTGTCAGCGCCAGCGCTTTTGCCGGATCTGAGTTGAATAGATTTGCTCGGCTGGATTTTTTGCCGGTCAAAAATACTCCTGCCAGCAGCCCTGTGGCAAAACCGCTCAAGTGCGCGGCGTTGTCGACAAATGTGCTGGTCAGGCCGAGCACGGCACTATAAAGCAGAAAGACGCTGAGCAGCACCAGCTGGGGCCGAGTCAGCCGCACCGAGATATTGGCGCGCTTCAGCCATGAGCTCACCATAAATGCGCCGATTATGCCGAGGTTCGCCCCTGAGCAGCCCACAGATGTATTGGTAGGGTTGGCGAGAATGCTCGAGAGGGCTCCCACAATTCCGCTCAAAATAAAAATGAATAAAAATCGCCAGCGGCCAAGCGCAGTTTCTGCCATGGGGCCAAATCCCATCAGGGCATAAAGATTAAGTGCCAGGTGGATGATTCCGGCATGCACGAATATGGCGGTAAATAGGCGCCAGTATTCGGCTTTGTCGATGGTCTCAGGGCCAAAACTGGCACCCCAGTTGATTAGCTGATCACCGTCTGGTTTAAGCCAATCGCAGCCGCCGGCGGTTTGCGCCACATACACCGCGGCGCAAATAGCAGCCAGCGTGTAAGTGACAGCTTTTTGTTTAGGTGCAGTGAACGGGTCGATTGGCTGCCATCCTCTGTTGTCGCGTCCGCTATGGGAAGCAATTTGATTTTAGCCAAATTGTCAGTGGTAGATAAGTGTGATTTCCCCACTCACCATGTATTTCATTGAAAGGAAGCTAAAGCGCCCGTGGGCTAATATTGCCATCACTGATGGAGTGCTTTGATGAAGGTGATGATTTCGCTTGACAGTTCCCAAAGCTCTCAAAGGGCTGTGGAATTTCTTTTCTGCCGGCCGTGGCTGGCCGAAGACGAGTTTTTAATTGTCAGTGTCGTGGACGCAGATCGTGGTGACATGAGCCTTGGCAGCGCCATGACCAAGCCAAACCAGACTTTCAATGCAGAGCCGAACAGAATTATCCAGGCGGCCCAGGTGGAAATGCGCAAAATTCTGCCGGAGCACGCCATCAGTACAAAGACATTATCTGGGCCGATTAAGCAAGCCATTGTCGACTGTGCTAAAAATTGGAGTGCCGATCTACTTATTCTGGGCTCGCAGGGTAGACAAGGTCTGAACAGATTAATGCTCGGCAGTGTGGCTGAAGAAGTTTTGCGAGATGCACCGTGTTCGGTGCAGATTGTCAGGAGAAAATACAGCCGCCAGGAAGATAAGGTGTAAACTTAGCCTTAAGCTGTATAAGAAGGTGAAATATGCGTGTAATGATTCCAATCGATGGCTCTGAATGCTCCAAGGCAGCAGTGGAGTACGTGGTTGAGCGACCATGGAAAGATAGCGATACTTTCCTGCTTGTGCACGTTGTTGAGCCCATTCCGGTTGATATTGGTATCGCTTACGTTCCTGGAGCATACACACCAGATGACCCAGCCGCTTTTGAACAGTCGGAAGCACTTTTAAAAATTGTCGAAAGTGAGCTTCGGGCGACACTTGTTGGCCATACCATCGAACATAAAGTGACTGGTGGACCAGCTAAGGCCGAGCTTGTTGATCTGACTAAAGAGTGGAAAGCCGACATGATCGTCATGGGTTCCCACGACCGCCATGGCTTCAATCGACTATTGCTAGGTTCGATGGCTGAAGATTTGATGAAAGCAGCGCACTGCTCAATCACCATCGTGAAGAATTTTACCGGCACCAAATAAGGTGGCACGGTGTGCGCGAGTAACTACATACGCGCCTGTCATTTCAAACATTCCCGAGCAATCATCAGCTCTTCGTCGGCTTTAATGGCAAAGATCGGATACTTCGATTGTGCTGCTGAAATAATGCGATTGTCTGTCTCACTATTTTGATTCAAGACAATATTGAACAAATTATCTTCGGGAAAAATTGCTGCCCTTGTAATTGCATCGTGAAAGCCTATACCGCCGGTAAAAGCAATGGCGTCTAGCCTTTTAAAGTTAGCCATCATCCCTGCTATTTCTTTAGCAATGGAAAGACAATACATTTGATGCGCCAGTTTCGCTTTTTCATTGCCTTTCTGGCACGCCGCCAGTATCTCTTGCATGTCAGAAGAAAGTTCTGATATACCAAGCATGCCTGACTCTTTGTTCAGTGCCTGTTCCATTTCTTCAAGTGAGAGCTTTTGTTTTTGACTTAAGTATCTGATAATTGCAGGATCTAAAGCACCAGATCTGGTGCTCATGATTACACCGTCCAGAGGTGTGAATCCCATTGATATGTCCATGCTTTTTCCGTTTTCAATAGCGCATACAGAAGAACCGCCACCGAGGTGGCAACTAATTAAATTGACCTGCGCTACTTCTTTTTGCAGCATGCCTGCCACAGTTTGCAGGCAATATTGATGTGAAATGCCGTGAAAACCATATTTTCTGATGGCATGGTGATTCCATTTTGCCGGCAAGGCATAGCGGTAGTGAGCTTCGTCAAGGGTGCGGTGAAAAGCAGTATCGAACACCAGAAATTGTTTTGCTTCTTTGAACAGCTTGATGCTGGCGTGCACTCCAGCCAGAGCTGGCGGATTGTGCAATGGTGCCAATTCGTTTAGCTCTTCTAATTCTGCCAGCACTTTTTCGTCTGCCATCACCGTATCTTGAAATTTAGTGCCACCATGAACGATGCGGTGGCCCACTGCAGTAATCTGATCTGCTGCTGCCGGGCTTTCTTCTATTAATGTAGCAATTACTTTTTCGCGATCATCGTTGCTTTTAATTGCCGCCTGGTTTCGATAAATCGACTGAGGTTTCTGGCCATCGGTTTTAAACAGAGCAATCTTCTCTGTCTGCGAACCAGAATTGAGGATTAGACAAAAACTCATTTAAATTCCGTTTTTGATTGAACTAAATGACTAGAACTTACGTATTAGATAGAGGTGGCCGCTCGGGGGAGATGGCCACCACCCTTTATTAAGGAATGGAATCGCTGCTAAATTCTTGCACGCAGATAATTTTGTTAGGCATCAGCGCGGCAACGCCCACTCCCACAACCTGGTGGTCCGGCCTCAGTATATTGCCACGGTGGTTGTGTGGATTGTTGGGAGGTTCCGACATCATTTCAGCTTCAGCCCCTCTCACCATATCAACCCAGCTGAGAGGTCCCACATGGTATGCGATATTTTCAAAGACAATGCATTCGACACCAGCCAGACGCGCTCGGTCTTGAGGTGAGCGGCCATTTAGATCGGTGTGGTCAAAAAAGTTTCGCGCTGCCATATCTTGAGCAAATTCACGGGCAACCTTGCTTAAACGTGAACTCTGTCGTAATTGCGATTGTCCATTTTTTTGCCGGTCGCTATTAATCAAATTGATCATGCCCGCTTCGAGACTACTAAGGCCGTCGCCGTTAAGCGCGTCTTTTTTTGCGGTACCGCGAGCATTGTAGTGGCTCGAGTACATGCCATTGCCTTCGTACCGCGAGTTGGCGGTCACATCAACTGTGCTGTTTGCTTTGGCCGCCGACAATTGTTCGTTTTGTTGGCTATTTGTGTAAGACGCTTGTGGCTGCAATAAAATTACTTTCCCGCCCACCTGCCGCGCCACCACGGCTTTGAGAGTGCCCGATTTCATGGCGCCAAGAATACGGTCGGCGTCAGGTGCGCTCGAAATCACTTTGCTGTTAATCGACAAAAGTACATCGCCCGGTTGCAGTCGCAATGCAAGGCCGACGCCATCGCCGGTTAGACCGGTGACATAGGTGCCTTTAGGCCTGGCCCCATTAATAGTGGCACAGGCGGGCACGCCCCAAATTTTCAGGGTGTCTGATGTCTGCTGCCTTTGCGATAGGCTATAGACCCAGTTTTTGCCCGGTGCCGCGCTTACCGTCTGAGAACCCACTATGGCAGTGTTTAAGCAGAGCGCCGCTAGTAGGCTAAAGCCGATTTTTGAGTCGCTATTCATAATGCTCATTGTCCCTCATTTGCTTATGCCCGGCTCGAATTGCTTGCGGTTGCAAAGAAGCGATGGTTGCATCAATATTTAGGTTTCGGTGCTTGACATATACTCCGATTTACAATTAGTCAGCTATTTCAGACAGGTAGGCGTGAATTATGGACACCAGCGTTAAAGACATGGACGTTAAGGAAGGCAAAGCAGTGATTGGCAAAAGTGAGCAATTGACCGCCGCCATTGAGCGTATTAAAAAAGGTGGAGCGCCAAAATATCATCAGAAACTCAAAGAAGACAAAAAGCTCTTTGTTCGTGATCGCTTGCGCTTGTTGCTTGATCCTGGTTTTGAAATCGAGGACGCGCGCTTTGCTAATAACCGCGAAGCCGATTTGCCTGCTGATGGAGTTGTAACCGGTGTCGGCCAGATAGAAGGCAAAACAGTTTGCTTCATGGCTAATGACTCCACAGTAAAAGCCGGTTCATGGGGCTGGCGCACTGTAGAAAAAATCATTCGCATTCAAGAGACAGCCGGCAAATTAAAAGTGCCGATGCTTTATCTGGTTGACTCAGCCGGTGCTCGCATTACCGATCAAATTGAAATGTTTCCTGGCCGCCGCGGCGCCGGAAAAATATTCCACAACCAGGTAGCAATGTCTGGCTATGTGCCACAAATTTGTCTTCTCTTTGGGCCGTCGGCTGCCGGTGGTGCTTACATTCCTGCATTCTGCGACATCGTCATCATGAATGACGGCAACGCTTCTATGTATCTTGGTTCACCACGCATGGCCGAAATGGTTATTGGTGAAAAAGTCACTCTTGAAGAAATGGGTGGTGCCAAAATGCACTGCTCAGTCAGCGGATGCGGTGACGTTTTAGTCAAATCAGAAGAAGAAGCAATTCAACTTTGCAAAGACTATTTGCGCTTTATGCCTATCAATTGCGATCACAAAGTGCCGGCGCTGCCAGCCATTGATCCAAAGACATTTGAAAAAAATATCGAAGAAGTAATTCCTGAAAAGGAAAATATTCCATTCGATATGCACACAGTAATCGAAAGATTGATTGACGCTGATTCATTCTTTGAAATGAAAAAGCTGTTCGCACCAGAAATCATCACAGGCTTTGGTCGCATTGGCGGACGCGCTGTAGGCATCGTTGCCAATCAACCAAAAGTCAAAGGTGGTGCGCTCTTCGTTGACTCAGCCGATAAAGCTTCTAGATTTGTCTGGCTCTGCGACGCTTTCAACATTCCACTTCTATTCCTGGCCGACGTGCCTGGATTTATGATCGGCTCAAAAGTTGAGCGCGATGGTATCATCCGTGCCGGCGCAAAAATGGTTGGTGCGGTCTCAGCCGCCACTGTGCCGAAAATCTCTGTTGTTGTAAGAAAGGCATATGGTGCTGGTCTTTATGCCATGTGCGGTCCGGCTTTCGATCCTGATGCCTGCCTGGCATTGCCTACTGCCTGGATTGCTGTAATGGGTCCAGAAGCCGCTGTCAATGCTGTTTATTTCAACAAGATTCAAGAGCAACCGGAAGCTGGGCGCGCTGCTTATGTTGAAAATCTGCGTAATGAATATAGACAAGACGTTGATATCTACAAGCTTGCAGCTGAGATGGTCATTGACGATATTGTTCAGCCTCTAGCGTTGCGCAGTGAACTGATTGCCCGCTTCAATGCTTATTCATCGAAGCAAGTGACTGTGTATCAGAAGAAACGCAGCGTGTTGCCTGTCTAGGGATTGCCGTGTCTTAAAGTAAGTGGCTTCTAGTGACAGCACCGAAGCCCTACTTCCTTGCGGCTGAGCCACAGGCTTGAAGTGTCTAGCGCACTAGACACTTTTGGGATATTGTGAAAATGGCTAAAAGTATGACTACCTATAAAATACGATATGAGAAATGTGCTCAGCGCGCCTTAGACAGATCTGCGCGAGCGGCGAGGGCTTTAACCCAAGAATTTGGAGTTGGTCTTCGAGATGCGGGTGATTTACTTGGGCTCTCGTATCAGCGTGTACAGCAACTGACTGCCAATAATGCACGTAAACAGAAGTAAGTCATGGATGAGCGGGAGTGTAAGTCGCCGGAGCTAAAGCAATCGCACAAGCTTTTGAGTGAATCACAAGTTGACGAGGTATACAGAGAGACTGACTAGCAGGCCGTTGAACCTCCTGCCTTTAGATCGCCGGTAGAAATAATCCCCAGCAATTTCGGGCTGGTAACTTCGACTAATGCTAGCTCGCTTGCATGCCTCCCGACTCTGATATCTCCAGCATTGTGCCTATAGATGTAGACCATGTTTACGTCTTAATTAATCACACCACGCATTACAGTCGCACTTTTGTCGATCTCTCACGGGTCAATAAGACGATACCTAATGAATCAAACCCTTGACCCCCACGCAGGCAGTCCAGGCCTTATAATTATCTGATGGCTAACCCAGCGCAATCACGCATATTCAAGTTTTTGCTGGTCAACGAGCGCAACCTTTTCTGGCTATTTACCGCATCGGTTTTGATTTTTATCGCCAACTGGTTTTTGGCTACCCACGGCTTCTTCGAGTTCGAAAGCGAAAAGCTGCGGCAGTTGCTCACGGCCGTCAGCGTGTTTTCGCCTGTAATCGGCATTTTGGTTTTGCTTTCTGACGATTGTCAGAATGGCATGCCGGTGCTGGCCGGTCTGGTGTTTGCCTCTCTTTTGCTTTTGTGGCCCACGGCGACGATTACTTGCTTTATTGTCATGCTTTTTTGCTGGACTAAAACTACGCGCCTGATTGGCGTGGTCATGCTGGTCTTCGTCCAGGCTCTATCAGGAGTTTTATTCGTCACTGCTAACAAGCAGGCCGTAGAAACGGTTGAATTGTTTAAATTGCCCATGGCTCGTCACGAGCTTGTTTTACGGGGTGTCACTGATGATGGCACTTATTGCAGCAGTTTGGCCTTGCAAGAAGATCATCCAGTAACGAAGGGCATACGCCTGGTAAAAACTTTCTATCGACTTAAAGACGACGATTATGCCTATAAGAAAGATATTTTCAGCCTGAGCCCCGTAGATGATAGTCACGCTGCATTAGTAGTGCAGCAGGGCCCTCGTTCTCAGCGCATTGTGGTTGACTTGACGATCAAAAACCGCTGGGCTGAAGTCGACGAAAATACCTTTTAGCCTTTAGATTCGTAATTTTTTGCGCATATAGGCTTTGGTTCTGATGAAGCTGTTAGCAACTTCGTTGGTGTTTTGCCCTTGAACGCCCAACAATGCCACGCCGATTTCGGCAAAAGTCTCGCCAATTCCTGAGCCTTCCGCCAGATAATCGCCCAGCGAACCTTTCTTTTCGTCAGAAATAATTTCTAGATCTTGATTGTAGGCGATGACCATGTTCGGATCTTTTGTGTACTGTCCGCAATTGTCCAGAGCGTGAAAGAGCTGATTGACTGTAACCCAGCGAATCTCATCGCTTTTGCGTGCTTCTCCCAGTTTGAACACACCTTTCTCGACTATGGGTCTTTCATAGATGTACATGTCTCGGCCGTAACAGTGCCCAACTTCTTGGGCGTAAGTTGTTTCGCCTGATTTCACCTGGTTAATCGACTCTGGCCACTTGTCGCTAGAGTTAGGCGCGATAATGATATTGGCACCGCCTTCTACCAACATTTTTGCAAAATTGGCAGGCAATAATTGCACAGCTGCTTTCACCGTTTTAATTGTTGATGCGCTGACTGCGTCATGGCCGGTCTGGCTAGGTGCCAGCACTGTCAGGCGTGCCAGCATGCCACCACTAGCAGAGCCAGGAGCGGCTGTAGTAATAATATTGGGGGAGCTTTTGCTTGCTGTGACAACAGCAGGTTTAGCTGGCGCAAGCGATGCCGGAAGTGGTTGGCCACGGCGCCAGACGTTCTGCGGATCCATTCGCTTAATGCAAGCGGCGGCCAGAGTTGCTTCTGGTGTGCCTTTGTAGAGGTCTACAACAGAATGATAGGCACTGAGCGATTCATAGATGTTCTGAGCGCCGGCATAAGAGTGCGCCATGTACAGGTAAGCAATTGCGTCGTTATTGCCTTGAGTAATGGAATTCCAAAACTTATCCGCTGCCTTGGCATAATCTTTACTGGTGTAAAGCGCTACGCCCGCCTTGTACTCGTCTTCTTGCTTAGCCAGCGCCGGTAAAAACTGACAGCTCAGCAATGTGAGGGCAAGGGTGAAAGCTGTTTTCTTAGTTGAAATCACGATTAATCTCTTAGCTGAATACTGTTCGGGATATTGAGCTGTTTTGCCCGTTCAAGGTTTAAATGAAACCGCATTGTAGCAAATGCTAAAACTGGTCGTAGCCGGCATAACAATTGCTTTTTCCGTCGAGAAAATCTTGCAATGTAGGCTGAGGCGTTGGCTCAACACTGAACATCTCCCTTAAATCTACTGGTGCTTCCGAGATCACACTGGCTTGCTGCTTTTCAATAACTTCGCGATTTCGCACCAGCTCTTTCAAGTACTTTTCAAAAAGGGGTGCCAGTTCAGTGATCGGTTTTTCAAACGCAGCCTCTACAAAGGATTTATAGCCCTTTTTATCGCGGGTTTTCACCAGACTCAAGTACAATTTCAATTTGCCATAGCGATTGAGAAAAAGAGCCACCAGGCGCTGCTGATCTTCATGATTGGGATCTGCGTGCTTAGATTTATTGACGATATCGGCCAAATTAAAGTTCGAGACGTTGCCTGCAATTGCCCTAGGATACCAGTTTTCTGCATAGCCATGCTCTATGAAAAACTTTGGTTGCAGCTTGCCGTAGACTTTTTCAAAATATGCAGGAATTCCTTCTTCAGCCCAAAATTCGAGCTGTTCGCCTTCCAAAACTTTGTGCATGATTTCGTGTAAAAACGTCCCGATACCGGCACCGGCAAACGTGACCAGCACATTGCGACTGCTGATATAAACTCCCTGAACATGCATATTGAAATTCATGTGATTTTTAAGAAAAGCTTGTTCAGTTGCTTTGTCGTGCAAAATAAAGATGCTGACCGGATAGTTGCCTTCGACCGTATAGAGATTGTCGTTGACATAGTTTATAAAACCTTCGGCAATGGTGGCATAGCGCTCCAGGGCTGACTGATTTATATCTGATATGAGTACGCAGTGCGGGGTGGCAATGAAACTGGTCATACCAGCTGTAATCCTGTCGCGACGTGTCACTTCGGTTTTCTCTGCGGCCCCGCTGGCGGCAAGATCTGATAGAGCTACCAGAGTTGCATTGGTATCACCGGTAGCATCTTTAAGATCGTTAGCAAACTCGATCAATTCTTTTTTACGCTGCAATTCTAGCAATGCCTGACCAATGGTTTTTATTTGTGCAGCATCGGTCAGTTTCAATTTCACTGCTGACCTGGCTGCGGCCAGAAAAGTCTTGCTACAGTCTTCGCCTAACCGGGCCTGACAGATACCTTTGTGTATGAGGGCGTCAATATCGCCTCCCATCGATAGTGCCTTGTCATAGTCAGCAATAGCTTTTCGGTAGTCGCAAATTGACCAGTAAATATTGCCTCGCCACAGGTACAAACTTGCGTCACTGTCGATTGGTTGGTTTCTTAGTTTTTCATTGATTTCGCTAAAAGCCTGACTGAATTGTTTTTTCTCCAGCAATTGAGAAATTCGCTCTGCGTTGGTATCGCCTTCAGCACAGGCACTGTTTACGCTGACCACAAGCAAACTTACAGCTGTTGCAATCAAAATCAATACTCGTGTTAATTGCAACACACTAAGAAACAGGGCGCTCGAACTGCGCTTTAATCAATCTGGCGTACGAGGCATCGCCGGTCATTAACATGTCGTGGGTACCGCTCTCGATAATTTGTCCTTGCTCGAGAACAAGAATTTGATCCGCATGTCTTACAGTAGACAGTCTGTGGGCAATTACAATTACTGTGCGGCCTTGCATCAAGTCGTTCAAGGCTTCTTGAACGTAAGCTTCAGATTCATTATCGAGAGAACTTGTGGCCTCGTCTAAAATTAGCACCGGTGCGTTCTTCAAAAAGGCCCGGGCGATAGCCAATCTTTGTTGTTGCCCACCGGAGAGGCGCACTCCTCGTTCACCAATTTTGGTGTCATACTTGTCTGGCAGTTCCATAATGAAGTCGTGACAGTATGCTGATTTTGCTGCGCTGATAATGTCGTCCATCGAAGCGCCGGTGCGGCCGAGCAGGATGTTTTCAGCCACGGTTGTATTGAAGAGGAAGTTGTCCTGGGTAACCACGGCGATTTCAGATCGAAGCGAGGTCATATCGATTTCTTTGACGTTGATGCCATCGATTAAGATACTACCGGCGGTGACATCGAAAAAACGCGGTACTAAATTGGCCATGGTCGATTTGCCTGAGCCCGACAGGCCAACAAGGGCGACAAGCTTACCTGGAGCAATGTCTAAATTGATATTGCGCAGCACCATGTTTTCATGGGCGGGATAATGGAAATAGACACCTTCGAATTTAATGCGGTGTGGACCAGAATTGAGGGTCAATGGCTTTTCGCTGTTGCGAATATCAGGCATTTGATCCATTACTTCAAAAATCCTGTACGCTGCTGCCATGGCCGGCTGAAGCATACCGTTTACTCGGCCGATATTTTTCACCGGCGAATATAAAAGCACTAGCGAAACGATAAAGGAGGTTAACGCTCCAGGTGTCATTTCATGCTTAATCAGCATTGAGCCGGCCACCCAGATAACGCAGGCGATGCCGCTGGCGCTGATGATGGCCAGAATAGGTGAAAGAATCGCTTCTGCCATCACCGCTTTTATGGTGTTGTGGAAGAAACCATTGTTAGTGTCGACGAAACGTTTGACCTGATAATTTTCCAGGTTGAAAGATTGAACGACTTTGGCACCTTGAATCGATTCTGAAATTACCGACACCAGATCGCCAATGGCTTCCTGCCCGCGTCTTGAAGATTTGCGAATTTTGCGACTGAGAATCGAAACTGGTATGACAATCAGAGAAATAATGGTGAGAGCAATAATGGCCAACCAGAAGGCTTGCAGCATAATCACCAATGAAAGCGATATTACGGTTATCACTCTGCTTATTAACGATTGAAAAGTTTGAGAAATGGCGTGTTCGACAATAGCTACGTCATTAATCAGGCGGCCAATAAGAATACCCGAAGATTGACCTTGAAAGTACATCAGCGGCTGCTTTTGCAAATGCTCAAACATTTTGTTGCGCATGTCGCGAATGGCTGCGGCACCCACATATTTGATCGTATAAGTTTCGATAAAACCAAAAAATCCCTGCAACAGTGCAATCAAGAGCACCAGGGGTGGTACCCAGTAGATCATCTCCAGATGACCTTCTGCAATTATTTTCTGCAAACCGGCACCAGCCAACCAGGCAATGGCCGCGTCCATACTGCCTGATGGAATAGCCGCAACGGCCCCAATTACAAACATCACAGTGTAAGGCTTGATATAGCTCAGTAGACGCAAGTAAGTCTGGAACTGTGCGTTCGAGGCTAATTTATCTGAGGGCATTTCATTCATTTTTGAACCGGTCATCTTTACTCACTACAGCTAAAAGTTCCTGGCTGCAATTTTCTACAAAATCACCCTGGCCGAGTTCGTGGCGCAAGGTCAAAAGTTCGAGGGCGATTTCTGCTCTTAAGGCGGGCACATCAAGGAGGTCGAGGCTATATTTTACGAGCATTTCCCCCCGACAATCCAGTTGAATTAATTCAGGAACCAGCTCGTGACCGGCCAAAAGGTTCGGCCAGCCGAAGTGTTTGACGCTTTTAAAGACCATTACAAGTAAGTAAGAAAACCAATTGCCGCGATAAAAGATGATCATTGGTTTGCCGAACAGGGTGGCCTCGAGCGTGGTTGTGCCGCTTTTGGCCCAGAGCAGGTCGCAATTTTTCATAAGTTCGAAGTTGCGAGAAGAATCGACCACGGTGAGGCCGTTGCCAACTAAAGCTTCCATCTGGCAGCTTTTAAGACAGTCGTCCACATAACCTGAAACTTTTGCAGTTGCCTTTGAGAGCACAAACTGAATGTTGGGCCGCACTCTCAGCAAAGTTTTGACAGCGTGGGCCACAACCGGCATGTGCGCTACTATCTCCTGCTTGCGGCTGCCGGGCATAACTACGATAATCGGTCGACTCGGGTCTAGATTTAGCGATTGGCAAAGCTCTTCGCGGTCAGGCAAAGTGGCCAGGTCTGGCAAAGCTCGCAAGAGTGGGTTGCCGACAAAGCGCGCATTGACATTTTTATTGAGGTAGACACCCTCTTCAAAAGGAAAGATGGTGAGAATTTTGCTCACTGCCCTTCGCAAGACATTGATGCGCCAGGGTCTTGAACCCCAGACCTGGGGCGAGATGAAATAGTAAATCGGAATAGCTCTGGAAGTCTTGCGAGTACCGTGCCATTTTAAATAGTTAAAGCCAATCGCTCTCATCAGGTCGGCAAAGCGATTTTGCACAAACTCCATGGGCCAAAGAATGTATTCGAGCAGCGTAAACTTTTTTTCGCTAGATTTATCGCTGTCGGCCTTGGGCATTATTGCCCTGGCGGAGGTGGCGAAGCCGACATTGAAGCCGCCGAAATCGACTAAGAGAATGGCATCGGGCTGGCGTTCGATCATATTGACGAGCAGTGTCCAGTGCATCTTGGTGAAAAACCAGATGTAGCCAATCACTTCAAATATTCCCAACACTGTAAATTCGGAGCTATTGAAAAGCAGCTCCATGCCTGCTTTTTCCATTTCAGGACCGCCCGCTCCCCAGATGTGCAAATCTGGATCTTGCTCTTTCAATTGTTTAATAATTTTGGAGGCGTGCTTCTCGCCGGAATGATCGCCAGAGACAATCATCAGCGAGCGACCTTTGTGCTCAGGTCGATCGCCGCTATTGGTCACCGCTTCACTCCCAGATGCAGTGCCACCGTGCCTAGTGCCAGAGGAGTGTGCCGGATATTAACCAGACCGGCCTCGGCAAACATAGCGGTAATGCGCTCGGGGCGCGGATAATTGCGGCCAGATTCAGGCAAATAAGTATATGCAGTCTTGTCATTTTGCAGCAGGCCGCCTATCACGGGCACCACTTTACTGAAATAGGTGTCGAAGATTGGGGCAAACAGAGGTACAGTGGTATGGCCAAGATCTAAGTTGACTATGCGACCGCCTGATTTCACCACTCGGGCCATCTCATTGAGCCCTTTTTGCAAATCGGTCAGGTTACGTAGGCCAAAGCTGATGATGGCACCATCGAAGGTATCATCGGCAAAGGGAAGATTTTGGGCGTCGCCACAAATCCAGTCGATTTTAACCGTTTTGATTTTGTCTTTGCGCACTGCCAGCCGGCGTTGACGTTCACCGGCCAGATCGAGCATATTTTGTGAAAAATCCAGACCGGTTATGGCCGTGCCTGCGGCTGCTTGTTTGGCAATCACTAATGAAACGTCGCCGGTACCGCAGCATACGTCTAAAAATTTTCCACCTTTTTTGCCGGCTAAAAGCTGACTGACTGCGCGCAATTTCCAGGCGCGGTGCATAGCCAGACTAATTACATCATTACTTAGATCGTAACCGCGGGCAATGCGCTCAAACTGTTCGTGCACATAATCGTGCTTATCTTCTTTAGTCGGTAACTGAAATGACATTAAGTGGTGCCAGTAAGCGTCTGAAGTAAGTTATCTGACAAATCCGAAGCCTAGAAGCGCACATACAAGCATAAACAAACCAAAAACTGTCCATGTCAGTCGGTCAAGGCCAGCTTCTGCTCCGCGCTTTCCGCTGAAAACCGTGGCTGCCGCACCGATGCCTGCCATACCATCGCCTTTAGGGGCATGGAGCAAAATCAGGATAATCATCAAAACCCCTAAGATGGCTTCAAAAATTAGCAGTGCAATATATGGTGCGCTCATGAATTTTCACTTTGGCAGCCTCTTTGGGCCACCGGAATGCGTTGTGACATGGAAAAATTATATCCTATAACAATGTAGACCCTCATGAAAGCCAGTCTGTGCTAAACAATTAGAACCAATTAGAGAGGCCTCAGATATGTCGGCGCAAGAAAAGATGGCAGGCCCTCGCGAGCATCACAAAATTGTCATTGTCGGCGGCGGTACGGCCGGTATATCGGTGGCCCACAGGCTGATGCGGGCCATTGGCCAGGTGGGCATTGCTATCATAGAGCCTTCCAGTAAACACTATTACCAACCATTGTGGACACTGGTTGGCGCTGGCATTTGTCCAAAAGAAGAGAGCGAGAGAGATGAGTATTCGCTAATCCCCACAGGGGTTAAGTGGATAAAGAATCACGTCACTGATGTCAAGCCTGGCGAAAATTATGTCAGGCTGCAAAGCGGTGAGGAAATTTCTTACGACTATCTGGTGATGGCTCCTGGTTTGCAAATCGATTGGCACAACGTTAAAGGTTTGCCGGAAGCTCTGGGCAAAAATGGAGTTTGCAGCAATTACAGCTACGCTCTGGTGCACAAAACCTGGGAATTCATTACTCGATTAAATAACGGCACTGCTTTATTTACTCAACCGAATACTCCGGTCAAATGTGGTGGCGCTCCGCAAAAAATTGCTTATCTGGCGGAAGATCATTTTGTCATTCGCGGAGTGCGCGACAAAATCAATATGATTTTCGCCTCGGCCAATCCCAGCATTTTTTCAGTGAAAAAATATGCCACCAGTTTAACTAAAGTGCTCGAGCGCAAAAATATCGAAACCATGTTCAGGCAAGATCTAACTGAGATTGATGGCGAAGCAAAACGAGCTACTTTTCAAAATCTTGATAGCGGCGAGACAACCGTCATCAATTACGACCTTTTGCATGTCACACCGCCTATGAGCGCGCCTGATTTTATTAAAAAAAGTGAGCTGGCTGATAGCGCCGGCTGGGTGGACGTGAATAAGAATAGTTTGCAGCACAACCGCTTTGACAACGTCTTTGCCCTCGGTGACTGTTCCAATTTACCTACATCCAAAACCGGTGCGGCCATTCGCAAGCAGTCACCGATTGTGGTGGCTAATCTAATCAGCCAAATGCGCCACGAGCCGCTTAATGCTCAATACAATGGCTACACGTCTTGCCCACTGGTAACCGGTTACAATAGCTTGATTCTGGCTGAGTTCGATTATGACTTGAATCCGCAAGAAAGCTTTCCTTTTGATCAATCGGAAGAACGGTACAGTATGTACATTTTCAAGAAAGATATTTTGCCCCAGATGTACTGGCACGGCATGATGAAAGGTTTGATGTAGAGTCTTGTTGTCAAAAGTTTGATGCAGAAATTCTGAAATTTACCGGCGAGGAAAGAAAATGGCCATAATGACAGGACTCTCCGGCAATGAATTATTTTGTCTCGATGCCAAAGGTTACACGCCGGGTAATCTTGTCATTGGCAATAGCGTGTTCTCGCTCGGTTTTGTGGGCAGCCTCACTTCGGGTCTTAAAACGCTCGGTGGCGGCGAAATTCACGAGCTGACCGAATTAATACGTGAAGGTCGTGAGATGGCTTATATGCGCATGATCGAAGAAGCGCGCCGACATGTAGGTGCGGGGGTTACTGGTGTTACTAACCAATTGATTTTCCACGATGCTAATGTGGAATATCTTTCTATCGGCTCGGCCGTTCACCGCGAGGGTGAAAGCAATGCCGACATACCGTTTTCAACTTCAGCCAATGGCCAGGAACTTTATTGCCAACTCGATTGCGGTTTTCATCCTTTGCGCTTTGTTTTTGGCAATGTCGCTTATTCAATTGGTATTGGTGGTGGTGTCATGGGCACTCTGCGCAGTTTGCAAGCAGGTGAAGTGCATGAATTTTCAGGTATGCTAAATAAAACCAGACACTTGGCACTGGAGCGCATTTCGCATGAAGCCAGAGAAGCCGGAGCCAATGCCGTTTTAGGCATTCAGACCACAATTGCGCCGCTTATTGGCATTCAAGAAATGGTGATGACTGGAACAGCTTCATTTCACGAAAAACTACCCGAGCAGTTTAAAGAAACACCGATTACCAGCGATCTGACCAATGAAGAAATGTGGAATGTGGTAAGCCTTGGATATTGTCCGATTCGGCTGGTGCTGGGTGTCTCCGTATTTTCCATTGGCCTGGCCGGTGGCCTCAAGGCAATGTTCAAAAGTTTTGTTCGCGGTGAAATTAAAGAGCTCACTTATCAGATTTATCAGGCCCGCCTCAAGGCCCTGGCCATGATTGCAGAAGATGCCGAAACCTTTGCCGCCGATGATGTTGTAGGTATCAAAACTTATGTCTACGAGCTTGGTGGTGGCATGATTGAACTATTGGCCATCGGCACTGCCATTAAAAAAATGCCCGAAATAAAAGTGTTGTCGAAGAGTTTGATTGTTCAAGCTGTGATCAAAGACACAGAGACATTCTCAAATAAAGCAGCAACCCAGGCCACTTTAGCCAGACAGGCAGTATCTATGGGCGAATAGTTCTGGTGGGCACTCAGGCAATGGGCGGTGGCGTTTTGCGATCTAAATATTTCTGCAAAATTATGGCTGCCGCCTGCTTATCTACCATGTCGCGATTATGGCCGGTCTTCACTCCTTGCAGAGTCAGTGTGCGAATGGCAGAGATGGTTGTAAGTCTTTCGTCTTCATAAACTATTGGTAAACCAGTGGCGTTGGCCAGCTTCTTGGCAAATGATTTGACCTTCTCGGCCTGGTCGCCCATAGAGCCGTCCATGTTGTAAGGAAGCCCGATGACAATTTGCACGGCGCCATGGCGCGCTGCCAGTGAGGCAATATTGTCTACGTCTGTGCGCATATTGACCCGGTGGATAGTCTCGATGCCTGCTGCCGTATATCCCAGCGGATCTGAAATAGCGACGCCAATACGTTTGTCGCCGACATCGAGTCCAATCATGCGTGGTTTCAAATTACTCATCCAGTAAATATTACATGGTCTGGTGGCTTTTCTAAGCAAAGCCGAGATCCTGCGCCTGTAAAATAGTGAGGCACGATAGCAGTGAGGTTGCCATGAGACTTTATTTGGTAAGACACGGAATTGCCTCCGAACGTCTTGGATCTGGAATTACTAGAGACGCGGATCGGCCGCTGACCGAGCAAGGCAAAGAGGAAATGCGAATCGTTGCCCGCGGTCTTTCCAAAATAAATGTAAAACCAGATGTGGTGCTCGCC
>JADYXQ010000237.1 GCA_021772135.1 Candidatus Obscuribacter sp.
GATTGCTTAAGCAGATTTGTTTTTAGCGCTCCACCGCATAACACCTCTAGCAGCTAGTCAGCAGTCGCCACTATCTGCGAGTATGAATAGGAGAGGTTTCCAATTTTATTACTAATAGGCGTAGTATGAATTGAGGGTACAAAAAGTGGTTAACTGGCTGCCGGTGGTGATTTATTAAATGACAGAGATTTTTGCGCAAAAATCTCTGTCATTTAGTAAATTCGTCTGATAAACAGCTAAATACGAGATTTTTGCCGAAAAAATGTCAATTGGGGCATAAGAGAATAGAACTCTAATTAGTCTAGTATAAGAGTTATACAAAGCCCTATAAGGCAGTCAGGGGAAGATGCCTCTTCAAGACTCTTTTAGTCGAAAATCAGACAACCAGGATTCTGCAGCGCCGAGGACCCCCCGCCCTGCTAAATGGCCGCGCGTGCCTACTGTCGAAGATCTCGAATTCAGCTATCAGCGCGCTAAAGACAGTCCTGAAATTCCAGCAGCGATGTTATGGAAGCGGACAGAGTCGTCTAATTTTGTCTTATCGGTCACATTTGAAAAGGGCACCAACGCCGGCGAAGCCACCTGGGTAATGCAGGCCGAAGAAATGGGCGATAATGTCGTGCTCTGGAGTTTCCGCAGTCGCGAGGCGTCGGTGATTCATCAGCTCATGGAAGAAGCGATCGAGTCGCTGGAGCCGGGCAAACAGACCGACGATTCCGACATGATGAGCAGCGGCAGCGGCATCAAATACGGCACCATTATTGACCACTATGAAGTCCGCGAAGAAATCGGCTCCGGCGGCATGGGCGTGGTCTACAAAGGTCGCGACCAGATGTTTGACCGTACTGTTGCTCTTAAGGTTTTGCACGGCAAGCTTTTAAGCGACCCTCTCAGTAAAAAGCGTTTTGAGCAAGAAGGCCGCGCCACTATTACTCTTGTGCATCCCAATTTAATCTCGGTTTATCACTACGGATTTTCCAGCAGCGGGCACCCCTTCATCGTCATGGAGTATGTCGATGGCCGCGGTCTCGACAAATTGCTCGACAATGTCAAACATCTCGATGTAGAAGAATTCGTCGATATTTTCTTACAAGCCTGCGACGCACTTGGTCATGCCCACGACCGAGGCATCATTCACCGCGATTTAAAACCAAGCAACTTGATGATTGTCGAGACCGGTCGTAAAAAAGAACGACTGGTAAAAATTGTAGACTTTGGTATTTCTAAAATTCTTCCCCATGGCCGCTTTGCCGGTCAGGAGCTGACATCGGCAGGCGACGTGGTCGGCAGCCCGCTTTACATGAGCCCCGAGCAGTGCAAGGGCCTCAGCCTGGACGGCCGCTCCGATCTTTATTCACTGGGATGCCTGATGTACCAGGCAATTTCAGGCGCATTGCCTTTTCTTGGCGAGAACGCTTTGCAAACTTTGAGCAAGCATATTTGCGATCCGCCGCCGCCTTTTGATGAAGTGGTGCCTAACCTCAATATTCCTAAAGAAATGCAAGATGTGATTTTCAAAACTCTTGAAAAAGAGCCAGACAAGCGCTATGCCAACGTGGCTGAGTTGCGCGTAGCTCTGGAAAAACTCAGTCCGAAGAGCAAATCTTTGAGCTTAACCACTACGACTTTGACGAAAGTGACATCGTCGGCCACCGCCGGATCTGTGCACATCTTGATGGAAGCCGGAGAGTTGCCCCGAGCCACTCTTGAAGCATCAGTCAATGTACAAAAATTGATTAAGGAAGGAAAAGTTACTCTCACTCAGGCAGCAGATTTGCTGCAACAGGCGCACAAAAATAGCGGCAAAATCGAGATGGATCGCGTCTCTCCTCAAGGCACCATTCATAGTTTTGTTGTGGACACGCCACTAGAGGCGGTGTTGGTGGAAGCCGGTCTAATCAGTAATGCCGTGTGGCGCACACTGCTTCAATTACAAGCAGCTATTCGCAACCAGGAAATGTCGAAAGACGACGCAGTAGAAGAATTTAAAAAGCGCCATCCTAAGGCCAGTGAGGCCGCTAGAAACAAGGCCGCCAGCGTTGAACGCGAAAAAAGAGTGGCCATGTCACCGCCGCTTTCGGCTGTTGATTTGCTCAAGCAGGCCGGTATCGTTACTGAAGAAGATATCGAAAAAGCGCGCACCCTCGACCAGGACAAAGGCACCAAACTTGAGCGACATTTGATTACCATGGGTAAACTCGACACCAAAACGGTGCTCGCCAGTTATCAGTGCATGACCATGCTCACCCAAAAAAGATTGAAAGTAGAGCAAGCGATTATCGCTCTCAATTTCTGCCAGCGCAGCCGAGTTGACTTCACTGACGCCATGAAGGAGCTGGGATGGGAACTCTCGTCATAGTTAACGGTGCGCTCTAAATGGTATCAGACGGTAATCCATCTCAACCGCAGCCTCAGCCGCAACCCGAGTGCGGCCATGCCACCGTATGCAGTGGCTTCGCCGGATCGCTGCTCGAGCCGGTGCAAGTGCAAGCCTGGCCATTTAACGGAGACTTCGAGCGCTCTTTAATTACTGACGCCAGCGGCAAACAATTTGTGCTCAACGCCGAAAACGTCAATCGCTCTTACAATGATATCGAACAAGAACACCTGGCCGTCGATACTCTGCGCAGCAAGGGCTTTAATTTGGCCGTGCCTTTACTGCTGGCTAAAGACGGCAAACCCGCTTATTTCTGCCAGGGTCGATATTATACTTTGCGGCCTTACATCAGGGTTTCGACGCCGTTTAACTGGCGGCGATTGACCTGGAATGAACAACACTGCAGTGAGGCCGGGCGTGTTTTAGCACAGCTGCACTGCTCCGGCGATAGCGCCGACCTTTCGAAAAGTCTTGTTAAACGTTTGAAGTCGACAGTCGATTGGCACGATGCCTGCCTTGAGCGTATTCGTCATGCTTTTGCCCGGGCGAGCGAGTTCGGCGTCATGCCCGGATATAGTTTGACTATCGCCGCTGCCGAAGCCATGGTTGGCCGTCTGCAAGGTCGTGTAGAGCAAGTTTTCGAAGTGCAGGCCATGATTGAAGAGTGGCTGCGCGCCCACGGTTCAAAGTATGCCTGGCGGGCTCTCTTGCATGGCGATTTTCATCCGGGCAATTTGATTTACCGCGGCTCTTCCATCAAAGCTGTGATTGACTGGGATTATTCCAGACTGGATGACCCTCTTTTTGATCTGGCATACGCGCGCATTATGTTCTGTGGTCGTTTTCGCGAAGACGATTTTTCTGTCGACACGATGTTCGACCAGAAGCTCTGCGAGAGCTTCGAAAGCAGCTACAGAGACTATTTAGACAAGTCGCAAAGCGAGCATTACTTGTGGCTTATCGTGCTTTGCTCACTGGTTATGGGAGAAGGTGCCTCCAAGCAAGAAGAAGCAATGGCTGCTGATATTCTCACGGCTTATTCCGAAATTGTGCTGGCCCTGATTCTTGTCTTTGAACTGGAAGAGCTGGTCAAGCCCAAGTTTGTCGCCGACAATGAACGCGAGGCCGAAACCCAAGATGCTCTAGAAGAGAAATTGCAAATGGAAAGAAATGCCGGCAATATTTTGAGTTTCTTTTCCTGAGCTTCTCGGTCGTTATGCTTTTCAGGACAGAACGGATACGTTCTGGTTCGAGATATTGATCCCGCTCAGCGTTAATGTTTCGATACTGTTGGCGATCTCATCTAGTTTTTATTTAAGCGGCGCAAACAGTCTCCAGCTTTGATTTTCTGGTCTTAGCCAGCGGAGTGCCGGAGAGCCA
>JADYXQ010000238.1 GCA_021772135.1 Candidatus Obscuribacter sp.
AAAGAACGGTCATTTGCCGTTCGGTAATGGTGGTGTTCATAACGTTTCTCCTGCCGCTGTTTAGGCGGCGTTATTGCGCAAACGTCAATGTAAACGGGTTAGCGATAGTGCGCCCGCCAAAACGCTTGAGCAGCTCGACCACATCGTCTGTTTTAATGTGTTCACGAAAAATGATTTCCTGAACCTCAGGCCTTCTAGTGCTGGGAATTCGCATGGCAAAGAACTGCCAGAGAACAGTACTGTGATAATTCTTCGCCAGTTCAGGAAATTCGACTAGAGGGCGAAAATCAGTTTGCCTAAAATCGTCTGCGTATTCGAAGTGCCACAGGCTGTTTTGCCTGGTCAGTGTTCCAACCAGCAAACCGCCATACCTGAGAAGAAATTTTGCATCAAGTTCAGGCGGTGCATGCGAAAAAGCAGAAATACTCTTTTGACACATATCGGTCTTTCCTCCATATCTTTGTTGAAACCGGCTATTTATGCCGATTTGATCTAAACACCTAACCCTTGCTCGCAGGTCGCAGAGCTATCGCGAGCTTGTGCAGTGCAGTGCATAAGGAATCTACGTGAGAAGTGCGGATGCACAACGAAGGCGGTCTGAATGAGTAAATTGGTCTGTTTTATGCAAGTCCGCCGGCGAAAAAAATGTTGATACATCAAAATACTACGATCTTTGGGGTAAGGTTGCCAAGGGTGCGACGCAAAGGGTAGCGCCCAAAGTGCAGTCAGCCTAGTCGTTATACGCAGCAGATCACCGGATCTAACTATCAGAGCTGCGCCACCACATACGATATTAGAAAAAGAGAAAATCTTTAACATAACTGAAAGATGTTACCAAGTTATTAATGACTATTACCGAGTTGTTAGATATGCCCTGCGGTCGGCGGCAACTGCCAACCGTTAGGTCCATCCGGGCGCTGATTGAGAGGTCCACTGCTAGCTTTTGCTGCCCTCGCTACCGTCAAAACCGAAGGTGTTTCAGGTCCTGAGGTCTGAATGCTTTTGGTAAGAGACTCAAGCATTTTAGATGCAGCGGCTTGAGCAGGCTCTTTACCTCCTTTATTGATCGCTCAGACTGGCAGTTCATCTATGTAATCAGTCAGTTTCGATTGTATTGTTTAAGCGCATCAACTATAGGTTTAGGCATTTTTGCCAGTTTATCCAAGCTGGAATAGACCGGATTGTTGGCAACTGGAAAAGTTTTAAGGTCTACATTTTGTTGAGTTTCGAGGCGACCATTGCCAATCAAAATGTTATCAAAGGCTGTGCTGTGGCTTGCGCCACCGGGGCGGCGAATTTCCCCGCCGCGAGTCATCCAGTCAAGATGTGCATTCTCGACAATATTCCCATAGGTATTGATCTTCGTTGCATTTATGCCGCGATGCTCGCTCCCTACTGAAAAACCGAAGTCGGCCGCGGTTATGTAGTTATAGCGAATTTGTACATCGCTTCCGCCATCGATATAAATGCCCGGTGCCGAACGGCTGTAGTTATAGGCTGAATTTGTTTTAGTGCTTATTTCTGAGGCATAGTTGAACTCCACCACACCGCGTGCTTTGTCTAGAGCCGGGTTAGGCGACTTGCCTTCGCCGCCGATCACATCAATGAATATGTTGTCGAGTCGATAACCGGCATTGCCAACGATTTTAAAGTCTTTGACGTTGCCGTTGATGGGGATTGCTTCAAGCTGGCCCAGTTTGAGGTCGTGAACTTTGTTGGAAAGGATCTGCACGTCTTTAACAGTTTCACTTTCGCTGGCGCCACGGCCATAAATCCTTATGGCCTCTGTGGATTGGGCTCCATGTAAATTATTGCCGGCAATAATGATGTTACTAATGTTTTTACCTTCGACCTTGATGCCGGCCTCCAGACCGCTGAACTTTCGCACCTCGAAGTTTTTGATGGCGACGTCATAGATATTAGACCCAACGCTGAAACCCGCAGTGCCACGCCCCGCTGTCTTGCCGCCAGGCTCGATCACGGCGGGGTTTTCCGCATCAGTTTGGACCACCAAATTTGATTTGCCAATCTGGATCCGTTCTTTGTAAATTCCTTGCTCTACGTTAATTACGCTGCCCGGGGGCGCGTTATCCACAGCAGTCTGAATAGATGCGCATGGATTAGCTTTTGTGCCAGGCTGGTAGCGCTCATCGCCAGGTCGTTTTGAAACGAAAATTTTTGGTTTTTGCCAATCTGCGCGTGTCTGGTCTGACACTGTGAGCAAACCTTTTTTGAGAAAGTCCTGGGCAATAGGTGGCAGCTGCTGACCATCGCCGTGAAGATATTTTTTGCTTGAGCTGCATCTACTGCAACTAACTGGGAGCGCCCGGTGGCAACTTCAGGCTGTGCTATGCGCGCGGTTTCTCTAAGCGAGCTGCGCTCCGAGTTGACTGAACCGACAGAGTCGCCGGAGCCGGTCGCCTGAGAAAGGAAGAGTTTCGGAAGCTTATATTCAGCCAGTGGTGCACCAAATGATGCCTCGAGGCTGGAGCGTTTTTGAGGGCCTTTAGGAAATGAATCGGTCCAATTTTCGATATAAGCAGATTCGTGCAATTTATTGTCGAGTTGACTCGCCCCTGTTTTGCCCCGGCTTTCTATTGTTGGTTTGTCAGTCATAGATAACCCAAGATTGTCAATGCACTAACATTGTTCACACCATTATTCATAAAATACGTGAAAGTTACGGGCATGGAGCTTTTGCGGCGTGTCTTTTACTGGTTAGTAGTTCATAGTTGTCACTGCTGCCTAATTGGGCGTAAGCCGCGCGCACTTTGGCTGGTAAATTTTCAATTTTGGCGGCTGTATTGAGTTCGGCTTGAGTTAATCGGCCATTATGATCGCCATCAATTTTGTTGAAGCTATCTTTAACGATTTCGATACTGCTTTTTTTCACTATTTAAAGCCTGATAGAACTGGCTTTGCCCCTGGTTAATTGCCATTATTTCGTCTGGAGCAATTTCGCCGCTAGCGTCAGTATCGATGCCGCCAAAGTGTTCGTCTAGAATGTCGACGCACTGATAATTACGCCCTTCTGTACTCTTTAAAGCCTCTGCAATCTCATCTTTTGATACAGATCCGCTCTGGTCTGAATCCCAAGTTGTTAGATTGGTGTTGTAGTAAGTTTGAATTTGCTCCGGCGGTAAAAATCTGTCTTGCCAGGCCACCGGTTCGTCATCGTGCCCTGCATCTAGTTCGACGCCAGGTAAGCTTTCAGAGCCAGATTGTGTGACCTGACGCCGACCGAAACAAGTGTCGCCGGCTCTGCTTTCTTCAGCTAGCCTGAGGGCGGTTTCGTCGGGGCCATGGTCCGCCGTACTTTTCTTGGTTAGGAGGTGACGAGGTATTTGCAGTGTCTTGAGCTTTTTGAACTGCTTTAAAGAGTCAGTACATTTCGTTGTAAGTTGAAAATTACAGGCAAGATCTAGGTAGTTCAAATTCTTTAGCTTTGTCAGGTTTTCCAATTCTTCATTTGAGATGTTGGAATTTCTTATACACAACCTTGTCAGGTTTTGAAATTTTGCTACTTGCCCAATCTCTTCGGTGGACAAAAATATTTTCTCGAAACGCAGATCGCGCAGGCTATTTCTTTTGCTCAGAACATGGAGCAGTGGCGCGACGCTCTCCATCGAGTCAGATTCCGGAGCCATGATGCTGAGCATTTGCAAATCGGGCAGAATCTTTATGCGGGCAAGCATTGAGGGGTCTGCGTCACAATTGCAAATGGACAGTGAATCTAAATTAGTCAGCGGCGCAAGTAGCGAGGCAGATTTTTCTGAAAGCGACAAAGTAGCCAGTTGCAAGTAGTGTAAGCCCTTCAAATGCGAAACAAATTCGATCAAATTGTCTGCATTTTGCAAACTGCCATTAATCCATAGCGAGTCTAAATCGGCAGGATTGAAATATTTTAGTACTGCCGGATAGGTGGCTATAACTCTGTTGTCTGCATCCAGCACCACATGGTATGTAGGTGAAACTTCAATGATGCCGCTGGCTCGGTATTTTTGCTCTTTTGCATTACCGCCGCCGTCATTACCACTGCTGTTTAGTGTGCCAAGTGAAAAGCTTGTAGGTAGTTGGAATCGCTTTATCGGTTTGCCGTTTTAAAAGGCAATGCTGACAAATTTTCTACTATTTCCTTTCAAGAATGCTTCTACTTCGTTTTTGACAACCGGGTTTAGTCCGCTACTAGTTTTGCTTTCCCGAAGCTCAGAGATGCCGTGTGTAATGTCCACATTAAAGCGTGCCTTAGTACTTTTGGCTTTATTTTCTTTAGCGCGAAGCGCCCTTGATTGCCTGGCCAGCTCATTTTGTAAAAAGTAAAAGCCTGTGATGCTGACGGCTAAAACAGTCAGTAGCAGGAAGGGCAAAAGCAATCGCTGGGTCAATGGTTTGCTTGTTCTGTCTGGTCTCGACTGGCTCGGTGCAGCTGTAAATTTCGGCGCCGCGAGCACCGCTTTACCGGCTTTGATGCGCTGCAAATCCAGATATAATTCTTTGGCAGTTTGGTAGCGCTCGGCCGGTAATTTGGCCAGGCATTTGCCGATTACCAGATTTAGTGACTGCGGCAAATTGCCGCAGTCATGACATCAGTCAGCAAGGGTGGCTCTTCTTCTTGATGCATCAGAGCAATCGCTACCGTTGAATCACCTTCGAAGGGCACGAAACCTGTAAGAGTCTCAAAGAGTGAACAGCCAAGGGCGTAAATATCTGAGCGGCCATCTACTAAATCACCAGCGGATTGTTCTGGGCTCATATAGTATGGGCTGCCAAAAACCTCTCCTGCAGCGGTTAGATTTTGTGCTTCGCTATCTCAATTAAGCAGTTTTGAGATGCCTAAATCGAGAATTTTCACCTCAATTTCGCCTTCTTCAAATTTGTTCTCGCGAGAGTTGTTGGAACAGAGAAAAATATTGGCTGGTTTTAAGTCGCGGTGAATAATACCGTTGCGGTGCGCATATACCATGCCGTCAGGTAATGCCAGGAAAATTTCAAGGGCGGTGCTTAAATCAACCGGACCTCTTTCAGCAATTATGTCTTCGAGATTGTGTCCTTGCAGCAAGTCCATTGAATAAAACGGAATGGATTGGTTATGAATGCCCAGATCGTAGACTTTGGCGAAACTCTCGTGATTGAGTGAGGCCATGGTTTTTGCTTCAGCTTGAAAGCGGAACCAGCTCGGCTCGCTGACCAGGTCCGGCGACAAAATTTTCAAGGCAAACGGTCTTTTTAGTGATAGATGTTGAGCCTCGTAAACAATTCCCATTCCCCCTCGACCGATCACCGAGAGAATTTTGAAAGTCTTGCCGACAATGCTTCCTGGCCCAACGGTCTCTTGCTCGTTGGCAATGGAAGCCGCTGAGTTGAGCCATTTCGATCTGACGCGCTTTCTCTGGGTGGCTCTATGGGCGGTGCTTGTGCGGCTGGCCACTTTTGCTTTGGGAGTTGCTGCAAAATTGTCGCCGCACTGACAGCGCAGCTCTTTGAAAAGATAAGCTGTGAATGACCCGGCTCTGCTATTTTCGGGGCGGGCTTTACCGCACCGATTGCAGATTTGTTCTACCACGGCTTCTTCGGCCAGGCGACTTGCTGTAGCTTGCACTGATTGTTTAACCTGGCCGCAGCGGCAATAGTTGTGCTGAAAGAAAAAGACGTCACTGAACCGCTGGGCTCGGTGGCGTGAGGCTTTCTGCAGTTTTTGCAGTGTTCCTGGCTCATGATACTGCTGATCTCTGCATATTATTCCGCCGTGGCTTCAAATTATAGTCAGCAGAGCGCATTAAGTGTACCGCAGCGGTTATTTTAAACACCTTTGGGCAAAATAGGTGATAAGGAAAGTTGAACCATGGTCGAAGTTTGGAATTTGGGCCCTACGCTTGAATCAGGCATATTACAAGAATCAGGCATATTGCAATAATCAGGCAGATCACAACAAACTAGTTAGCCGCGAGAAACTGGAGATGGCGCAAATTCAGCAAGAAGGACAACTTGCACCATTCTTATCGACAATTGAAACCGCTTTAAGCGGTGATTTTCAGTTCAATGAAATGGAAGATTTGGAAATCAAGCAAAGATTTATGCTGCAGAAGTCTCTGCTGAGCGTCGCTCACGTGTTGGAGGCGGAAAGCGACACCGGTGATTCTTGCGAGAGTTTGCATAAGCTGGCCGTGGTTTGCCGCCTTTATGACTATCCGCAACTGGCCCAACGGCTTTATCTACGCGCTCTCGAGCGCTCAATCGGCGATAGCGGCGAGCAATCCATCGCCACGGCCAGACACCGCAATTTCCTGGCCGGCCTTTATGTGCACTTGTCCCGCTTTGAAGAGGCCTCGCGACTGATAAACCAGTCTCTGGGCGCTTATGAAAAGCATCTCGGCATCGAACATCTCTATTGTCGCATGACTTTATTCGCCTCCGTGCTGGTCTATGCCAAGCAAAACAAAATGATGGAAGCCCTTAAATTGTTTGAAATGGTGCAGGTGCCGAGTCATAGCATGTCCGGAAACGCGTTTTCTGATAGTCAATGGAGCGTGGTCAGCATGCGGCTCTGGATGCTCTCATTGCTGCGCTTTACCCAGGGGCGCTATGATGACGCTTACGAGCTTTTTCGCTACACGGCTATTCTTGAAGCCAATGAAGTCTGGCCGGGCAATTTACTGATTTACAAAGCGCTCTCTGATTTAATTGCGCTTTGCCGTACGCTTGGTTTGCAGTCTGAGTCTCAAGAGTGCCAGGATCTTTCGGCCTTAATTGAAAGCACCCTGGCCAATACCAGACGCAAATAGAGCGCGGGATATCACGTATTGTTTGGCGGCGGTTTTAGCCTTAACCTCTACACGTTCCAGCAGGTTTATAAATGGAAAGATTGCTGCTCGCAAAAGAGACCGCTGCGGCACCCGAGAGTGTCGAGAATAACGACGACGATAAGCCGCGCCGCAAGGGCAAGCAGGCCAAGTCTGCCAAGCCCGCAATTGATCCAATTTATGGCGAAGACGCAGCCGAGCGCTATGTAGCCGACCATTTCGACAAAGACAATCCCTTTGGTTTTAAGGGAGTGAAAAAAGAAGACGCGGCAAAACCCAAAGAGCTCGCCATTTTCGTCAATCTGGCGGCCAACCGCGGATTGCTTAATTCGTCTTTGCGTGAAGACGAAGAAATTCGCAAACTGGAGAAATTGACGAAGGATTCTCCGGTTACCGTTATTGTGCAGACGGCAATGAATCGCGACCGTTCGCTCAATCGTCTGCGCGCCACCAAGGCTGATCTGATTATCAATGCCCTGGGAGGCATGGAGCCTGACCTTAAACAAACTGAAATTGTGCGCTACGAAATCGCCAATGGTTCGAAAAGACTTTTATTCGCTGGTCATTCACGCGGTCTTACTGAAGATCTGGCCGACTTGCTTAAATCTTCTCCGCAGGCCATGGGAGCCGACCGCCTGGTGCTGCTCAATCGCGCTCACGGCATGGCGATGCACGGTTTGCGCGGTGATGCCGGTAATACTTCGATTGGAGATTTGAAAACTACTCTTGGTAAAGCGCTGTTCGACGCCGGCAGAAAGACTTTTGATGTTGTCAATTTTGATTCATGTCTGATTGGCAACGCTCAGACTCTTACCGAAATTGCGCCGGTGGCCAAATATATTATTGCTTCGGAAGTGCCTGAAGTGGCCATCGCCTCCACTGAGCAAATTTCTACCGTTGATAACGGCGATAAGCCCGGCGCCAATGCTCAGCCGCTGGCTGAAATTGTGCGCACCATGATCGCTAATCCGCGCCTTGATAGCAAGTCTACTGCCACCATGATCTGGTCAATGAATGAAAAAGATTGTCAGACTGTGAGCAAGGACGGCCTGTGTGGCGCCAATACCCTGGGTTTATATGACGCCGCTGCCGCTCCGGAATTTTCTCAGAGTCTTGATCAATTTGGCAAAGTAATGTTAGAAAATGCCGCCGTGGCTGGAAATTATCAGGCCATGCAATTGGCGGCGCAAAAGACACCGGTAATAGATGGCGAGGGAGACGGCCTCACCAATACTGTTAAGCGTCGCGACCTGGGCATCTATGTGAAAATGGTAGAAAGCGGGTTAGCGGACGGTACGATTGTTGATACTGCCGGCGGTGACATGCAGTGGGCCGTAGATGCTCTGCAGGCATCGATGTCACGGCTGGTGACTGAACATTTCAACAGCTATACTCCGGCATTGAAACAACGTTTTGAGGAAGTGAAACTGCCGCCGGCAGCCCTTGACGGTGTAAGTGTGTTCTTGCAAGAACGCCAACCGGAAAATATGAAAACCGCCTTCGAAAAACAACTGGCCGACGACAGTCTTGCTTCGCAGCCGCACTGGAACCAGTTTGTCAGAGCAATGGGATTGCCGAAGTAGAAACATTTTCAGCGCCGTCTTAAGAATAATCGCTACGAAATTACTTTTTCCGGCTTAGCGTCAATGCAGTAGCCGAGCCCTTTGATGGTGCGAATGCAGGATGGGTTTTGATCCCGATCGATTTTTTTGCGCAGTCGTGTTATGCGCTGTCGCACGGCCTCTTTGGAGGCATCTTCGCCGGCCTTGAAAATTCTATCCATGAGCTCGTTGTAACTGAAGACTTTGCCGCGATTGCGCAAAAGCAGCTCCAGCAGGGCATATTCATTGACGGCGAGGGCGAGCGGCTGACCGGCTAAGGTGACGGCTCGAGTGGTCATGTCGAGGCTGACTTCATTGACGGTGAGCACCGGTTCAGCCATTTTACTTGGCCGCCGCAACAAGGCATTAACCCTTGCCGCCAGTTCTTTGAATGAAAACGGTTTGGTGAGATAGTCGTCTGCTCCTAAATCGAGGGGGTCCACACGGCTGTCTATGTCATTTTTTGCCGGTGAGAAAAATGATGAGCGCCTGGCCGCCTTTTTGCCGATAGTTGCGACAGATATCGGCGCCCGAAAGCTCCGGCAAGCCCCAATCAAGGATAGCAATGTCATAACTTATGGAGAGCAGACGCTCGATCCCCTCGCTGCCGCTGGCCACGGCTTCCGCTACATGGTTGAACTCGCTCAGGCCGTCCACAAGCGCATCGGCAAGTTGAACGTCGTCTTCAACGATTAATATTCGGGACATGGGTAAACCATTTTGTGCGGCATTCTTCCGTGGCTCATTTGTTTTTATGCCCGCTATAAGAGCTTACCCTGTGTTTTTAACGATTGATACCAAGCCTTTGTTCCATGGCGCGCATTCTGGTCAAGAGTTCTTCTTGAGTTTTAGGTTTTTCACCGCGGGTTTTGGGGAAGGCCAGATATTCAATTTTGGATTCTTCGGTGCCACCATGTCGGGGAGATGGGTTGAGGCCAAGGTCTCTCGCCAGAGCCATGGAACCTTCGCCCCGTTTGGCTTTTGGTCCGACATCGCCAAATACTGCTACTGCCATTTTGCCGTTTTCTTTGTTGCGCACAAGAGCCATGTCGCCCACTTGTACACCGTGAGCTTTATATTGACCCTTAGGCAGCACCACATATGGTACTTCTTCTGCGTTTACTGAACGCGCTTTGTCGTCGTCGTAACGCATGCTTGTTTTGGTATTACCGTATTTCGGGTCGATTTGCCTGGCACGGGGCGAGCCATCGGCGTCAACTGCCATTTTGGCTCGCATGTAGAGACCGTGCTCGGTATTGACTAATTTTCCGGCGGGAGCAAAAGCCCTTTCGGCAGCTTTATCCATCAGGCGGTGAGCTTCGCTGCTCACCGGATCGGTTTTGACAGCTTGACCAGGATTTTCTAGAGCGCCTTCGTCGCCCGCTTTGGCATCTGGTTTTGCTGCGGGTTTTGCTTCAACTACTGGTTTTCGTTCTGGTAAAATTTTTGCTTCCGAATTCTCTTTGGCCGGCTGGTCTGCTGCAGTTAGATGTCGACTGTGCACACGTGGAAGCGCTTCTCCATTGCGCGTTTGAGTGGTGCCGTCTCTGGCCGTACCGCCCAGTTCTTTGGCGGAACCGCGCCAGTCAACAAATTTTCCCTGGGCATTTTTCTGCTGTTCAAAACTGCCGTCGCCATTGGCTACGCCTTTAAGCAATGGCTTTTCTCGGCCGCCGGCTTGTTCCTGGCCGATGCTGACCAGTTCGCGCCCTCCTGCTTTGCTCGTATTAAAGTTGAGCGAGTATTTTTCTCCTTTATCGTTTTGCAAATCGAGTTTTTTAACGCCGTCTTTAGCTAGTTGTTGTGCTGCTGCCAGGCGATCCTCAGGTTTGGCATTAGCGTCGGTGATGGTCTGTACACGCTGGTCAATAGTGGTGTTTTGCTGAACAGTTTTGTAGAGCTCAGCTGTGTTGTACTGCGGATTTTGTTCGCCACCGACTTTGCCCGGTGTCAGAGTTGAGGTCATGCGAGTGTCATCGAGCATTTTTCGCGAAGCTACTGCCTGAGCTGATTCTGCCCGGTCTGTCTCTTGATGACGGATTTCTCGACCTTCGACCATAAACACCTGCTAGTAATCGGTAAATGCATCCTAAGGCTGGTAATGTGAAAGTCTCGTGATAGTGCAAAAGTGGTAATGGAGCGGATCAGACGCGGGCAGCGCGACGCCTCTGGATTACAGGGAACAGAGAAATTTGCGCAAATTTCTCTGTCCTAGAATTTGAGGCGAAGGCACAAACCGGTGCGCGCTTTCAAATGACATTTGCGAGGATTCAAGCTCATCTCAACAAGCTGACCTTGCACATTTAAATCAAAAGTGATGATGCGATAACTTCAACCGCAAGTCTCCGCCGGGTTGTTGCGGAAGCCGTGGACCGGCAATCTTTGCCGCCTTCTTTAATTAAGCCGTCGGGGCAGGGCAGGGGCTTGAACTCAGGCTCTAGAGCGGCCGGCTCCGGCAGTGTCGGTTGCTTATTGCACTGGACAAACAGACTGATCCAAAACAAGTAATCGTTGACTTAGCCGACGCCATTGTGGCACTGAAGGCTGTCAGGCAATTAAAAGGAAAAGTGGGAGTGGTTGGCTACCGCCTGGGTGGGTCCTATGCCTATCATTTGGCCACCAAAGACATGGTGGACTGCGCTGTCGGTTATTATGGCGGCCAGATTGCTGACAGCCTGGACGAAGCAAAGAATCTGCATTGTCCTTTAATGCTGCATTTTGGCGAAAAAGATGGCCACATAGCGCTCACTGCCGTTGAGAAAATCCGCGTAGCATTACAAGAAAAAGGCAATTAACACCTATCCCGCTGACCATGGCTTTAATTGTGATCAACGCAGCTCATACGATCGCCAGTCGGCAATGCTGGCATTCGGCCGCAGCATGATTTTGCTAAATCAAAATTTGCGCTAATTATTTTCGTCTTGCGAGAAATCGAGATTATGCGGATAGTCGCGCTTCTTGTGATTATTGCCGGTTAGCGGCACAGAGTCATCCACCACTTCGAAAGCAAAATCATCCATCCAGACGCAACCGCCACCGCTTAAAAGCACACCAAAAGCAATGTTGACGCTGCGGTCAGATACCTCCAGAACTATCTCGTATTTCGTCCAATCGGTGTCGCGTAAAATTGGCCGATCTTGCATGTTGTCAAACGCAAGCGAATCGCCACGTTGGCCGCGCTCGCCGTCAACTCTCATCCACATACCGGCCCAACCATCAACATTTTTCGATTTTACCCAGCCGTTCAAACGCACTCGTTTATCTTTAAATTCGCCCACACGAAACATTTGCATCAAGGTGCCGAAACCATGAAGCTTTTGCGTATTTGATTGAAGAGAACCACAGCGATCGCCGCTGTGAGCCTCAGTAAAACACAGCCCCATGTCGTATTCGCGCGGATTAGAACCGGCTTGAATCCAGCCATCCGGTAAAGTTAGTTCCGAGCTTTTGTCACCGTTTGCTGATTGTTTGGCAGTGTCTTTAAAGTCTTTCGGTTCGCTTTTTGTAGTTAAATTTGCCGCAGTTTCGACATTGTTTTTTTGTTTTTTATCCGCTTTTACTTTCGCTTTGTCTTTTTCTTTTTTGGCCATGAATGAAACGAACCCCGGTTACTACAAATTGCTTGGCTGATTTTATATGCCCAGAATTTTCGCCTTATTTGGGCTTTTATTCACTCAACCGTTAACGGTTGAGTGATCACCTGGCCGACGCGGCCATTAGGACTTAAATACACAAAACCCCGCCATTTAATATTAAATAATGCCCCAAAATTTGAATGGATCATGGGATTTTCACCATTGTCGTTCCGGGCATATGGGCCATAATTATGGTGGTAATTTGTCCCCCGACAATTAGACTGTCTCTGATATGTGCAAAAACAACGGTAGCAACCAATTGATGTTAAGGAGCAGGCTATGGGCTCTCCTTTAGAACAAGGCGCCGACACGCCGGAGAAGGTTCAAGACACCGCTAAGGTGGCTGGAGCTGATTCGAATTCGGCCGTTCAGAGTTTTAGTACAAAAGATTGGCAAACTGCAAAAGTTGATGGCGCTGACAAACCGTCCTCCTTGCCGAATGTGGCTATAGAAAAGGCCGATCCTGCTGCAGTGTTGATTAGCGACAAAGCCACTGTCGAAGAAAAATTGAAAGCTGTAGAGGCGCTGGGTAAAGCTGGTCAAACAAGTGTTGATATTGTTGACAAAGACGGCAGTAAGCGCAACCTCACCGTTGAATTAGAGAAAGCCGGTGCCCGAACTCTCGTGCATCTGTATGCCACTGACGAACAAGGCAAAGAGCATGTAGTTTTGCGCGGCGTCAAAAATAGCGACGGTACTTACCAGCAACAGCAAACGGAGAGCGGCAACCCCGTTAGCTCTTATGGCAGCTGGTGGTCGAAGAATATGGGTGATCGCACCTACTTCACAGACTCAAAACAATCAGACGCTAAACAAGCATCTATTAAGCCTGCCCAAGCCGCTGAGCAAGATTTGTTTCCCAGCAGACGTAACGAAATTCCAGCGGAGGCAAAAACAACTACCGCTGCTGTTCAAGGCGAGACTAACCAATTTCCAACCAGACGCAATGAATTGTCGCCTGCCACAGGTATTGAAGCTGTTCCGCGACCTGTAGTTGCGGTGGAGCAGCCAAACGGCGCCGCCGATCTAGTGGCCCAGCAACAACGTCAAATGGCTCAAGCCGAGCAAACTGAACAAATGGCCGCCAGAGCTAGAGAGGTCACCTTGCCCTGGGCCAATCGACCAGTAGTTAAACCGGTAAGCGATGGTCAGAGGTTGAACCAGCTGTTTGACGGCGTGGCTGAAAAAGCCGGTTATTCGCGGCGTATCACCCAGGTTGATGACGGTACTGTCTACTTCCGGGCCGGCATGGCCATTGACGCCGATGGCAGCCCGCGCGCTACTAGCATTGATCCTACCGGCCAATCGCGCACATCTTTGCGTTATAAAGGCGGAGCATCGGTTAACGCCGAACAGACCAATTATTTCGTTTTGCCTCTTGAGCGCTACCAGCAATACGGTGTGCGTCTCGGCGACATAGCCGCCGTGCGTTACAATGATCAGGTGCGTTTTGCTGTGTTCGCCGATGTCGGACCGCATCAAAAATTAGGTGAAGGTTCCATGGCCCTGGCAGCTTCCCTCGGTGTCAATCCAAATCCACGCAATGGCGGCACTCAAAGACCGGAAGTGGAATATATTGTCTTCCCTGGTTCCGGTAACGGACGCCCACTTCATAACGGCGCCCACGAAGATCTAGGCCGCCATTATCTGGGCAAAGCCTACAGGAAAAATCGCTGATGGCAGAAGCGAAATCCAGCACTGAGCCCACTTACAAGGTTGTGGCCGGCGACAATCTCTGGAATATTTCGCGCACTTTGCTTACTGCCCATGCAGGCAAAGAGCCCAGCAACGCTGAAATTATGAACTTGGTCAATGAATTTGTGGCGCTCAATCAAATAGCTAATCGCGATCTGATCTATCCAGACCAAATTCTGCAAATACCCAAATTTTAAACGTACGTTTGGAACGTGCACAATGGAAATGGCCGGCTCAATGCCCTAGAGTATTTCCATGACCGACGGCAATTTGCAATCTCGTATTACTGCTACTACTGCTCTAGAATCCGCTCCGTTATTGCAGCGCATTTTAGCGAAGCTAATCGACGCCGCTATATTGACGTCTTTATTGAGTGCAAGTCTGGCCCTCGCTTATCTGGTCAGTATGTTTATGAGTTTCCCCCGCTCGTCATTATCTGGGGTGGGAGTGGCACTGCTGGTGGGCCTGCCTGCTCTGGGATTGATTGCACTCCTGGCTGTACCGCTATATTTTGCCCTGTTTGAATCATCGCGCTGGAGCGCTACTCCGGGTAAGCGGCTCATGGGTTTAATGGTGAAAAAGCCCGACGGTGCGCGCCTTGGTTTTGCCTCATGCCTACTGGCGCATTTGATTTACTGGATACCATTTTTGCTTTTGCCCATGGGCAGCTTTTATGCTCCTATTTATTTGCTGGCGCAACTGGCACTGGCTGGGCTTGTCGCTGGGCTAATTTGTGATAAGCAAAGATGCACCGCCGTAGATTTTTTGTGCAGGCGGTTCGTCGCCCGCCGGGAAAATAGTCTAGCGCCGCAAAAATTTCAAGGCACAGAACGTTTGCCTGTGCCTCTTTTGCTTGTATGGACATTTTGCGCTTATTTGCTTCTGGCGCCCTTGCTCACTTTTTCTTTTGGCCAACTGGGCAATTATTTTTATCGCAATAAGATTGCTGTCTGGCGACAAAAAGGGCTGCACAACAGGGGGAAAATAGTTTTTGTTGAAAGACAAATACTTGCGCCGGCAGTTTTGACGGAAGCCGATCTTTCAGAATTTAATGCCTTGCCCCAAAGTCTGCCGCCGGATGCAATCGTCTGTCTGCAAGCAGTAGTGGGCAGAAAACTGAGCGGCATTGTCGGCGAAGGTTCAGTTTTGACGCTGGAAAATTTTGAACCGGGCGATGGAATTGCTATCGAGAAAGCCGAACAGCAATGTGCCCTGGCGGTCAACAAAGTGGCGTTTACTCCGGCTTCGGCAGGCCCGACCCCAGCCAATAAAGTGCTTGTGTATCGCTGGCACGACCTGGTGAAAACCGGACAGCTGATTGGACGCCAGGATATTGAGCCGGCCTGGATAGAGGAAGTGCAATTCACCGATTCTATGTGTTTTGCCCCCTGGCAGATTCTTGGTCGCCGGGTCTCTGAACATTGTAAGGCGATGAGGCGTGATATTGTTCACTGCCAATATATGGAACTGCCAGATACTTCCTTGCAAGCTGCCCGCGCTCTAAAAGCGGGCCAGGCTGTGCTTGCCGGCGACATGCAGGTGTGCAATATGACCGCCAAGCAGCGCTGCTACTCTGCTATCTCTGCACCATATCTGGTGCGCGGGGCAAAACTAAAACGCGATATCGCTGCCGGCCAGCTTTTGCGCTATTGCGATTTTGACAAGCTCAGTGATTGATTTGCTTGGCCGCTTTTATTACTTGAAAGGCTGCCAGAGCCAACTGTCTCGCTTCGGCGTGATCAACAATCGGGTGTGGATAATCTTGGCCTAAAGTAACACCCGCTGCGGCCAGTTCCAGCGGTGCTGACCAGGGCCTGTGAATATTTTTGCTTTTGATTTTGGCCAGTTCCGGAACCCAGTGGCGCACATATTCTCCGTCAGGGTCAAACTTTTCTCCCTGTAAAACCGGATTGAATACGCGAAAATAAGGCGCAGCGTCGGCGCCGCAACCGGCCGTCCACTGCCAGCCCATTGTGTTTTGTGCCAAGTCGGCGTCTACCAGTGTGTCCCAGAACCAGCGGGCACCATCGAGCCAGGGCAGACGCAAATCTTTCACAAGAAATGATGCCACGATCATGCGCACGCGGTTGTGCATAATGCCTGTATGCCAGAGCTCACGCATCCCCGCATCGACCATAGGATATCCAGTCAGACCTTTCTGCCAGGCCTGTAGTGCTTCTTTGTCAGACTCCCACGGGAAGGACCTAAATTCGGGCCTCAAGGGCTCTGTAACAGTGGCCGGGAAGTGATAGAGCAAATGGTGCGAAAATTCACGCCAGCCGACTTCTCGTAGATATGACAATGCGGCCGCGCGCAAATCTTTATCATGTGCCGCCTTTTTCTTAACGGCGTACCAAATTTGTCGCGGGCTGATTTCACCGAAATGCAAATGTGGCGACATGCGCGACACCCCTTCAATGTCGGGACGGTTGCGCATACTCTGGTATTCACCCAGGCCAGATTTGATGAACTTCTGCAATTGTTCAAGGGCGCTTGCTTCGCCGGCTTTCCAGGTATTGACGATGCCCGTGTGCCAGGGAATTGTCGGCAACAAATTTAGTTCTTCAATGGTCGATGCCGCTTTTGGTATTTTTGTCAGTGGCGGCAATTTTCGCGGCGCCGCTACCGGCAAATCATTGTTAATCTCAAGCTGAGCCAGACAGGAGCGCCAGAAGGGTCCGAATACCTGATAGGGTTTGCCTTCTTTCGTCCGTACTTGCCACGGTTCTATGAGCAAAGATCCGTTGCTGGTCTCCACGTGCAAGCCAGTATTTTTCAGCGTTGACTTAATTTCTTTGTCGCGCTCAATGGCAAATGGTTCATAGCGACGATTCCAGAAAACGGCACCGGCTCCAGACTCTTGAGCGATCTGCAAAAGAATAAGTTCGCTTGTGAGCGGCTTTGAGGTTCCTACGGCGTTAGATACAATCAGACCGCTTCCAAGACTTTCGAGCGACTGTTTTAGCGCTGACAGTGAGTGGTGAAGCCAAACCTGGGTGGCCCCGCCCGGTGGCCAATCACCTTCTTCACCCGGTGCCCAGATGTATACAGGCACGACGGTACCACCGTGAGCCTCAGCCCATTCCAGCGCGGCTTTGAAACCAGGGTTGTCGCTCAAGCGCAAATCTTGCCGAAACCAGAATATTGCTGTTTGCTTTGGGGTCTGGTCTTTCACAGATATTGTTCCTCCTTGCCTAAATAAGACTAGCGGTACAATGCGAACATCGTGTGAATATTTCCGCATTGTCTGTCAATAGGAAAAATGCCTTGATGCTTGATAAAGTATTATGGTCAGCTGTAATTGTGAGAGAGAATAATGGCTGAAGCAAAGCCTGTGCGAATCGGCGATTTGTTGACGCGAGCAGGAGTGCTGCGCAAACAAGATTTGCAAGAAGCAATTGATATTTCCGAAGATACCGGTCAGATGATCGGTAAAGTGCTTATTATGTCCGGCTTTATTAGTAAAGAAGATTTGCAGGCCGCAGTTGAGGCCCAGTCTCTGGTTCGTGACGGAAATCTCGAATTTGAGCTGGCACTGCTGGCCATCGCCACCTGTTCTAGAGAAAGGTTATTGTTTGACCAGGCCCTTGACCAGCTGGGCTGGCATGCGGAGCAGAAGTTTCCTAGTGCAAGGCTGGGCGACTTATTGGTTTCCAGCGGCATAATTAGTGTAGATCAGCTGGGCATAGCCTTAGAGGAAGTGCGCGAATCGATAGCACCTTTAGGAGCTGTCTTAATTGAGCAAAAGGTGATCAGTCGCGAAATACTTGACGACGCCCTGTCTGTGCAAGTTGAAATTCGCAATTCAAAGATTAGTAAGCAGGATGGGGTTTACAGGCTGACCTGCTGGGCCCGTACCCAGGCCTGATTGGGCTTTGCAGTAATACGCTCAAACTTTCGACATAACGGAACCCTCTTGGCAGCCTCCCGCACCCCTTTAGCATGGCTTGCCTGAAAAACAAAGAAAGCCACCAGATACAGTGACCCGGGCGTTTTATGGTTCTTTCTTGTCGTCTTCTTCAGCCGCCAAGCGCTCTTTAGTGGCTTCGATTTCAGATGATAATGCTTTGTTGGCAAACTGGTCGAGAATATCGGTGGGCACGCCCAGGGCTTTGGAATTGGCGCGCATCTCTTGCACCTGGCTGGCCAGCTCACGAGCTTCCTTGGAGGCACTGGGGTCCAGCGTAATCGCCTTTAGCTCCTGTGTCTGGCTGAGCTTACGTTCCTGCTCTTTATGGCGGGCCCTTGCTGCTTCCTTTTCAGAATCTGGTTTGCTTTCGGACACAGCGCCTCCAAAAATCTTAGTTTAACCCGCATATTTTAATACAGCAAATTTTAGGCCTTAGAGCGGGAGGGGACCATACGGCTTTCACTGTCACGAGATTTTAACGTAATTGCTCCTATTGTGGAACAGTAGCGCCTCTGGCAATGTTCAGCGACGCCTTACGAATCGACAAATTGGAATGTATGGCAGAAATATCTCTCAGCGAAAGCAAACAAAACTTTCAGCCACAAAATGAAGTAAGTATGCCGGTGAGAAAATCGGCTCATCAGGTTTTGCCTTGCTGCATAGGCCAGAAGATAGAATCAAAAGAGACAACGGGCTCGGTCGCAAGGAAGCTTCAGCAGAGCCCAGCCATATTGATTTGGGTGACGACCCGTATAAGTCCGCTCAGAGAAAGATTTTCAAATTTAGCCCCTCCGATTCGCGCGCTTCCGATGATCGTGCCGGTCATCAGGGAACTTCAGCTCAGTCCAAATCACTAGACCAGCGTCTGGAAGATGGTCGCGTCAAAATGGCTGAGCTGGCCGAAAAGGATATGACTCAATTTTATCCCAGTGTTCATAACGGTAAAAAATATCAATACGCACCTACCTTCCACAAAGATATGCAGCATCTGGAAGAGCGCCTGAAGAGCGGCCAGGTGACGAAAGAAGAAGTGGCCCGCACCTATGAAGCGATCGGCACAATGGTTGGTACCGAGGGTGGTGCAACCACTCGCGGCCGACGCTTGCAGTTGGCAAAAAATATCATGTTTCATGCCGGCGGCCCTGACAAAACCGATCAGGGTGAGTACAACACATGCGCACTGACCTCGCAGCAGGAGCGGTTATTCACCAGGGCTCCCGGCAAAGCCAGCGAGATCATTGCCGAAGCTGCCACTACCGGTCAGTGGATAGCTCCTGACGGCAAAGTGATCGACCTCGACAAGTAGAGCCTGGTACCGCGCCATGAAAGTGTCAGCGGGCAGCCAATTGACGGTACAAGAAGTTACGCCACTCAAATTATGAACAACATTCTTGCCAATGATATTCATCAGCGCCGTGACAAGAGGGAGCACTACACGCAATTGATTGACCACGACCTGAGCGGGCGCGCCCTGCGGGGAGGCGACAATGGTGAGAGGTTATTCGTCAAAGGCGGCAAAGAATTCATTGAAGACGGCAAAAAAAATACGGGCGCCCTACGTTGATGACGTCGATATAGGTGCGCAAATCAAACGCATCACTGGCGACACCGGCGTTGTCATCACCAATAAAAATTATGTTGAATCCTTGTCCGGGCAGAAAACGAAACACGATTCAGCTCAAATTAAAGATGTGGTGCGCGTGACCAGCCAGCAACAGTTTGCCGATACCCTTGGTCGCTTGAAAGAGGAGAAAAAATTCCCTGCCGTTATCGGCCTTGAAGGCACCTGTAAAGAGCTTACTCGCGGTTTACCTAAACAGCCTAACTTCGCAGACGACGGCCCACAGGCTCACATGCTTTCAGTGGTAGATTACGACGCGGCTAAAGGGCAAGCGAAAATTTCCAATCAGTGGGGTCACGCCGGCGACCGCTGGATTAGCATTAAGCATTTGTATGATGCCACCAATCCCAAAACTATTGCTTGGCCGTTGCCGAAGGCACGATAGCTTTGTTCCAAGATTGCTTCAGTTGCCACGGCCAGGTAATTCTGGAAAGATATGTATGACAGTTTTACCGCCTATAGCTTCACCATGTCTATGGAGCCCAATCCCAATTTAGGCCATAGTCAGGGCGGCACCGTTGCCGTCGGTTCTTTGATTGGCGGCACTTATCGAGTGCTTGGTTTTATCGGCCAGGGCGGCATGGGCCTGGTTTATAAAGTCGAACACCTGATGATGGCTAAAGTAATGGCACTCAAAGTTTTGCGACCGGAGTAGGTTTCAGAAGACGTTTGGAAGCGCTTTCGCACTGAGGCTCAAGCTATTGCTCGGCTTGACCACCCCAATGTGGTCAGAATCTACGACATGAGCCAGACTGCCGACGGCATGCCTTTTTACACCATGGATCTACTGGTGGGCGGCTCTCTAGCCGACCATTTAGATAATAATGGCGAACTGGCGGTGGCTGAAGCGCTGCCGATTTTCAGGCAAATTTGCTCCGGTCTGGCCTATGCTCATGACCGTGGTATTGTGCACCGCGACATCAAACCCGGCAATATCATGCTCATTGCCGACGGCAAAGAAAATGCGCCACCCCTGGTCAAGATCGTTGATTTTGGTATTGCTAAGTTGACCGATTTCGACGGTGTCATGAGTCAAGGATTAACCAGGCCAGGCGAGGTTTTCGGCAGTCCGCTCTATATGAGCCCCGAGTAATGTGCGGGCCAAACTCCCGATTATCGCACCGACATGTATTCCGTTGGCGTAACTATGTTCCAGGCCCTGACAGGCCGGCCGCCTTTACTGGGCAAGAGTGCTCTAGAAACAATTTCCATGCAGCAGGCAGTGAAGCCGCCAACACTTGCGGATGTCGCTCCGCAAGTTGAGTTTCCCTATGCCCTTGAGCGCATTGTTGCCAAACTGCTGGCAAAGTCTCCTGAGCATCGTTATGACTCTCTGGCTGACTTGGCGCGTGAGTTGCTTTATTTAGAGCGCGGTGACACTGCTGCCCGAAATCGCACTTCCGGCGATGAGCACAATGAGCATCCCGAGGTAAGCGACATTTTTGCTCGCACCGTTGGTGATACCAACTGGGGTGTGCAAAAAAACGGCGGAGTTTTGATAGCGGCGCTAGTTATCGCTCTTGGTCTGGTTGTGGCCGCGGCCTTCTTTATTATACAATATCGCCGGGCGGCAGCTCCACCGGCGGTGGCGGTGGAGCTGGAAAATCAATCTGATCTGACCACAAGCACCGCGACTATGTTTATCGACAGTGTGACTCAAGACCGCAAACCAGACGGCTCGTTGATTGAAAATGACATGTCGGCGGCCGATCTTAAAAAAATCGAGGAATTTTTGAATTCGCATCATGAGCCTTATGCCCATAGAGAGATTCATGGCGGCAGAAAACAAATTGTCTATAATTTCCCCCCAAATTTTAGTCTTGGTACTTACACATTGAGATATAAGAGCAGACCCGCTGTGACTGGCGACGCCAGCGGAAGAGTGGTGACTGCTGTCGACACCTCCTTGAAATTGGAGACTGGTGCCGAGGTTAAGGCCGAACCGCGCTTACTTGGTAGATTCGGCCCTTACGATCTTGACTGGTTGGAGCTCAAGGGCATGACCGCGCACCGCAAAGACCTGGAGCCACAATTAGCGCGCTTAATCGCCTTGCGCGTTCTGGTGCTGTGCGATTCGAAAATAGACGACAGAGACCTGGCCTGGATGGAGAAAATTAGCGGTCTGCACTCTTTGAATTTATTGAGAACAAAAGTCAGCGCTTCCGCTCTGGCAAAAAGTCCTCTGCTTAACCGGGTGAGTGACCTGGCCGTTGGTAACATGACTGGTATTCAACCACTCCTGCATGCCCTGGTGAAGGCTCAGGTGGTGCATAGATTGGACGTCAGCCATACGCCTTTAAAACCGGTAGATCTCGATACGATCGCCAAAATGAATAGCTTGATGCACCTTAACATCGCGAGCAATGAGCTAAAAGACTCAGACTTGCTCAAGTTAAAAGATGTGCAGTCTCTCAAGGAACTTGATCTGCATGACTGTCGACTGCTGACACGTGATGTCTATGATTTACTTCTACAGTTTAAAGACCTGAAAGTCCTGAAGATGTCGCTACCGATTGTTGATGAGCAGAAAGACAAAGAATTGAAGCTGGCATTTTCTGGAATTAAACTTCCCAATTTATCTTGGCCAGGCCGATTCCTGCAGAGTTAATCTTTGTCGCCCCCATTTTTGGCCCATCCGGCCTGCCGTAGGGTGATTAACAATCGTATATATATGGGAATATTGCTCGGGATTACTATGATTTGACGACCCCATGACTGAAAAAACAAGCGCAGTTGTAAAAGACGATGTTAAAGAAGTTGCTCAGCCGAAGGAGCATCTGGTTCGTCATATCGTGCAGAATCAGAACGGCCAGGAAGCGCTGAACATTCTCAAAGGCGCTGATAAAGCTAAAACTGATGGCAGTGTGCCTCGCGTTGATCTCTATGACCCTGCTAAAGATGCCAAAAGTGGCAACGATGCCAAAAGCGGCAAGACAGAGGGTGAGAAGACTAAGGTCGAGGTGAGAAAGAATGAAACTCTGAGCCAGATTGTCGAAGCTCACTTGCCAAAGAATGTCGGCGAAAGCAAAAGCGACTATGTCAAAAGGCTCTATAAAACTGTCGATGAAGTGGCTAAAGAGCATGGTATTGCTAACCCAAACAAAATCAAAGAAGGGCAAAAGCTTGAGCTAAACCTTCCAGCTAAACCTCAAACCGAATTTAAACCCGATGGTAGAACAGAGACCACACCTGGAAATAGGTTAGAAACTAAACCAGAAACTAAACCAGAAACCAGAGCTGGAGCAAATTCCGGCGACGGCCAATCATCTACCCCGGTACAAACCGGCGACGGCAGCAAGTCCGACACCACCCCAGTTGTGCCGGAGAAAAAGCCTGTAGACGTCGAGGCGATGAAGAAACAGGCCGACGATCTTTACGCCGTTACCGCAGGCAGATGGGGCAGAGATGGGGATAAAGCCAAAGATATTCTCAAAAATCTCAACGAAGATGAACGCAACGTTTTAGGTGACCAATACAAGCAACGTCATGGCACGACCATCGACGAGATGTTGCGCGATGAGTTGAAGGGCAAAGATCTGACCGAGGCTCAGACCCACCTCCATGCCAAAGATAAGGTGGTAGGAGCGGATCGGGGCAAAGCCGAACGTGCTGCGGAAGCCATTGACAATGCCGCCAATGGTGGTTTGACAGGAATTGGCGCTGACAACAAAATCATCGAAGAGATGCTCAAAGGCAAGTCAAAGGAAGAACTGACTGCCATCGATGATGCTTATAAAGCCAGAACCGGTATTTCTCTCAGCGATGAGATGAAAGATGAGTTCTCCGGATCTGAGCTGACAAAAATGCTTGCTCTAGTCGAAGGTAAAAACGACGACGCTTCGCGTATCACTGCCGCTCTTGAAGAACACAAAGAATGGGGATTCGGCGCTCGCAGCAACGGCAATATTGAGAAAGATTTACGTGACTCGATTTCGACT
>JADYXQ010000239.1 GCA_021772135.1 Candidatus Obscuribacter sp.
CAGAAGCGGGTGCTCTCCACAGGGTCGTGTGGTCTTTTAGAGTCGCCATCGCTTCATTGCAAACATTCAATCATGCAGCAGGATTTTCTTTAACCACGGGTAATACCGGACGGACACAAACGGACTGAACTTGTTCTTGTTCGTCATAGCACCGGTATTGCCGCTGGTGGCAACAATCGAACCCATCTTGTCCGCGTGCAAGAACGTCAAAACACCCGCGCTTGTCACCTGGATCAGAGGCTCATCAAGGCCAGTGCCATAGATGTAGCGGTTTTGCAATGCGCCAGAAACTTCGTTGTAATCAGCGATTTGCTGCCAGCCAGAATAGATGTAGCGGCTTTTTACCGAGCCAACCGTCTTCTGCGACTGGCTATGCATGGGATCATAAACGAAGCTAGGAAGCTGACTATTCGAGTGGTGTAATTGAAGATGCCAATGGATTTGGAACGCTAAGTCTTCTTAAAAGAAAAACTGTTCAATTCGTACGCCTTTCTCAAGTGGAGGCGCAAAATACTTCTTACAATCTGTACTCTATGATCGGATACACCTTTACCGAAGCCCTGCGATACAACAATATTTGCAATAACTGTAGAACTTTTGCGGAAGAAGAGTTTCTGAAAATTGCGCTAGCGTCTGGAAATCCGATCGAAAATTTTTAACATAAACACTGCTTTTAGAGTGCACACCATGAATCAGCAAATATTTTTGCATATAACTCTTAAGTCAAACCGACTTGGTTAGAAAGGGCGGGAAGCAAAGTCCACATTAAGAGAATTTTGAGCGCGTTTTTGCGGAACCAAAGATTAGTACAAATTGCAATTAAAAGAAATAACACCGGTATGCCAAATGTCAAGCAAACACTTAGACCGCCTGCTAAAAACAATTTGTCGTTAAGTAGGTGAGCTAATCTTGACAAAACGAAAACCATCAACCCGTACCACCATAACGGTAAAAGATAGATAGCAACCTTTAGCAATAAAGGGAAAATTTGATGTGACAAGGTTTTTTCAACTGGTATGGTGGCAAATTCTTGATTCACGTTTTAACTATCCTTTGGATCCTATTCCTAGCTGCATGGCCACATACTTGCCATTTATTTGTGCTAATTAACCAATTATACGGCTTCGCGCCGTCGAAATTAAATAGGGTCCACCACACCACCGCAGCGTTCGGCAATGGACCTGATCACTTTGATTGAACAGCGCTTTGAAATTATCGAATTAAGTCGAACATACTTCATTTTGCCCGATGGCAAAAACACTTAGCCTGGAAAGCGCTTTATCGCAAGCGCTAAATTATTGCGAATGAATGCGCACCACATTTAGTATCAAGGCGACCAGCCAAACTAAATCTATTCAATTTTGCCAATCTAATAAAGGCAAAAATTATTGAATAGGTAAGTTTAAAGAGGGTATATTTTATCCAAAAGGCAACCCATCGTCCGATACTGTCGCAACAATAGGCTGTGATTCAATTGCCGAGAAACAACAACACATTAATCGCTCTGGCCCTTATCTCCGCGCTGGCTTTTGCCCCGACACCGGCCTTTGCCCAGGGGTTTGCAGAAATGGGCGGTTTAAACGCTTCGATGGCCGGTATGGGTGCTGGAGCGGCGGCAGCGGCTCATGCTCAGCTATCGCATGCTAGGGCCGGAGTGGCCCTGCCGAGTATTACCGTTCAGAATAAGAACGTAGAGCAACTCTTTAAAGTCGGAAATCAGTTTGAACTGCAAAAGCAATGGCAGCAAGCGGAAAAGACTTTTACTGCCATGCTCAAAGCCATCAACATACGAGACGGTTCGGGAAGCCCAAAAAGTGTTCCTGCTCTGAAACACCTGGCAGCGATTAGCGACGCGCAAAACAACGTCGATCAGGCCATTTCATATCAAAAAACGGTGCTGGCCTTTACTAAGGCAGGAAAAACGCCTCCGAGAGATGCAGTAGTTCAAGAATCATTGACCTTGTCGGAACTATTTATCAAAAAGGCTGACTTCACAGCAGCCGAACCGCTGGCGCGCGAATCTGTGGCGCTGGCGAAACAGCCCCCAGTGGTGCCGGCGGAGCGCAGGCGAACACTGATAGTGCTGGGAAGAATCTGCAAGGCTCTAAACAAGACTGACGAAGCTCAAGAAGTTGAGCGTGAGCTGGGAAAAGAGGAGCTGGAACAATCGCCCGAATCGCCTTTAAATATGTCTGGCGCAGCGCCGGCTAAGAGTGCCCCCACAACCACAATCGGAAGTACAAAATCTTCGCCGCAAATTCCCAATCAAGTCAAAGCATTGACTACCACCGAAAAAGTCAGTGTGCCTGTTCCAGCAGCAATAAATATTAAAGCTATATCAAGCCCAAAGATTCCTGTTACTTCTGAGATTAAGATCGAGTCGGTGCCTACCACTCCAGTGACTTCTGAAATTAAAATTGAGACGACACCAGCTGCGCCAGTCTCGTCCGATATCAAAATCGAGGTGGCGCCACCGGCTCCTGTCACTTCAGAGATCAAAATCGAGGCGACACCTGCCGCCCCTGCCACTTCAGAAGTCAAAGTCGAGTCGGCCCCCGCAGCTCCCG
>JADYXQ010000240.1 GCA_021772135.1 Candidatus Obscuribacter sp.
CTTCTACCACTTCTACCACTTCTACCACTTCTACTTTATCGCTAATGGCGGGATTAATCGCGCCCAGTATCGTCGGTGGTGGCATGTCTTGATCGGCCGCGTCATTGCGCTCACGGTTGGCAATTTCTGATTCAGATTCTGAAATGCCTGCCAGCACAGAGAGTAGCTGACTACGCAGTCTTGGCGAATTTTTTAAACGTAAGGCTTCGGTCAATTCAATAAAGGCACCTTTTTTGTCGCCGGCCACCAGACATTCTTCGGCCATTTTCTGGCGATGGTCGGCGCTTAAGGGATCTTTGCCGGTTTGAGAAATGATAGCGGCCAAATTTTTACGAGCGGAGGTCTGTGTGGGATCAAGGTAGAGCGCGGCTCTGAATTCCTTCAATGCCTCTTGAGGGTGGCGCGCGGCCAGTTCGAGGCCATAGTTATTATGGGCAATCACCAGATTCTCGCGTGCATGGGAATATTCGGGAGAGATTTTAATGAGCCGCTCGAAAGACTTAATAGCCAGATCGAAATGCTTGCCGTTAATTTCTTGTACTGCCGCATTGTTTAAATGAGCCAGCTCTGCTGAGCTGTATCGCCAGTTTGATGCCCTATCGCCGGCTCGCTCATTTGCTGCTTTTGGCTCGATTTTTGCCGCGACAATATTTGGTGCCACTGCAGGTGATGCAGTAGATCCGGTGCCTTTAATAATCTCGGAAGGTCTGGCGGTAACAGGCGGCCCCCCACGGGCAGCGCCATGATGCAGGCTCTGCACATAATTGTAATCGGCCATGGCTCCGGTCATATCACTGAGGGCAAAACGCAGCGAACTTCGTTCTGAAAAGACTTGTCGATTCTCGGGGGCGAGATTAGCGGCCCGATCAATATCTTGACCGGCACCGCGCAGATCGTTTAGACGACGACGAACGTTCGAGCGGGCAATCAGAGCTTGAACGCTTGAGGGATGGTCCTCAAGCACACGATCAAGATCGTCTTGTGCGCCCTGCAAGTCGCCTATTTGCCGCTTCAATGCGGCGCGCGCGATCCAGCCTTCCACCTGATTGGGCCGTAGTGCCAGCTCGGCGCTCCATGTGTCTATGGCGCCGATTAAATCGCCGGCTTTAATTTTGTTTTGCGCTTCTCGTCCGGCAGCACTGAGAGGAGCGGCACTACGAGTGACTGTCAGCCGGGCTGGTGTTTTGTGTCTCGGTGCTACTCTGGCGCCGGCTGCTTTTAACTGGCCACGCTGTAAGAGCAATACTTCTTGCGCCAGACCGGGGGCGGCCGTCCCAAGAGTGCTCAATAGAGCTAAAGTTGTGCCAGCGAAAAAGTAGATTCTCAATTCGCCTCGTCATTACTTTTGCTGTTAAACGTCCAGAAACCTTGCTCTGTCAGATGCTTTGGGCAGTGGGCAGGTGTCGCTTTTACCGAAAATCTTGTAGCGCACAGCTGCTACCAGGTCATAGCCCACGTTGCGCAGAGGGGCTGGCACAATCAAAAAGACTTTCAAAGCCTTAGTCGGGCCTTCGAGCTCGCCAAATATTCGCAATGCCGCAGCCGATTTTGAATACAGCTTTTCGTCAGACGTGCCTGGATTAATAACCAGGTACACGGTTTTCAGCAGCTCGGGGTTTTTGCCGTGGCGGGCCAGCAATTCTCTGGCCAGGTCGCTTTGTAAAGAGGCAAAGTGAAATCTGCCATGGGAGTCGTGATTAAGTACGAACTGCACGAATTTATTGCAGAGGCCGCAGACGCCGTCAAATAAAACCAGAGCCTTGACTGGGGCTAGCCTGGCACCGGTTCTTTCTGATAGTTGATGGGTTTCATTCATGGTCGGGCTTCGTTGATCAGACTTCATAGTTCGTGTGTTTCTAAGTGTAGTATACGCCTCCCCGGCATTTAATCTAGCAATATAAATCGACTAAAGCCATGGTCGACTGCGGCGGTGTCGCCCCCGGTGCGATATTGCAACTGAAGATGAATCGTGAAAGACTGATTTCGTCCGTCTAAGGCCGCCAGAATTAATTCTTCTTGATGTGATGATGCCCGTCCTGGATGGCAAAGCGACTTTTGCCAAAATTAAGGACATCGACGAGTTGGCGCGCATTCCGGTGGTATTTATGACTGCCAAAGTGCTCACTTCAATCGATGCAGTGCGCACGCACATGAAAACTTTGCCCAAATTCACAATCGCCCTCAGGCAAACCCAATGATTCTGTGATTAAAACCAAGCGCGGTTTAGGTTACAGTATCTTGCCTTAGTCTTATCTGGTTATTACGATTGTGTCGCTTTGGAAGCCACTACCGGTGCGCCTGTTGCTTTCGATGACATCATCGCTTCTTTGGCGGTGGATAGCATCATGCCGAGATCTGTGCAATCTTCAGGGATGCCGGTGACACCAAAGGCGATGGCAAGATTGCGACTGTCGATTTCGCCGCCGATTTTTTCATCCCACAAAACTTCTGTGATTCTTTTTGCCACCATTGTTGCTGCTTGCACATTGGTGTAAGGCAGCATCAGAAGAAAGCCAAAAGTTTCGAAGTGAGCGAGCACGTCAATATTCCGTTTAATAGTACCGATGCGTCTGGCCGCCTCTTTAATCATCGGCAGGGGCAGCGGCTCAAGACCAGCGGGTGTGCGCACTCGCATTTCAAAAATCAATAAACAAAATGGTGCACCGGTGTGCTCCCAGCGAAAGAATTCTTGCTCGAGGAAATACAAAATTACCGGATAATTGATCAGGCCGGTTTCTTGCCTCATCATATTTTTCATACCGGCATCAATGGCTGAACGGTCTACGCCCATGGCTTCAATGGGCTGCTGAGTACGAACTTGAGTAGGTTTTTCAGTGACGGCGATTAAGTCAGAAACAATCAAATTGTAAATCAGCGGAATCCACTCGACTTTATTGAAGGGCATTTTGCGCAAGAGTTCGAACAAGGTGCTCTGATTGTCGATTAACTGGTAAAACTCTTTCTGTTCGTTCATGTCGAGTCTGGCGCCCGCGGCCATTCTCTGCTCAAAATCGGCCTCAGTCAATTTAGGATGTTTGCGCACAAAATATGACGCCATAGTCACGCCGCTTTGATTGATTACTCTAAACTGATCGACTAGAGGAGCGGCTTCGGCAATGAGCGCGTCGATGCGTTTGGTGACGGTACGCTCGCTCGAACGGTCATTGGGAAAGAAAGAAAATTTGCCTTTGTCCCAGGTCAAAACTTCCATGATGGCAGCTTCGCCTTTGCATTCGCTGGAGGCGGCATGGAGAGGCTGACCGTTTTCGAAGAAAATATCGATAGATTCATCTATCTGAATGACATTGAGCATACCGGTCATTTTGCTAATCACAATTGATTGCAGCACATTGGCCACAGTCATGTTGAGCAAATCGCCTTCCAGGGTGGCGTGGCGTTCAATTTCCTGGCTTTCGGTAAAAGCCGGGCGGGTGCGCCTGGGTTCGCCGGCTGGTTGTGCTGAAACTGCCGGAATATTGCTGGCGGTGGCTTTCATGCCGCCGAAAGCTTCGAGCTGCTGGGCGTTCATATCGGTATCGTCGCCCAGGCATTCCCTGGTGAGCAAGTTGGTGATCAGGCCGATATCACCAGACTGATAATTCCACCTGACCTCGCGAAATGCCCCGTCGCCAATGATAAATGTCCACTGAGGATCGCCGCCGTCTTTGTCGCAGTTCACCGCCAGAGCGCAATCTCGGCTGGGGTTTTCAGCAATCCACGGCAATTCCACCGCCCGACCGAGATTTTTCTGAGCCTCTTGCAGGCAGTGAAAAACGTCTTCATAGACGGGCACACCGTGCATTTTTGACAAACGAATGGGTGCGATCGGCTGCGACTTCTGGGGTCTATACATGTTTATTGCTGCAGGGGCGTGGGGTGGGCAAGTGGTTGATTCCGGTACTGCCTAATTCTTACTTCTCTATGCCCTGCTTTGACTGACCTGAAAACCTGGAGAACAATGATCGTTTAAAATGCTCGAAGTCTGATAATAGCGCTAGGCATCGGTCTTTTTTGGGAAAGTAAGCAGTAGTGACCCTTTTAAAGTTGAAGCAGTGGACCCCACCTCTGAAATTAATCACCCGGAAGCTGTAAATCATGACCTGGCGGGGCGTAGCACCGTTGCGATGCATCTGGCCGGCAGCGGCGTGGAGTTCAAAATTGACACGGCAGTAGACCACTCGATTGCTGTTGTCAGTTTGACGGCCAAGCTGGAATTGGTCTTACTGATGCTGGCGGAAAAAAACGAGCGTCTGGAAGCGTCTATGATGCGCATCGGTCAGCTGGAGGCGGAGCTGTCAGGGCGGCGTGAAGAAGTTTGCGTCACCAGCGTTAAAGATCTGGCTGAGGAATAAGCGCTTGTTCGGCGAAGCATTTGTTTTTATCAATTACGAGCAGGCCTTGAAGTTTGGTCATGTGGCCTGGGGTTTTGCTGTGGACGAAGAAACTTATTGTTATGGTTCATCCGATCATTTGCTCAAGCGCCCCATGAGCGATTTGACTGCTCTGGTTAAATATTCGCATGTTGAGCCGGGAGGCGATATCGACTTCTGGAGCGAAAGAGGTCATGTCAGTCAAATGATGGAGACCATGACTTCTGGACACCACATTCGCTACCACGCTTATAAAAGTATCGGTTTACGCGAATACTCTGTGGAAGCGGCCCTGGCCGAGATGGAAAAAGTTGCCGCCGGCGGCTGGTCGGTGCTGACAAACAACTGTATTCATCATACTTATAGAATTTTGAAAGCTTACGGTGTCAAAGATAATTTGCTATTGCCGCAGCTCAGTAAACCGGAGAGCCTGATGCCCAAGCGCTGGTTTGCCCGGGCCGATGCTAGTGTTTTATCGTCGCTGACAAGTAGTGGTTAATACAGGTAGTTATGGCAAAAATACTTTTAGTTGAAGATGATACTAATCTGGCCTTTCTGGTAAAGATGCAACTAGAGCAAGGCCGTCATCTGGTTGATCATGTCGACACCGGACTTAATGCCATCAGTCAGCTGAAAATGGCAAGTTATGAGCTTGTTATTCTCGACTGGATGTTGCCCGATATTTCGGGCATCGACATGTGCCGTCAGTATCGCGGCACCGGTGGGCGCACTCCCATCTTGATGCTCACGGCCCGAGGTTCAATTGACGACAAAGCTACCGGCCTTAATGCCGGTGCCGATGATTATTTAGTCAAGCCCTTCCACCCGGTTGAGTTGAATGCAAGAGTGCAAGCGCTTTTGAGGCGGCCCCAGAGTTATGCCGGTAAGGTTTTGACAGTACGTGATATTGAACTTGATACGGAGGCCGGTCGAGTCTTTCGTGCCACTCTGGAAATTGATCTGACATCGAAAGAGTTCAGCCTGCTTGAGCTGCTCATGCGTTATCCCAATCAGAGTTTTACCCTTGAGACAATTCTCAGCCGCGTCTGGCAAAGTGACTCGACTGCGTCGGTAGACACAGTGCGCACGCACATGAAAACTTTGAGGCGTAAGCTCGGCGACACTGAAGAGAACGGCATCATTCGCACCAAGCGTGGTGCAGGTTACAGAATTGTCGATCAGTAAACGTAAAGATCACTGAAGCATGAAAATTTCGCTTACAGCCAAGACCACGGGTATTATCGCAATCGTCGCGGCCGTACTTGTGTATATCGGCACGCTTACTCTTAATCTGGCGGCGGAGCGATTGGCCAATAGTTATCTGGCCTCTAAGCAATTTCAACTTGTGGAATTGCTGGATCAAGTAGTGCTTAATATGTCCCGGGCGGATGCCCAGGAGCGTGAGTATGTTTTGACTGGCGATCCCAAAACGATCGAGCAGTATAAAGCCTATTTTCAGCGCATTGATGACTGTGTAAACCGGCTTAAAGTCTTGCTATCCGACAATTCTCGTTATTCGATGTTGATGGATGAATTGACAGATTCAATCAACTTCAGAAAGAGCTGCGCCGAAGAAGTAATAGCGGTGCGCTCTACCGGCAATATGGAAAATGCCTTGCAACGCTCGGAGAAATTTGACGAAGCGCAGCTAACCAGGCACGTAGAGTGGCTGGCTAAAGAAGTTTCCGGCACCATCAACCGTGAGATGACGGCACGCTTCAGGGAATTTGATAAAGACAGTCTGACAACATTGATCGGTATATCGATCATTTTATGCTCGGCATTAATGGCCCTGGTTTTCGTTATTCTGGGCGTCAATCGTTATGTTTCAGAAAGGCAAAGAGCTGAAGACGCGCTGCGTGAAGCTCAGCAGGCATTGTCTGAAAGAGAAGCACGCATGCGTGCTCTAGTGGAGACGGCGCCCGATGGAATTGTCACTGTGCGCGCCGACGGTAAAATTGAATCTGTCAACGCGGTGCTGGAGAATTTATGCGGTGTGTCATCGTCCGATTTGATCGGGGTCGATATCGAGACTATAATTCCAAGTTTTCTTTTAGATGGACGTATCAGTGACCTGGCAAGCGGCAAGCGGTCACCTTTTGGCGCCGGTCGTGAGCTTTACGCCGTCCGGCAAGACGGCGGCCAGGTGCCTGTAGAAGTCTCTACGTCGACGGTCAGTCTTGGTCACCAGGATGTTTATACTGGTATCGTACGTGATATCACTGAACGCAAAGAAGTGGAAGAGCGGGTCAAAGATTTTTATTCTATGGTCTCTCATGAATTGCGTACTCCACTTGCTTCCATTCGCACGGCCCTGGGATTGCTTGAAAGTTTTTCTGAGGAGCTGAGCGACAAGACCAGACCGGTTGTGAAAATCGCCGCTACCGAAGCCGACCGCCTGATGCGACTTATAAATGACATTCTTGATATGCGTAAAATTGAATCGGGCAAGCTCGAGCTGGCCTTAGACGCCTATGACGCCGGTCAGCTGGTAAATAAATCGATAGAAGGCATTGAAGCTTTAGCTCAAGAATCGAAAGTAAGTATTCAAAATCTGGCTCAAGAAAAAACCGGCCTGGATGTTTATTGCGATGGCGACAGAATTTTGCAAGTGCTCTCTAATATTTTAGCCAACGCTATTAAATATTCTCCGAGCCCCGGTGTAATTACAGTGTCGTGCGAGAAAAGCGGATCGAGCTGCAAAATCGCCGTGCGCGATTCTGGACCCGGAGTAGCTAAAAATCAAGCTCACAAACTTTTTGGCCGATTCGAGCAATTGCGCTCGAAAGATGGTAAAAACAGGGCAGGCTCAGGCCTTGGTTTGGCCATTGCCAAAGCCATTGTCGAGCAACACGGTGGTGAAATAGGGGTGGAATTGCCCGACGGCGGCGGTTCGATATTCTGGTTCTCATTGCCTCTGGCTGAAGACGAGATAGAATCTCTTGACGACGATGTTGAAATTGTTCAAATAAGCGAGGCCGAGCAAAATGTCTGACATTGACGGCGAAAACCTGGAAAGTGGCGATGCCCCGGCATCAACAGCCGAAGCCAACCGTTGCCCACATTGCGGCATAGAAGTGGCGGAGACGGTAGAAACTTGCCCTGTCTGTCATTCTGAATTGCTTGGCACATTTAAAATTAATCGCGATCTCATAGAAGAAGCAGTAGAAAACCATATTGCACTTCTCGGTGAAGAATTTGATTTGAAAAGCTTACGGCTGGCTGATGATACTGCTCAGCTTATTGCCCGCAGTCGAATTCGTGAAATCGTGCGCCTCGACCCATCGGTGCTGACAATTTTTGAGCGCGGCATTGTTTTGCAACACCTGCTCAATATTGTTTTTAATTCGCGCGAGCGCGATGATGAGCATTGCCAGTAAAAAGCTTGATGCCGGGCTATTTCGCTTCTTTTAAATAATCGCGCAAGCCTTGCGGGTCATCAGTGATGATTGAATCAACACCTAGAGCACAAGCTTTTTTCCAGCCATCTTTGGCATTGACTGTCCACGTGTTGACTTGTAGACCGGCATCGTGAGCGTCTTTCACCGTGTCTGCCCGCACACAATCGAAGTCAGTATTCCAGGCCGTAGCGCCCACAGTTTTTGCGTATGCCGGCAGGTCGTAAAAAACAGAGTCGCCCAATAAGGCCAGCTTATATTTCGTGGTCTGGTCGTGGATTTTTTTTAAAACCTTATGATCAAACGAGCTGATGATAATTTTGTCTGGATAGGGATATTTGTCTAGCAAAGTCAGCAACTTAGTATCAATGGCGGCGTAGTTGCTGGGACAGTTCTTAATTTCCACATTAATGGTGAGCTTGCCTTGCACGGCATCCAGCACGTCTTTTAAAAGGGGCAAGCGTTCGTCTTTAAACTCGGCTTTGTACCAGGTACCGGCATCAAGTTTAGAAAGATCTTTCCAATCGGCGTCTCCTACCGGTCCGGTACCATTGGTGGTGCGCTCCAGGGTGTCGTCGTGAATCACTACCAGCTCACCACTTTTGCAGACGTGAATGTCGAGTTCAATACCGTCAACTTTGGCTGCCAAACTTTTTTTAAATGCAGCCATGGTGTTTTCTGGTGCCCATTGTTTGCCGCCCCGGTGGGCAACTACTAATGGCGGTTTCTGTGCTAATTTTTCAGCGGACATAGCCGGCAATCCTCCACTCATTGAAAAAAACAGAGCAGCCAGAGCAAACCCTGTCGGCAACTTTGCTCGAAGAATGCTAGAAGCGGATGCCCATACCGCCGTTGTTGTAACCATTGTATACACCACCGTAACCACCACCGTAACCACCACCGCACATAGAACTGCCGTAATTGTTGTAGCCGCCGCCTGTATTAAAGTTCATCATGCCTGAGCTCATAGCGCCAGCCGCCATCGTTGCCGCTGCTCCCAGAGCTTTTGCTAGACCGCGCAAGAGTTGATGTCCATTATTTTGCGGATTTTGTCCGGCACCGCCGGCGGCACTGTTTTCTGTCGCTTGCCCAGTTTGACTGTATGGCTGCGCCGGTTGATAACCCTGAGCTGCCTGAGCGGGCTGGTAACTTTGTTGGGGCAGATAGCTGCTCTGCTGGGGCTGGTAACTACTTTGACCTGTGCCTTGAAGATCTTGCTGACTGGGCATGTGAAAACCGGCACCCTGACCGTAGGCCGACGCCGTTTGATAGCTAGGCGTTTGATAGTTAGAAGGATAGGCCGGAGGCTGCTGAGGTGGGAGCGGCTGACTCGTACCATATTGCTGCTGAGAATTGTATTGGCTCTGAGCAGACTGACCAGGATAGTTATGGGTGGGATAGTTATGACTGGGATAGTTCGCCGAGCGTCCGCCGTCGTCGCCACCCATGGCAGTGACACCGGGGCCGGTGCCTTTGGTGAGGTGCACAGCATTGGTGAGCGTGTCCAGTTGTTCTTTAATTCCGGCATTTGTATCCGGCGGTTGATTGGCAAAGACAATTCCTTCTAATGTCTGCACCCTTTCAATCAGGGGCTTCGAATTGAAAGTCTGGCCGATTACTTTATTTTCCAACCATTCCACTGTGCCTAAGTACTGACGTTCCACACTCGGTGACAATGTCTTTTCCCAGTATTGCTCAAGCTTGTCTGTGCGCGCGCTCAGATCGTCATCATTGCTGGGTTTGCCGTAAGCTTTGATTTCCAGTTGGGTCAGCCTTTTACCCAGCGGCATCTGTTTGTTTTTCTGGCCGAAAATTAGTTGTTCCAGTTCATCCACGCGAGGATAATCTGTACTAGCCAGAGCGGCACTATCGGCGGCGGACATAGTATTGCCGCTACTATTATTAGAAGCACTGCTGGTGGTGTCAGCGCCGCCGCCATGGCTTGAGCCGCTGCTGCCGGAAGGCGTAGTATCGGCGTCGGCAACCACTTTTTGCAGGTCGGCAAGACGAGTGCTGTCGTCTCCAGTTTTCGCTTCGCCGAAAACCAGCTTTTCAATTCGGGTCAAGCGTTCTTCTTCAGTATCGTTTGCGTAAGTATGCTGAAAGAAATGGTCTTCAAGTTTTGTCAGGTCGCCTGAGGCAGCCCAGGCTGGTTGCATGCACAAATAGGGTATGGCGCTCAATGCCAGCATTGCGCCCAAACCCGCTGTGAGAGCCAACTGTTTGCTTCTGCGGCTGTTGTTTTTCGATTTCACCATGAGACGCCGATTATAGCGTATGCCCCGTTGATAAGACCTGGTTAACATTGTCTGTTATACTACGGCGAATATTATCGTCTGTCTTGGCAAACTGTTATAAAGGGTTACTTTCAGTAGATCGTGGGGTTTTGTTAATGTCGGACAGCTGGGAAGAACTGGTGGCTCAAGCTGACCAGGCATCTGACCAAAACAACTTTGAAGATGCCAAAGGCACACTGGAAAAGGCGCTTGAGCTGGCCGATAGCTTTCCTGCCCGAGATACTCGATTGCTTACTAATTTGCATAAACTCGCTGAAGCCTGTCACCGCTCTGGTCATGATGATTTAGCCGAAGAACATTTGAAGCGTGCCATAGCCGTAACCACCTCGCAACATGGCCCTCATCACAAGAATGTCGCTGATGTTTCTAACCATCTTGCCAGCTTGTACTATGAGAAAAAACACTTTGCCGAAGCGGAGACGATCTGCCGCAAAATCTTCAGCACCTACGAGAAAACCCTCGGTTCAAAGCATATTGAAGTCGGTAAAGTGGCGCAAAATTTGGCGATGATTTTGCAAGAACAGAACAAGCTCGAAGAAGCAGAGAAGTTTTATGAGAAGTCGCTCGGCATCATGCGCGAGCACGCCGGTCCCTTCGATTCAGATATCATTTCGCTGATGGAAAATTATGCTCAGTTGCTGCGTTCATCCGGCCGCAGTGATGAGGCCGATCACTTACAGGCCTGCGCTCTTGGCCGGGTGTCCGGTTCATTGAGATCCGTTACCAGCACACGTTTGCCGCGCATGGAAAAGCCTATTTAGAGCGCCGCTGGCTTCTATCAATCAGGCCAGGGAGCGACGATTTTCTGTTCAGTGCCGTTGAACGGCCCGACATGGTCAAGAATGTTAAGGTATTCAATATGGTCCGTGGGATAACGCAATATGGCACTACCTATAGTTCCATCGGGTGCTTTCGCTTGCAAGTGCAACACAACCGTACCATCAGCTTCTTGCCAGCAAATACCAATTGACTGAGGCGAATTGTTCGCAGCTCTCGAATTTTCAATATCGTCCATTTTTGTACTCGCCGGTGACAGTTCCATTTTAAGCCAAGTGACAGGTCCGTTGCCGCTTAAGCTAAAATAGAACAGATTTACGTAAATTAGCCCCCGGATGTGGCAAATTATGGCGCCAGACACGCTTCCTGAAATCCAAATTGGATTTTTACACGCTTATTTCATTTATTCTGTGGCTGACTCGCTCAAACTGAGAGCGGTGCAACTTGCTCAGGGCAAAATCGAACCGGCTCAAATTAAACTGAGCGACGTGCCTGCACCCGAGTACATCAAATTTGCCGTAGTGCCTTTAGTGGCGGAGCTTCCAAACACAACCATCGATGGTGAAGCCGCCACCGTGCGCTTGAAACTCTATGATTATGGCTCTGTTGCTTTGCGCTTTACCGTGGCCGCTTCAGGGTCGTGGCAAGATCATGCAGCCAAGGCCAGGCGTTTCAAAAATTCTCAAGATTTGCCTGAGCAAGCGCAAATTATTCTTGACGGTATTCTCAACGAAATTCAGCCCGCTATTTCGAAGCCTCACAAAATTCTACTGGAAGACTACTTTGTCAGCGAGGTGCAAGAATTTAAAGGTGCAGTGACCGCCTCGCAATTGCTGCGCGATTATCGCGTGCCTTTGTCGAGTCTTGTGGCCGGTGAAGAGAGAGCACTTTCTCCAGCCGAACAAGACGAAGTTTTAAAAGTCAATTTCAGTTATATGGAATGCGAGCTGGCTGTGCTCACCTGGGACATGGCCTTTGTTTTCGATAATCTTGAAGGCGCTAATACCGTAGATAGTATTGTCGAATTTGCCAATACTCAATTGGTTGAGTTGCGCACTTACGATAGTCTGCTTGATCGTTACCTTGATGAAATTTACAAATCAAAAGCCGAGCACATGCGCTCAAATTGGCTACAGGGCGGCAAAGTGGCCACCAGGCAAGCTGAGCGTTTGCGCTATTTGCTTGTGGACGTGCGCGAGTTATCCGACCGCGCCAGCAATGCTTTGAAGATGATTGGTGACGCCTATTACGCCAGACTATATAGAGGAATGGCCACAAGGCTCAGTCTGGCCGAGTGGCAGCATCAGGTGGAAAGCAAGCTCACCAGTGTCGGCGAAGTCTATCGCTTCACCCACGATCAGGCAGAAAACGGCCGCAGCGAATTTCTTGAATACATGGTAATCGCACTTATTTCTATTGAAATCCTTATGAATTTCTGGCACCACTGAGGTGACAACAATTGATCTTGATTCAGCGCACTAGCCGTTTATTATTTCTGTCTCTGTTTTGTTGGCAGGCTGCTCTGGCCGATTTTGATCCTACTGAAATTGAAAGAGTATATAAAGCTAAAAATTACGCTGAAGTGGTTAACATCGCGAAAGTGCGAATAGCTATTGACCCTTACGACGTCAGGGCAAGATATTTTCTAGCGGGAGCGCTCTTGCACCAGAAGCGTCCTAAAGAAGCGCTTATTCAGTATGAAACGTGCATCAAAATTGGTGGCGAAACTCCCCTGGCGATGATGTCTCGCCAGGCCATTGCCAGCATCAAGAAAAATCCAAAGGCTTTCGAAAAACCGCCTGGAGTGGTGCCCAAAGTGGCGGTGCCGGTAGCCCCGGTAGAAGATCCAGCGATAGTTGAACGTAAAGCGATTTTGAAAAAAGAAATGGAAGAGGCTCTCAACGTGCATCGCCGGGCCAAAGTCGAGCAATTGAATAGAATCGCCAACGACGAGCAGGACGCCATTGATGCCGCCAGTGCTGCCAGGCCTGAGCGTGACACTTTGATTCGCGCGGCCATGGACGATGCTCTGGAGAAACGCGCCAAGCTGGAACACGTTTACGTCGAGATTGAAAAACGCACCATCAGGGCCTTTCAAGAACGTATCGACGGACTGACTAGAAGAAAAAAATAGTTGCTGAAGATACTGAGTTATTCTTCAGTAGCTCTGGCAATGGCCAGTCCAGCTTTAACCAGACCGGGAGGACCGCCCTCATAAACTAAAAACCGTTCTTCCCATACCGGGTCGAATTTGGCTTTATAACTACGCAAACCTTTGTATGAAAAGAAGCGATTGAGATGTTCGTACACTTGATGCAAAGCTTTTTCTTCAATGGGGTCGTCGGCACTGTCACCCACTCCTGAGAGGGCGGCCAGACCCAGGCTGAAATATTTGAAGCCTTCAGCTTGCAGTTGTGTCAGTAGTTTAGCAAAGAGGTAGTCCATGGCACCACTGGGTGCATCTTCTCTATGCCTCATCATGTCGATGGTGACCTCGCCCTCGGCGTATGATCTGATTTGATTGACAAAAGCCACGGCGGTTCCAGCCGCATTGCGCATGACAAAGAGGTCGTCCTCCTGCAACTGAGCGCGGTCAAATTGGCCGAGGCTAAATCCTCTTTCTCTGCGGCCAGGCAATGCCAGCCATGCTTTTGACACCACTTCCACTTCGTTAATGGCAGATTGTTCAATCGGTGGTGAGTATTTTTGCAATACATAACCTTCTTTGTCTAGCTTTTTTACCACTGCCTTAAATGTCTTTTTACTGACTGTTTTAGCAACGAACTGCGCCAGGTCGATAACTCCGTCTTCGCCTACCTTCACTGTTTTGAAGCCGCACTGGTGATAAATTTCAAGAAAGTCTGGTGTGGTCTGCAAGAATGCAACTTGCCAGCCGTTTTCGTGACAGTGGTGTTTAAAGGCGTTGACCAGGGCAGGCAATTTCGCCCCTGGACCGCAAGGGTCTCCCAGAGCAATGGCCACGTTGAACTCGGTTTTATAAGCGACAAAGGCGTCTTTGTCATCATTGAAATAGAATGATTTATCGGGCAGCAATTTAAATAGATCCAGTGAGGTGCGGCCGTTCTGATCCAGTATAGTGCTGGCCAACTCATGTTCCAGTGGCTGGGTTAAAAGCTTATAGCGAATTGGCCTGAAGGCACTAAATATGATGGCGGCACCGGCCAGCATGCCCGATAGCTGCAAAGATTCCACGAACCATTTGCCGAAGCGTGTGTGCGGCGTTAGATCACTGTTACCGCTCAGAGACAGCTCTTTAACTGTTTGCAGAAAGGCTTCTTTTAGCTGATAGTTAACACCGAGGTCGTTTTTATCGAGCATGAAAAATCCGAGGCATCCATAAAGAATTAGAGCCACAAGTGAAATCGAAATGATCTTGGCCGTTTCGAGAAACGATTCTTTTTCACTTCGCACCGTAAAATGCGATTTAGTCAAAAGCAGGCAGGCTAGCGCCACCAGCGTAGGCAGAGCCGAGTATAAAGGTAATTGCTGTGCCAGTTCTGAATTGTTTAAAAAGTGAAAATGTTCGCTCCCGATTCTTGCTAGTAGCAAAATTAGAGAGATGGCTGAAATGGAAAATGCCAACCACCAGGCGGTGCGTTTGCGCTTAGAGAGATTGATGCTGAGAAAGATAAGCATATAGCCAAAGGCAATGGTGAGCGAATTACTGAGGTGATAATATTCATAAGGCACCAGCATATTGAACAATCGTGGGTGCTGCGAAAGCCTTACCACCAGCGGTTCCCATGTGCCGGCCAGGCCACTGAGCAAAGTGACGCTGGCCACAAACAGCACCGGCCAATTAAATCGTCTAGCTTGTACCGGCGCAATTGCAGTTGCTTCCGCCTGCGGCAAAGCCCGAGGAAAGCTAGGAGCCTGATCTAAAAGTCCTGTGCGGGTTGAAAACGGGCGCCTGTCAGCTTGAGTAAGCTTGGGAGAATGTTAAGCATATCGAAATTCAAAAG
>JADYXQ010000241.1 GCA_021772135.1 Candidatus Obscuribacter sp.
GAACAGCGTGGTCAATACCGACGACAACCTTGAGCTCGAGTACGGAACTGGTCGATATTTAAATAGTAAAGATAACGATCAGCAAAAACGGGCCGAGTCTAATTTGGCCTTGCTTCAGAGTGAAAAGAGAAACGCTTTCAGGCCGATTTTAACTGAAGAGCAAGTTGATGCCGAACTGAGCGCAGACGCCTCAGCTTATAGTTTGATTAATTTAAAAGCAAAATATTTACTCAGTACCGGCAAAACCGGAGAGGCTCTTGTAATGCTGCAAAAGTCTAATCGCCTCAATCCTTCATGCTTTTCCACCCATGAACTGTTAGCGCTCTCGCTGGCATTTGCGGCAAAATTTGAAGAGGCATTAAGCGAAACCCAAACAGCGCATCAACTGAACGGTAATAGCTGCCGTCCTTATCTAATCGCCGCCAGCATTTATCAAGTGATGGGCAATGTTGAGCGAGCCCGGTGGAACTTAAACAAAGCAGGACAAATTTGTGGTGGAAGTGAGATACTTAGTCGTATCACATTGGCACCGGAAAATCGGCCACCTGATTTTAACGCACGTACAGGTCTCCCATCAGGCACCCTGAAGTCAAACCTCACAAGGCTTTTGCAGGTTGCTGGAGAATAGTAATCTTCAGCGCTACGAAGGTCGCCCTCTGTAGAAGGTGACGTATGTCGTTCAGACTATTATTGATTGAAGACAGCCCTACTCAGCTGCTCACCATTTCAAAGACTCTGGCCGCCGAAGGCTATTCGGTAATCGAAGCCCGCAATGGCGCAGAAGGGCTGGCTCGGGCTTACAACGAATTACCGGATTTGATAATTTCTGATGTGGTGATGACAGGCATTAATGGCTATCAACTCTGTCGTCTGGTAAAAAGCGACGCTGACCTGGCGCCCACCCCTGTAATTTTGCTGACCAAACTTGACGGATCAGTCGACAGATTCTGGGGTTTTAAATCAGGAGCTGATCGCTATATTCCAAAAGAGCCGGGCTTCAATAGCTTAATTAAAGCAACGCAGGAATTGCTTGAAGAAGCCACTCTTAAGCCGCGACTGAGAATAATAGGCGAGCCTTCGAAAACATTTTCAGCAGAAGACGTAAACAACCGTCTCAATCAATTGCTGGAACGTTTACTTTTTGAAGCCACAATTGTCGACGAAGTGCGGCGCATTGCCGAAGACGTACTCGACCTTGACGCTGTGACCCAAAAACTTTTCAATCTATTAGCGTCTATTCTCGACTATCAAGCCCTTGGTCTGGTGCTCAATCAGGGCACCGCATCAGTATTGCGGGTTGACGTCGGACAAAATGTTGATGAAGCGGCACTACGCGGTTATGTAGCCAGGCTTGCTCTGCAATTAGGGCTGCCGCCACTAAAAGATGAGTTAGCCAAGGGCCACTATCTGCCTGATAATGCTCTAACTCAGCCCATCGACATCACCGGTCAGAGGCTGGGTCTATTGGTGGTTATTCCCTACCCGCAACAAATTTTCAAACCAGGGGATCAAAAAGTGGTGCGTCTAATCGGCGAGCAATTGTCTGTAGTATTGAGACTACTTGAACTAAATGGCCAGTCTCGTCTTAAAGCTTCGGCTAACTAGATAGTAATAATCACGATTTTGTGCGGCGCCTTTTAGGGCGACGATCATTGCCTCCAAAAGGTGGATTGTTATTACCGGACGAATCATCGGCTCTAGTATCAACTGGTGCCGGCTTGAAAGCAGTCTCTTCAGGCTCGTCATCTAAAAGCAGCGACGCCAGAGCTGAAGCCGGAATCGAAACTATCTGCCAGCTGCCGCTCTCTTTTTGCACTTCAATGCCGGTCAGTGGATCGCTCCTATCTTTGCTCGCCTGGGCTCTCGGCGTCACAGAAGGTGCCTGATTAGCAGCAGGACTAGTAAGGGGAGTAGCAGGACTAGCAACAGGAGCAGCCGGAGTAAATACAGGAGCCGTCTGAGGTGATTCTTCGGGCATATCGGAGAGGCCCCAATTGTCCACAGTGCCGGCGTGTTCAGCTATATCAAGCGCTTCATCGGCAGCGGCATTGAGAGCAGCGAATTCGTCGGCAAAACCGGCAGCCTCGTCTTCTTCAATCAGCGGCGGAGTTAAATCATCGCCGCCGGCAAAGGCAGCATCACCTGTAGTGGCACTACTCTGCAAGATGTGCGACATCAATGAATTATTTTGTTCGTCTTCGACTTTCTTACGCTCAGAAGTTTCTAATCCGACCATCAGATCAAGCAGAGAATACCTTGGTTTGCGCTCTAATTCTGTAGGTTCTACAGATTCAGCAGATTCAGCAAATTCTGCAGGTCTAACCAATTCAATGCTAATCGTCACCGGCGACGCATTATCAGGCGGGCTGTCGCTTCTAGCAGGTTCAGGCGTACTCCAATCCAGCTGATCTTTCCAGGACAGAACGGCACTCTGAACGTCTACGACAGGAGCAGGGGCAGGCTCAAGCTCGAAACTAGCATCCGGCTCCGCTGGCGACTCGCTTACATCAGATGTGAAGATTGCTGCTACAAAATCAGGGCCAATCAATTCCGGTTCGAAACGACCGGGCTCGATGGTTTGCTCAAGATCGCTTTCCATTGAGTTCTCTGCTAGTTCTTGGGCAACCGCAATCTCAGAATCTTCCAGCGAAACAGTGGCGTTAACCACCGGCGCTTGGCCCGCAGTTTCTTCCGACTGCCCGCGGTAAGCTTCTTGCAATTGCACATCGGTCAAATAATGGCGCTCTACTAAAATTGCACCCAGATCACCAGATGTGGTGGCACGCTCAGTCATCGCGTATTGAAACTGCGCTACAGTGATGTCACCAGTTTTGAGTAGTTGTTGACCGAGTAAGACGCAGAGGAGATCCTCGTCAGCGATAAAACCTTGTTTGACAAGAAAAGCACCAAACATTAGTTCGGGCATGGCTTTATGCATATCGGCAGCGATCTCGAGTTCGGTGGTCTCAAGCAAACCGGCACATTGTAAAAGCTCGCCGATGCGCAGTTGGGGCCGAGAAGCCAGCGGCACTTTGGCCGGATCACTGACTTCATTGCCCCGCAGACCCATGCGGCGGAAATCATAGTCAGTGCGCGTGACAGCGTCGCACAAAATATCATGGGCAATCCAGAGGGCCTGCAACGAGGTCAGCAACTCTTTACGCGGCGCGCCGGTCAACGGCTCATCAACCTGACGACGCAATAATGGTCTGACTTTGCGCAAGAACTGCTTGTGAATTGTATTGAAATCGGCTGTCTGACTGACGGCCAGGTGGCTATAGTAATCAGAAATCGATTGTGGTGTTTTCGCATCGGTAGAGCCGGCTGCTGCTACTAAGGTGACTGGAATATATCGGCTCAAAGAATGATTGCCGCTAACTTCCATATCTTCGGCCAAAGGAGCTGCCACCGCCGGCACTTGCACGGCTTCAGCTTCTGCATCAGTTTCAATCTCTGCTTCAGTTTCTGTTTTAGATTCGACCTCAGCGTTAGCCCCAACCAGGGCGACAATATCTTTTGTAGCTGCCACGGGCAGGTCTTGAACTTCTGCGGTAATTATCGGACTCTCGTTCGGCGCACCCCAATCGATGTCGGGTAACGTCCGTTTTCTATCCAGGACAAGATCCGGCGGCAGGCTGATGGGTTCTTCCCAACCCATGTCTTGCGAAGCTTTGAGCAAAACAAAAATCTGCTGATGGGCCTGGCTTGAGCCTTCTGTATCTCCGCGCTCCAGACTTTGACGCAGTGCGGCGGCCAACACTCTCGTTTCCAGCTCGAGCCTTTCGCGCGAAGCGTCGGCATCTGGCAGGTTAGATTCAGCGTTACCGAAGGTCATTACTAAGTGCTGGCGATTTGCATAGGGTGTAATCTACCGTGATACCCAACGAGAAAAGACTGTCAGTAATAATAATCTTCCCAGTACTATTTCACTATTCACCTGTTTATTTCTATTCATAGGACCTAATTCTCAATGGCAGACGATATTGAAGCGGGCAAAGGCGACCAGGTAGATTTCAAGCAGGCCCTGGCCCTCTTGCACGGCCATCCGGCACTTGCCGGTCTCGAACTATCGGAAAGCCAGTGGGAACAGCTGGACCAATTTTGCCAGTTTCTCGCCGCTTATAACGAGAAGGTCAACCTGGTATCCAATACCAGCGCCGAAACCCTGGTGGGACGACATATTCTAGATGGCCTGACCGTGGCGGCCAATATTTATCTTTCCAAAATGTCCCGTGGCAAGCTCATAGACATCGGCTCCGGCGGAGGTCTGCCGGCCATGGTGGTGGCCATTGCTTGCCCTGAGCTGGAAGTAACAATGGTCGACTCGGTGGGCAAAAAGGTCATTTTCTTGAATGAAGCGGGCCTGCACCTTGGTTTAAATACCCGCGCCCTTGCGGCCCGGGCAGAAGAGCTGTCTCGAGAAAAAGGCGAAAGGGCTTCTTACGACCTGGCCACCGCTCGCGCCGTGGGCACCCTGGCATTGACCCTCGAACTCTGTTTGCCTTTTCTTAAACGCAACGGCATTTATCTGGCCCAAAAAACCACCGGCCGCCTTGAAGATGAATTGAAAGAAGCGAAGCCGATGATGCGCGAGCTGGAATGCCGGGTAGAGCAAATCAAAACCTTCGCACAAATGCCGGGGGTAGAAGACAGCGTTATTCTCGTCATTCGCAAAATCGACACTACGCCGCATTATTACCCGAGACCGTGGGCAAAAATAAAAGCGAGCAAAACTTAAATAGCGGCTTCTTCCAGTTCTTCCACCAGCCAGCCTTCAGCCTGCGCCTGTGCTCTGGCTTTGCTCATGCCATCCTCGGCAGCCAGTTCGAAAAGACGGCGGCGTGAACCAAAAACATACGATGCCCGGTTGAGGAGAGACGTGATGTCTACATGATCATGAGCAAAAATTACAGGATCTAGGCGGCGATACCAGGAGTCGCCTCCCGGTGCGATCAGATCTGCCACCAGATTGCCCAGGTCTAATTCTTCTTTCGGTTTATGGGCGCGGGCCGGCCAGGTCACCATGTGCTTCTTCAAGTCGAAGCCAAGGCACTCGACGCGACCGAGATAGTAAACACTTTCGTCTTCAATAAGAAAACCAGACTCTTCCCATTTGTGACTTTCTTCGATCCAGAATTCACGCAACACTTCTGTAATGGTGTCCATATGCGGTTTTAACCGCCACATATAGCTTGTCGGAAGATAGGAACGGGCCGGTTTGAAATCCCAGGCATCTTCAGTATATTGCAGCTGATATTGATGGGTGGTGGCCCAGGCTGTCATAAGCAAACTGGTCCAGACATTATTATCAGAATAGACTTTGGCGTAGCTTTTTTTGAACCACTCCTGCCAGCCGTCAAATTCTTCGTACTGGCCTGAGCGTTTGGTTAAACCATCGCGCCATTCTTTTTCATCTTGCAAAGGATCTTCGGCATGGAAAAATTCTTCCCAGTAAGCAGTTACAACCGCAACTTCCAGCAGAGCGCCTTCACTTTTACCGACCGATTCTTCCCACAATTTCTCGCAAATTTTGATCGATTGCTCGCACCGTGCATACGGATTGGAACTAGCGAATTCGCTATTGTGTCTGACCCAATCGATACCTGCTCTAATAAGAAAAGCCGGGAGCATTCAAACCCTCTGTGAAAGTAACGGAACTATAGAAGCATACCCCAGAATTGTTTATTTTAGTGCTCCGCTCACTATTTGGCCAGAGATTTGGCCGCGTAGCGATTGCTCTTAACTACGGCCTGCTCTAACCAGGCGATGCAACGCGCTGAATCTGGATCTTTTTCATACTCGGCCAGCGTGCGATCTAACCTTTGACTCCAGTTGGAATCGCTGCCGATACCAGGTTCGTTAAAGCGTTGCGTGTTGCCAAACAAATCGCTAATCAGCAAAATTGCCAACCAAGATGGGCTATCCATCAGCACTTCAATCATTCGCTTGTGTAGTTCAGGCGTAAATTTTTCCGGCGGAGAGTCTATAGGCAAACCAAGAAATTTCATCAAACGCTGCACTTCCAACCAACCCTCGTGACCGTCTTCACCATGCCACCACCGGCAAAGGCCTTCGTAAAAGCTGCGAATTGGCTGGTGGTCGTGAGTGCCATAAGTTACCAGAGCTAATTTGGGCTGGCTTTCTTTTGTTTTAAACGAGCGGTCTTTTTCTACTCGTTCAAAAATAGGAATAGTAAAACCAGGTATTTCTAACTTGCGCAAACAAGGCCGAACATAATCAGGCACCATGCCCAAATCTTCAGCCACCACGCCGCAATCTGGCGCAGCAGACTGAATCATGCGCAAGAGCAACTCGCCCTGAGCTAAATTGAGTTTGGCATTTTTTTCTGGTTCATCAGGTTGAGAAATAAATTTAGGCAGCAAACCGCCGGTCAATTTTTTCGCTTCTTCTTTAGTCAGACCGACAAATTCGAAGTTACGCTCAGGAATCCAGGGAAAGGAATAAACGCGGAAAAAACCCAGCACATGGTCGATGCGGAAATAATGAAAAATGGCGGCAACTTGCTTGACTCGGTGCTGCCAGAAAGCATATTTTGTTTTCTCATGAGCAGGCCAATTGTAAATTGGAATACCCCAGTTCTGCCCCCACTCAGCAGTGAATGCATCTGACTGGAAAAACTTTTCCGGGGGCGCCCCGCCTGACCATTTGAGGTCGAACAATTGCGGATTGCTCCAGACGTCAGCGCTATAGCGACTGATACCAAATGGAATATCACCCATTAAACCAACACCACATTTATCTGCATGAGCGCGCACTCGCCCCCACTGCATAAATGCTACCCATTGTACGTAGCTATAAAATCTTACCGCTGATGCAATTCCAGAGCGTCCTTCGGCCCAGGCTCTCGCTTTAGCCGGGGTTGATTGCTCGGCGGGCCAGTTTGTCCAGCAGGTGTTGCCGTCAAAATTATCAACGAGCGATCTGAAGAGGGCATAATCGTCAAGCCACTCTTTTTGCTGCGCTAAAAACAAATCAAACTCTTTTTTACTGTCACTGCTACCGCTTTCAAAAGCAGCAAAGCTATCTTGCAAAAGTTGCAGCTTGAGCTTGCGTACAAGGGCATATTTAACCGGCCCCTGCTCGAGCTCTTCCATAAGCGAGACAGTGACGTGGAGTTCTAAAGTTTCTAGTGTAAGTCCAGGCACCAGCCCTGGTACCAGAGATACATATAGCGGGTCTAGTGCAATTGAACTTAAGGCACCATAAGGGCTATTGTCACCACCGGTTTCGTTGATGGGCAAAATCTGCAAAACCGAAAGCTTATGGCGAGCAAAAAAATCGATGGCATCTTCAACGCAAAGTGTGTCGCCAATGCCGAAATCACCATGTCTGCGCAAGGCAAAGACAGGCACCAGCAGCCCGGCAGAGCGATTATTTACATTTATTTGAGCCATGATCTCCTCAACTTCCTGAAATTAAATGCTTAAACTAAATGCCGACCCGATCGAAGACCTGCTCGATATTTCGCAAATAATTGGCAGGGTCAAAACTAGAGATAATTTCATCGTTGCTCAGATGCTCGGTGACCCGTTTATCGGCAAGCAAATTGTCGCGGAAATTGCCGTCCTTTTGATTCCATGCAGCCATAGCATTGTCTTGCACAAGTTTGTAAGCATCTTCACGGGCCAGGCCTTTGTCGGTCAGTTTAAGCAACACTGCTTGTGAAAAAATTACGCCACCAAAGAGATCCATATTGCGCGTCATGTTGTCGGGGTAAACTACCAGACCATCCATAACCACAGCTAATCTGTTGAGCATATAGTCAAGCAAAATAGTCGAGTCAGGCAAAATAATGCGTTCAACTGAGCTGTGCGAAATATCACGCTCGTGCCACAGTGCAACGTTCTCAAGAGCGGCTACGGCATTGCCGCGAATCACGCGAGCAAGGCCGGTGATATTTTCGCTGGCCACAGGGTTACGCTTATGCGGCATGGCCGACGATCCTTTTTGACCGGCAGCAAATGGCTCTTCTACTTCGAGAACATCTGTTCGTTGCAAGTGTCTGATTTCAACGGCAAACTTTTCTAAACTGGCGGCAATCAATGCCAGAGTTAAAACAAACTGGGCATGCCGATCTCTTTGAATAATTTGAGTAGAAATTTTTGCCGGAGTGAGCCTCAGGATTTTGAGTGTGCGCTCTTCGACTTCAGGTGAAATATTAGAAAAAGTGCCCACCGGCCCGCTCATTTGACCAACAGAAATCATCTCTACGGCCTGCTCGAGGCGAGTTTTATGCCGTCTCAATTCTTCCAACCAGACAGCCATTTTAAAACCAAAAGTAATGGGCTCAGCGTGAATGCCATGAGAACGGCCTACCATCACAGTATGCTTGTGCTTGCGCGCTTGCTTGAGCACCGCTTCGGTGAGCTTGGCCAGACCGGCTTGCAACAATTCAGCCGCCCGCTTCATTTGCAGCGCCAGGGCAGTATCAATCACATCAGAACTGGTCAGGCCCATGTGTATATATCGCGCTGAATCACCGACACTTTCGCCGACGCTGGTGAGAAAAGCGATAACGTCATGCTTGACTTGTAATTCAATCTCATCGATGCGTGCCACATCAAAACGGGCTTTGCTTTTAATATCAGCAAGCGCGGCAGCAGGAATTAAACCCATATCGTGTTGAGCCTGGCAGACGGCAATCTCAACATCGAGATATGTCTGAAACTTGGCTTCAATTGACCAGAGGGCGCCCATCTCAGGCCTGGTATATCGATCTATCAAAAAGTTTCCTCCGCGCCGGCAAAGCCTAATTGTCTACTATTAATAACTCAGCCCGGGCTTTTCGCCCTTAAATATTCGCCAACCGTTACGGCCTTGCCAAGTGCAACAAGCGGTCAATCGGCTGAAAAGATGTGCGGCTATTTCGCTACGTGCTGCTGCTCACCGGCCACCTTGCTACAATTGCATTCTCGGTAACACTGAACTAAATGCATAGACAATAAAGAGATTAAGATCCAATGAATATTTTGATTGCCGCCGACGTTTCTCAATCTTATTTAAATGCGGCAGAAAAATCGGGCGAGACTTTAGAGCCTTCGCTCAATTGGTTCGACGTCGAGCAGCTGGCCTCGCTGGTGCCACTGAGCGGCAGCACCATTAATTTGATCTATGTCAAAGAAGAATTGCCTTCTTATGAAAGAGTGCTTGCCACCCAGGCCGACTTGCCGGGCGATATCGGCAATGCCATTGAAACGCAAGCAAAGCCGGTATTGAATGAGTTAGCAAAGCGGCTGGACGCGCTTGGTGCCAAGGTGCAAGTTGAAATCGTCACCGGCCCTCCCGCTTATATGATCGAACAAGCGGCACTAGACGAGAAAAAAGAATTAGTAGTGGTATCGTCAGGCCCGCGCGCTGACGATCAGTTTATGATGGGCAGCACTTCTGCTCATGTGGCCAGGCACGCACCTTGTTCTACTCTGGTTTTGAGAAAGCATCACACCACTAGTGTTAATGGCATTGAAAATGTGCTTGTGGCCATTGACGGTTCAGACAACTGCCTCAAGTCTGTTGAAGCCGCCATGCTAAAACTGAACGGCAAAATTCAAAGCAAAAGAATTCATCTTATACATGTGGCCAGCGTATCGACAATGGTGGCGGCGATGACACCACGATCATTTTCGGTACAGATGGAAGAAAACTTGATGATGGAAGGAGAAGTTTATCTCGCCACCGCCAATAAAGTTTTAAGCGAGCATGGTTTCAAAAATATTGAAATAGTTTTGAAAACCGGTCTGCCGGCCAATGAAGTAATCAAGGCAGCAGGCGAAGTCAATGCTCAACTAATTGTCATCGGTGCGCAGGGCAAAGGCGCTATCAAACATTTTCTCATGGGCGAAGTCGCCAATAAAATCGTCACTCACGCGCCGGTGGCAACACTTGTCGCCCGGGGTAAAAAAGAATGAAAAGGTTTTTTTTACTAGCCGGCTTACTGATTTGTTCAACTGTAATTGACACTGATACCGCTCGTGCTGCCGGTCTCAGTGAGATGGGCGACATGGCTCAAGAACAAGCGCAAGAAAAACTTGAACTTGAAGATATGCGCAACGAAATGAAAGACATTAAAGGTCAGGTTAAAGACGCAATGGGCGCCATGAGTCAACTGACCAGCGGCGCCAATGCCGACATGGCTCGGCAGCTTGGTAGCGGGCAAAACCCCGTGCAAGAAGTGCATTTGTTTGCCGGAGAGTCGGTGTTTGATGCCGGCAATAAAAAGACCAGCAAGATACTCACCTACAACGGCAAAATGCCCGGCCCTGAAATTCATTTGCGTGAAGGCGACCCTGCGCGCATTGTGCTGCACAACAATTTAAAAACTCCAACATCAATGCATTTTCATGGCATGATTCTGCCGCAAAAAGTTGACGGTCTGCCGAGGGCCGGCAGTGCCACCACAGCTCCTGAACGTTTTCTCAAACCAGACGAAACTTTTGTCTATCAATTCATTGCCGGAGCACCGGGCACTTATTTTTATCATCCGCAAATCATTCATCAAGATCAGCGCTTCAAGGGAATGTTTGGCGCAATCATCGTACATCCTCGTTTACGCACCAAAGAAGTAAACAAAGAAATGGTGCTGTTCTTAAGCCGTCAGGAAACAGGCGCCCCCGGCACGGGTGAAAATGTCTATCTTATCAATGACAAAACCGCGCCATTTGCTCCGCCTCTAAATGTCCTCAACGGCGAGCGCGTGCGATTGCATGTTATTAATAATATGGACGAAGCAGTGCCACTGCATTTGAGCGGCCACCGCTTTGAAGTAATTGCCCAGAACGGATCCGATGCCATGGAGCCGCACATTACGCGCGACACGATCACGGTAAATGCGGCTGACCGCGTCGATTTAGAATTTGCCGCTAACAATCCGGGCGTCTGGTCACTGGCTTCTGAATTACCTAAACAAAATGCCAACCCCCGTTTTCCTGGTGGCCTGGCCATGGTTGTTCGCTACACCGAAGTGAGCGCGCCCCAGGCAAAGTAAAATTAAATGCCTTCTCTTAGCTGAGCCAGGCTGGTATCAACTTTCTCTCGTGTCATACCGGTATGAAGACAGAAGGTGGTCCAACCGACGTCAATTACTTCTTCCCAGCAATTGAAAAACAAGTCTTGATTGAGATAGTCGCGGCCCATCTCATAGGAATAGTCAGCGATGATTGCTTTGGCCATGTCATGCTGCACCATATGTTGCAGATCGAACCACTGCTCGTCTAAAGCCAAGTCAAATAGCGCGCCTAAAAACGCCTTTTGACTGTACCTGGCGTGAGCCAGTTCTTGTAAGCGTGTATCCAACTAATGCTCGTATCTACGTCTATCCAGGGATATTTCGCAAGCCTCAAGGGCTCGCGATCTTAAAACTATCATAAGTTTTGTAAATTACCCTGGAATCACCTGAAAATTTCATTTATGCCTTAAAATGATTATATAGCCACTTGCAGACTTAGGGCCAACGCCACCAATTATGGTGCCGACGGGCACGCAGAGCGGTTTCATCTCAATTAGTAGAGTCGAATACGGTAATTATGCTGTACCAACAACTCAATCGCATTCGCGAACAGCTTGCCGTCAAAGACTTAAGTGTTTCAGACGGGTTGCTTCTAGTATCCCGAGCTTTGCGCGGCAAATTACCTGAAGCACGCTTGCTCTGGCTCAATCGCGAACTTTTAGGCTATCGCCCGGAAGATCTGGAAACACTTGGCGAGAAAGAGGTCAAACGGCCCAGTTTCTCCAAAATCGTGCAGTTGCTTGCCCCGGTGAAAAAACAGCCTGAGCTCGAAATGCCGGTGTTTCGCTTCCTTAGCGGCACCTGGGGCATTTTAGACAATAACGGCAAACTGGCCAAGGCCAACGAACCGCAGCTTCTAGAAAAAAGCATTTTTTGCAATATCGGCATGCAACAGCTTGAGTCTCAGCTTGATGAAATGGCAGACCCAATGAACGGTTTGTTCTCAATGAGCTTCGACCAACAGACTGGCGCTGAGTTCTATTGTTATTCACGCGAACTGGTGCGCATACAAGAAGCTGTCAGGCTCAAACTGAGCCAGTTTATCGATGAGTCAATGACTGAACTCAATTTAACTGCGAGCAGTGACTAGACTTTTTATTTTAAGCGTAGTTTTAATCGCCTGCGCCACCACGGCCGCGAGCGCTCAAAGCTCCATGTCTTTGCCTGAACAATTAGCCGGCCTTGAGTCAAACATGGGTTACGGCGCGCCACCGGGCCAATCGATTTTACAAAGGCTGCAAGGCCTCGAACTCAGAGCCTTTGGTGCTTACGGCACAGGTTCGATATTTGAAAGAATAGGCGCTCTGCAACAGCGCTCTCAATCGAACAATTCTAAGCCGCCTCAACAAGCAGCGGCTGTAAGAGAACCTTCCAGAGAAAGCAAAGAGCGCATCAGCGATTTGATTAAGAAGGCCAATTTAACCAGAGCCGTGGCGGTGCCCAATACTTTTCCCTCACACTTCTTTCGCGTTGAACCGGGGCCGGCTTCAGCCGGTGAAAATGCACCAATCGAAGAAGACTATTTCGACACGGTGATGCAAGCTTCTAAAAATCGAGTTTTCAAATTTGAAAAAATGCCGGTGACAATTAATATCGCCGCATCTGCCGACGGTGGTTATACAGCAGCAGCGCTGGCCGCATGCGGCGACTGGGAAAGACGCAGCGACGGCATGATCAAATTTGCACCGCTGGCCAGACCCGACGATGCCAGAATCAGACTGACCTGGGCCCATCTTGGTAATAAAGCTGATTCGCACGACAGCACCCTTGGTGGTCACACTGTCACCAAATGGACAAAAAAACCATCCGGCCGCCTTTCGCTTTTGTCTGTGGGAGCCATTCCTGTGCCGCTCTATATTCCCAGTCGCGGGCCCAAATATACAGTGCCACCACAAGAAATTGAAATCAACTTAGATCTGATTGATACCAAAGATGCCGACATACGCTATTTAACTCTGCGCAATATCGTCGCTCACGAACTGGGTCACGCCCTGGGCTTACTCGGTCACAGCCCCGGTAAGGGTGATTTGATGTTTCCGATTACAGACGAACACTCGCGCATTTCGCAGCGCGATTTAAATACTATTCGCAAACTCTATGAGAAAAAAGCGACAGTGCCGCTTTAAAAATCAGCGATCAATTTACCAAGTGCTAACCGTTATATCGAGCAATACCATATTGACTGCGCAACTCGCCGTCGAGCTGCTTAATTTGACGCTCAAGATTTTCTAAGTTGTTCTTGCGCTCCATCAATTGCGGCATCACTCGCTTGCCTGTGCGCGGATCTTTGGCCATCAAATCGTTTTGTACTAGTAAATAGTCAGAAAAAAGTGTGCGAGCGTCGGAGAAATACTGGTAATACCCACGGTGCAACTTTGAAGTTTCAGGATAAAGAGGAAGACCCTTCATCTGGCCAATAGCGACCTGATATTTGGACACCAGACCGGTGAGTAACTTCTGCGCTTGCACTTTGTTGGGACCGGCAATAAAAATCGACAGACCTTGCGACAAAATATTGTCAGCGCGATCTTTTTCGCCCGCCGTCATCTGGGCTTGCTTACGCACCTGGTCGTAACGGCTAAACCATTGCTTCAACTGGGCAGCATTAGTGGCCGGCGCCGAATTAGCCGGCTGGCTCGGTGGGGCGAATGCTTGACCGCCGTTTTGAGCCGCAAATTGACCATTTTGTCCCTGATTCTGGTCCAGGTACTGGCTCTGCGCCGCCTGTATGGAGCCCAAGCCACAAAGCATAAAAGCGCATATTGCTCCAACAGCCTTCATTAAATCTCTCCATTACCACAGTTTTTATATTCTAACTGGCCCGAGGCAAATTGGCTGTGCGGCGGTTGTCATTCGTCGCAAGGTTGCTGGAGATATTTATAAGGCGTTCAGGCCTTACTTGTTCAAATGAAAGAAGGCCATTCTCGCAGGATCATCAAATGCCGCTCCCGATTTGTCGCGTTCGATCATAGCGGCATTGAACGAAATTAAATTGCTAGCACCACCTGCAGTGCTCAAGGCTAAATTGCTCTCGCGCTCTGCCAGCAACAAATTTTCCGTTCTCACAGCGGGGTCGGCGCTAGTCGATGCCATTGCACGGTAGCAAACGGCAAGATTATTGTAGTCTCTGGCAATAACAGAATTGTCTTTGCCCAGACGCTTATCGTATGCAAAAACTTCTTTGTAGATAGGAAGAGCGCTGGCGAACCCGCCCATATCGCTATAAACAGATGCCAGGTCTAATGCCAGGGCGATAAAATCATCTGGATTTTTCTCAAGTGGCCAGAGTATGCGGTAAATATTTGCCGCCTCTGCCATTTTATTTTGCTGACGATAGACGACCGCTAGTTGCCTGGCGCGAGGCCACATTGATTGCGATAGCCCGCCCTTTGCCAGAGCCGCCTTAACGTCGGCAAACTGGCGATCTTCATAGTTGGTCAAAGCCCAGTAATTTCTTTCACCCTGGTTCTTCTCGCTCACCGCAATCACACTGGCGGTACATGCCAATATGATTAGAGCGGCGAACAAAGCTGTGAGGACACCATTACCATTACCATTACCACTACCACTACCACTACCACTAC
>JADYXQ010000242.1 GCA_021772135.1 Candidatus Obscuribacter sp.
GCAACATGGTGATGCTCAAGTTGAAAATGATGATGGGTGGCCTTGCTCCCATGCTCTTCTTCGGTCTCTACGAGGACGAGGACCACGAGCCAAAAACCATTGGTGGCCGCTTCAGCCGCTGGTGGAAAGAAATCGGTGAAAACCATCCGCCCATTCCGGTGCGCATCAAGCAGCTGGAAGCGATGGCTGGTCAAACCTGCCCGACCATGAACGACATTCGTCGTGAGAGGTCTGCCGCCATTAATCGACTCTTTAAGAATGGTCGCAGGGTCGATTCTGAATAGATTTCTGTACCGTGTACCGTTAACGGTTGATGAAATAAATTGGCAGGGGGGCAGCTTTTCGGCTGCCTCCTTGCTTTTTCTTTTTCCAAATCGATTATTAGACCGGTCTATTAATTCCTGTTTCCGAGCACAAAAAAAACGATATTCGAGCAGCTATGATTGCGAGCTGTATTAAAGGCTAGCTTTTTACGACCGAAGGATTCTCGACTGGTGGCAAAGGCAATCATAATTGGAGCAGGAATTGGCGGTTTATCCACCGCCATAGCTATGGGCAAAGTTGGAATTGACGTTGCCGTCTTCGAGAAAACCGCAGACCTAAAAGATATTGGCGCCGGAATTATTCTCTATCCGAACGCAGTCAAAGCATTGCGGACGCTGGACGTATTTGAGAGTGTTGCAGCGGCAGGCAGCTACGCCCGCAGTGGAATCTACAAAAACAGTGCCGGCAAAACCCTTGTAGAACTGGATTTAACGAGCTTAGGCATTGACCTCGAATCGATTGCTATCCACCGCGCTGAGCTGCAGCGGGCCCTGGCAGCCAAAGCGGGAAGAGAAAATATCCACCTGGGGAAAGTGCTGACAAATTTCGAGCAAGAGTCCGGTCAAATTATATGCACGTTTGCGGACGGCCCCACTGCTGCGGCTGAATTTCTTATCGGAGCAGATGGATTGCATTCGGCAGTGCGCAAACAATTATTGGATGATGGCGAACCTCCGTACGCGGGCTGTTATGCCTGGCGCGGTGTAAGTTCGCCACAACAAGGTGGCATCGCCGACGAATCAGGATTGTTGGTCTTTGGCAAAGGCATTCAATTTGGCGCTTTTCCTATCGGTAAAGGCAAAACTTATTGGTTTGGCGCCGTTGCCGATACCCAAGGTGTGCAGGGCAGAAGGAGCAAAAAAGATGTTCGTCAAGCTTTTGTCGGCTGGCCAGGGCCGGTCAACGCGCTAATTGAAGCCACAGCAGAAGCGGATATTCTTGCTCACGACTTGTATGACCGTGACCCTTCACCAATTTGGGGCACTGGCCTGGTGACATTACTGGGTGACGCAGCACATCCGATGGTGCCCTTTATGGGCCAAGGCGGCTGTCAGGCCATGGAAGATTCTGTAGCACTGGCCTATGCAATAAAAAGCGAAAATAACTATGTAAAGGCACTGCGTAATTATGAATTAGCCCGCATGAGAAGAACAGCCAACTACGTCATGCAATCACGCAAGGCGCAAGCTGACTCTCTCAGTCAGTCCGCCCTGGTCTGCTGGCTTAGAGACTTGATTCTGCCGCTAATTCCAAAAAAGCAAATGATTGAGCGCCTGCACACACTGACAAATTATGAAATGCCCAGTCTTTAAAAATCGTCCTGCCGCGGAGTTACTCCACGCTCAAGAGGTGTGGTCAAAACCACACTGGTGATTGTTTTTTTCACCCCTTTAATTTCACGCATGCGGTCTAAAAAAGCAGAAAGCGCAGCTGTGTCTGCCGTGCGCACCTTGAGCAAAACGCACTCTTCGCCGGCGACAATGTAATATTCTTCAACTTCAGGAAAGACCATAAGACACTTAGCCAGACCAGTGGCTGAAATCGCTTCGATGGTGACACGCACAAAGGCGCAAAGCTTGAGCCCAAGCATTTGCGGATCAAGATCGATGCTGTAGCCGCGAATCACACCCATTTGTTCAAGTTTTTTCACCCGCGCGTGCACCGACGGCGGAGAAAGATTGAGAATTTCGGCCAGATCCGAATACTTTTTCTTGGCGTCCTTTTTCAACAAACCTAATAGTTTTTCGTCGATATCATCCATGAACCTGCCCGCTTGCCAAAGGTAACTAATTCTATTCAGAGTCTTATGCAATTAGCCAATCAACCCTTATGATTGTATTTCGTTAGGTAATATTTCGCAAACGCCAAATTCAATTAGGTTGTAAGCGAGCAGAAAAACTGAGCCGATCGATGCCGTTTGACGGCGCTCAGTGATGATTCAAGGAATCCGGTGCCACATGTTCAATATAGATTTAAAGTCAGATAAGGTCAGGCTCTTTGCCGCTTTCACAGCAGTGTACTTAATATGGGGTTCAACCTACCTGGCTATTCGTTTCGGCTTGGAATGCCTGCCGCCATTTTTGATGTCCGGCGCTCGCTACCTTATAGCTGGAGCCGTTCTCTACCTTTATGCCACTCGTAACGGTGTAAAACATCCCACTGCCGGGCAATGGTTCCGCGCTTCGATTATTGGCGTGCTCCTATTTGTGCTCGGCAATGGCGGGGTTGTCATCGCTGCGGCAACGATTCCATCAGGCCTGGTATCGCTTATGGTGGCAGCAATGCCAATCTATGTTGTCTTGATGCAATGGCTCAGACCAGGCGGGATTGTGCCAGGACGCTTTACTGTAGCCGGTCTCATGGTCGGTGTAATCGGCATGGCCTTGTTGCTTGGACCAGGCCACGGCTCCAGTTCAGCACCAATCGATTATGTCGGCGTCCTCTGGGTGACACTGGCTTCGCTCGGTTGGGCCGCAGGCTCTCTCTATGCCAGAAGCGCTAAACTGCCCGAATCGCAATTGCAGTCTGCCGGCATGCAAACTGCAAGCGGTGGAGCAATCATGCTCTTAATTTCGCTGGCACTGGGCGAACACAATGGCTTTCAAATAGCTGAAGTCAGCACTAAATCATGGTTGGCTTTCGTTTACCTGATCGTCTTCGGTTCGATCGTAGCGTTCACTGCTTATCTCTACATGATTAAGAACGCCGCTCCTACTCGCGTCTCCAGCTACGCTTACGTTAACCCGGTGGTGGCCGTATTCTTAGGATGGGCGCTGGCGGGTGAGGCTGTGACAGGCCAGACAATTATTGCTTCTGCTGTGATTCTCTGTGCCGTGTGGCTAATCACAAGGCCTAAAAAGATTCAATTTGCAGATGGTCAAAATTCGACTAGTAAAGAGTCTCGGCGCATCAAAGTTGGTGATCCATCAACTGTTAACTGTTGAAAGATTCAGCCCAATGGTCCGATCGATGTACCGTTAACGGTTGACGACAAAAACACCACAGGGGAAGGCTTTCGAGCCTTCCCCTTGAGATGCCAACGCCCTTATTGCGGCAAATCACGATAAAGGGTCTCACTTCACAACTCACTTCACAAAGTAGAGAAAACCCAACTACGCGCTGCTGCATTTAGATACACTTCTGCATTCAGTCAATTTTAATCAGGAGTTGAGCCAGAGATGAAGTTCCTCAATTTAGTCCGGTTCGCTCCAGTTAATTCCCGCGTCACCACCACTCTTGCAACCTTGTTGGCAGTTTCGGCCTTAACCGCCTGTTCACCAACTGTCGACAAAAAAGCCGTTGCTCCCGACGCCTCTAAGCCACTGCAAATTGGTTGGGTGACTTCTTGGGCTTCCGCCGGTCAGCTAATGCAATCTCTCAACCATACAAATATTACCGACCTGTACGGAATGCCCATGGTTTTGCACGGTTACCCTACCAGCCCAGAGCTCAACGAAGCAGCCCTGCACGGCGATATTGATTGCGTTAGCAATGCTCTCGTTCCCACTGTAAGTCTGCTTAGTGCCAGCGAGGATTGGGTCGTCGTAGGACGATTAGTCGACAGCCCACTATCAGTGGTGGCACGCAAAGGTGCAAAAATTGAATCAGTGCGCGGTTTAAAAGGCAAAAGTATTGGCGTCCTTTTTACCAGCGGCGCACATCCATACGTGCTTGAGTTACTAGCCAAAAACGATTTGCAAATCGGTGAAGGCGCTGACAAAGTCAAACTGGTCAATTTAAAACCTGGTGAGCAAGCCAGCGCTATGCAAAAAGGCAGCGTTGACGCTGTAGCCGCATGGGAGCCGCAAATCGGCATTCTGCTTTCAAAAGACCTGGGCAAAGTTATAAACTCAGAGCGCCATCTGGGAGTTATTACTGTGCGCAAATCAATTGCCGACAGCGCTCCAGATAGAGTCGTCAAATTGCTTAAATCGTATATTCAAGCCAATCATTACACCGCCACCCATGCCAAAGAAGCCGACCAATGGTATACGGCGGCTGCCGAAATCGATGCCAAAGTTTTGCCTTTCATAGGCGTGATTGAACCGAACACAAAAGCAGTCAAGCCCACTGATGTGCATATCGAGTTGCAACCAGGCGACCTCACCCTGGCTCAAACCTACTCTGACGCAATGCTCAAAGCGAAGTTGATACCGGCGGCGGTGAACTTTAATAGCAGAATGAATCCGGCCTTTCTTCAAAAAGCGCTTAGCGAGCTAAATAAAGACGGCTACAAAACCGACGAAGTGCGCGAAGTGGGAGAACACAGGTAGCATCAACACAGGTAGCATCAACACAGGTAGCATCAACACAGGTAGCATCTATTCATGCATTCCGGCCGAGTAGAATCTTTATATGTGGGCAGAAATAACGGCGTGCGCAAAGAAGAGTGTGCATCGTTGGAAGTGCACGTAGACGGCATAGCGGGCGACAGGCACAGCGGCGCACAGAAGAAAGCGGACGGGCGCGATAAGGGCATTGTCAGAGGCACCATGATTCGCAACTGGCGGCAATGGTCAGCAATTTCAATTGAAGAATTAGACCTGATTAGAAAAAATCTTGCTTTAGAAAATCTCGACGGCGCCTTGCTCGGCCCTAATCTTATTGTCTCCGGCATTGAAAACTTTACCCTTTTGCCGCGCGGCGCACTTTTAAAATTTTCTGACGCCGAACTTTTTGTCGAAGCTGAAAACGATCCATGTACGCAGGCGGGCAAAGCCATAGCCACTGTCCATAGTGGCATTACTCCTCAGACTTTTGTCAAAGCTGCCTGGCACATCCGGGGCGTGGTCGGAATAGTAAGCAAAAGCGGGTTCATTCGCAAGGGCGACAAAATCGAAGTGATTTTGCCCGTTCCCGACAATTAAAAACTATTTGAGCGTCTTGTTTTTGGCGGCAGTTTTTAAATAATTGACCAGCGATCCAATCTGCTCTTGCGCCAGGGGCCCACCTTCATCCACGAGAAAACCGGGCATAGAAGGGCTGTTCTTGCTGCCGTGGGCAATGACATCAGCAGCATGCGCACTTAAAAGCGCGTCGGAATAATCTACCGATTCGATTAATGGACCAGAAAGAATGCCGCTCTCCTGGCGGCGATGACACATGGCGCAGTCGGCTTCGAACAATTCTTTGCCGAACTGTCCTACTCCTTCATCAACGTGGCAGCGCTTGCAGGTCTCAGCGGTAAAAATTTTGGTGCGGTCCTTCAAGCTCATTTGTCCATGGGCATTTTTGACGTCCATGGTGATGTAGAGCCTGACTATGGGACGCTCCCTATCATCAGAATAGACCACCATGTCTTTAGTCACCGCACCTTGCTTCATAGTGGTATCCACTAAGATGTCGAGCTTTACCGTGCCCGCGGGCTTAAGCAATGCTCCTTTAAATTTTGTCGCGGTACAACCGCACTCCGACTTGGCTTCAGTGACATGGAGCATGGCACCACCAGCATTAGAAATGGTGAAAGAGCAGGGCACTTGAGCGGCCGCTTCCACTTTTCCTAAATCTACTTTCTCTTTGTCAAAATGAATGCGGCCATGGGCTACTGCAGTCTTTTCTTTATTATCAGTGTCGCTAGAAGCCTTACTGCAAGCGCTTAAAGCGCTGACTGTTAGAAGTGCGCAGCAAGAAATGCCGGCGAAGCGCAGACAAGCCGGCAGCACTGGCAAAAATGACCTCCTTACTCCATCCATTTTTCTGGGGTGGGCTGACCTTCTCGCTGACGATATTCAGGATTCCAGAGCTGTGTATAAACCGATATGTCAGCCTGCGAAATACCGGCACTGGATTCGCTCTGTGAACCGCTGGAGTCAGCGTAGGCTTCGCAAATGGCATCATAGCGAAAAGACAGTTCAGCCAGAACATTGGCGGCCTCGAAATCGCCGCGAGCGATAGCGCGATCGCGAGCCGAAGCCAGTTCATCTTTGGTCAAGCGACCGTCGCTTTGTCCATCAGCTGACTCGGCCAGATCGATGTCGTCCCAATTTTTTTGCAAAAAGGGAATCAATACTTCGGTGAGAAATTGATATTCATCCAGAAACATTTAAATCGCCTCGCGCGCTCATATCAATATTTCTGATTTTACCCACTGTGGCGAAAAGCTGAACAAGCTCGCGCTTATCGCTTGACAAGGCGGGTTGAATTCCTGACGCTGAAGGCAAAAAAAGATATTTATTGGCACCAGAAAGGATGTAGAGAAGCTGAATTTCTGCTAAGCTTTGCCCAACGTCAAAAATCTACAATTTACATCCAGGGTGTGTGCAATGGACCAAAAAGCCATACATTGCCGGGAATCCTTATCTTTCACAATCGTTTGTGACGAACGCTGTTTTGTCGTCAATCGTTTGGGCGCGCTGCTCAAGCTATGGGATCGCACACAGCTCTTCACTTTTGTTGATCGCGAATCAAATAGCGGCACCGCCCGCCAGCTGATTCAAGATCTCGACGATTCGCGCTGGAGCCTCTTTTTAATCGACGACAATAACGAGCGCTGGTACGGCCCAGAGGCCATACCGATGATTTTGAAAAATCTGCCCTTCGGCCGCTTCGCCGCCGTACTCTACATTTTGCCCGGCACCATGTGGCTGACAAGAAATCTGTATCGGTTGGTTTCACACACCCGTTTAATTATTGCCAGACGCCCTGCCTGACTAAAGTCCTAACTGCTTCAAGACCGGCTGATAATCAGAATTGGCGAGCAGCCTAATTTGAAATTTATCCGCCATAGCTGCACTGTCAGTAAAGGCCTGGCCTTTGGCGGCTACGATCGCCTCAATCATTTTTTCTTTGAGCAGCAGCGGGTCTTCGGTAATGCGGGCAAAGTCATAGCTGTCTTCGGCCAGCAGCAGCGCATTTGGGGCTAGCTCTTCAATGAGCCAGAGGGCGCTGTCGAGCCGTGTGGGGGCAAAGTCCGCCACCAGATATTCCACTTCGTCAGGCAAATTGAGAAAACGAGTCAGTATGTCGGCGGCATTGAGCTTCCAGTTGGTCAAAAGCGATTGCACCTGATCTTCACCGACATAAAAAGGCGCACCGGCTTGCGGGAAGGCACCGGCCGGATCAAGAGAAAATTGAGTGGAGAGATGCGGCCCGCGTTTGGGGGCCTCAGGCGATGGTGCCGAGAAGTCGCTCGATGAGGAAACCGTCGACGGCGTCTGCTCCAGAGCGGCGTCCAGATCTTCATATAAGGTGTGCGCCATTTGTGACACCTGACTCAGGCTCGACGCGGCTACCAGCACGATTTTTTTGCGAGTGCGGCGGCGCCAGTTGCGAGCGAGAAGACCGAGGGCAATTTCGGTGTCATCTACGGCTAAAAGCGGAAAAGAAGTGGCGGCGATGGGATAGCTCGGCCGGTCGGCAACGATGCAACCGAGGGCTCCGGCTGAAAAAGCGTCGCCGATAAAGTCGTGACCGTCATAGTTTTTGCCTGTCAAAGCGACAAACCATGCCCCGGTGAGATCAATTCGTGTATCAACGGCAATTTCACCGGCCTCGTCAGGAGTCATGCCGGCAGCCATTCTTGCTCCGGTTAACTCGATAATTTCGTCGGCTGAATAGGTTGCCGCCATTTGTTTCTTCCGTAGCTAAGTCGGCTGATTGGCAACCTTAAATATAGCATTGCCATGATTTGACAGAGACCGGCCAGCCTTTCATAATTCTGGCATGCTGACAAAAAATAATTCCCCTGTTTCCAAGCTGGTGGAAACCCTCGACGGGCTGGCCGAGGCGCAAGCCTGGCGTGAGCGTCGACATTTGCTCGACACCAGACCTCTCAGTCTGGATGAAATTACCGTTTGTCTGGCCCTGGCCAACTATTACAAACATAATCAGTTTCACAAGAAGCCACCACAGACGATACTAAGCGCCACCACTGTCGCCACATTGTTTTATGAAAACTCAACTCGCACACGCACCAGTTTTGACCTGGCAGCCCGCAAGCTGGGAGCGACGGTGGTCAATCTCGACGTCAACACATCATCGGCGGCCAAAGGGGAAAGTCTCGAGGATACTGCCCTCAATTTATGGGCCATGGGCGTCAATGCCATTGTAATGAGGCACAGCCAGTCAGGGGCTCCTGTCGATCTGGCATCTGCGGTAGGCGACAAAATTCATGTGATTAATGCCGGCGACGGTTGGCACGCTCACCCATCACAGGGGCTACTTGATTTATACACAATTCTGGAAAGCCTGGGCGAGCTGCCCTCTTTCGCAGCTTCAGGCAGTAGTGGAAAAATTGAAAAGCGTTTGTGCGAAAATACACTGAAGGGCAAAAAGATTGCCATCGTCGGTGATATCACTCATTCGCGCGTGGCCCGTTCTAATTTGTGGCTGCTGAAAAAACTTGGCGCCGAAGTGCACATGGCCGGGCCACCGGCGCTCGTGCCTGAAACTTTTGCCGACCCCGAAATGGGTGCCGTTGTGCACCACCGACTGGAGGCAGCAATTAAAAATGCCAACTTCATCATTTGCCTGCGCCTGCAATTAGAACGTCAAGCTCAGGGCTTAATTGCCGGCCTGGACGAATATCGCAAGCAATACCGCCTTGATCATGATCGCATTCGGCTGGCTGCTTCCAGCGTGCGCATCCTTCATCCCGGCCCGATTAACCGCGGTGTAGAAATTACAGACGCCCTGGCGGAAGACCCGATTATTTCTTGCATACTAACTCAGGTGGAAAACGGCATTCTCAGTCGCATGGCCGTTCTCACCCTGCTTCTAAATCATCAGAACAGTTACCAGCTCAATCTTCCTAATCTTACTCAAGCCGCACTATAAACAGGGCAATACTATGTTGATCAAAAATTGTCAGCCCTGCGACCCAAATTTTAAAGGCGATAAAAAAGCAGAGCTTTGCGATATACGCATCGACAACGGCATCATCAGCGCCATTGAAAAATGCGGCAAGCTGGTAATAAAAGATTCTGAAACAGTTTTCGACGGCGAGAATCTCTGGCTCTTGCCCGGCTTTATTGACCTGCACACCCACCTGCGCGATCTCGGCCAGAGTGCTAAAGAAGACGTGGCCACAGGCACACTGGCAGCTGCATCCGGCGGCTACACCACAGTTGTGGCCATGGCCAACACGGTTCCACCCATCGACAATGCCGCCATTTTCACCAAGCTTTTGCAAATCATCAAAGAGAAAGCATTAATAGAAGTTCTGCCCATTGCCTGCGTCACTCAGAATATGGCCGGCAGCGAACTGACTGAAATGGCCATATTGAGCCAATTGGGAGCAGTGGCTTTTTCAGATGACGGATTGCCCTTGAGCAATTTGGCGGTGATGCGCCGCGCCCTTGAACAATCTAAAGCGCTCGGATCGCTGATTGTCAGCCATCCTGAAGACAAAGATCTCTCGGGCGCAGGCACCATGAACGAATCAGTCTATGCCACAGCCAAAGGTCTGGCCGGTGTCACCACCGCCTCTGAAGCCGCTTGCATAGCCAGAGAAATAGAAGTGGTACGCGTCACCGGTGCCGCACTGCATTTTGCTCATGTGTCCGCCAGCGCCTCTATTAAACTGATTGAACGGGCCAAAGCCGACGGCCTGCCGGTCACTTGTGATACCACTCCCCACCATTTGACTCTGACTGATAGTGAGATCCCTGGCTACGATGCCAACTTTAAGATGAACCCGCCCTTGCGCTCAAAGCATGATCAAGACGCGCTCGTTCAAGCTTTAAAATCGGGAGTGATTGACGCCATCGCCACAGACCACGCACCGCATACAATGGCAGAAAAAGAAAAGGGATTTAACGGCGCGCCCTGCGGAGTTATCGGCCTGGAGACAGCCTTTGCTCTTTGCCTGGAGCGCCTCGCTGGTGAGAGTCTGCCAGCGACTGAGCGTCTGTCGTTATTAGAAGTGGTGCGTAAATTTACAACAGCGCCGGCCCGCATTCTTGGTATCACCGAACCAAACTTAAAAGTCGGTGCCGCAGCCAATCTATCACTTTTCGATCCGGCGGATCACTGGTGTTACAATGCTCGCAAAGCGACTTCGAAAAGTGAAAACTCACCATTCAATGGTCGCATGATTAAAGGGCGCACAGTACTGACTCTGTGGGGCGGCAAAGTGGCTTACCAGCACGAACCGGCCACCAGTCGCTGGCTGGCCATCGAGGGTCTGGCGTTGAAATGACAGAAGTAGAAGCCGGCGGCAGCGGAGCCAAACCAGGCCACAATCAAGAATCAGCACTGAGCACGCTCTGGCGCAGAAGCCAGCGTTATTGCATGATTGGCCTGTTCAGCGCCATCGCCGTCGCGGTCTATCTCACACCGCTACAAAAATTCTTCACCATGGGCCGCTATCAGCACTATGGCATCACCATCAGTCTATTTGGCCTGGGCTATATATTACAGACCATTTGGTCATGGAAAACATTTACCAAATGGGCCCGCGTCAGTTATCTCAGTACCGGTGTTTTCTTTGCCGTTGTCGGCATGACTTTTTACGAAAACCCGTGGCTCGATGCCCGCATGCAAATGCAAAGATCTGATCAAGAGACATGGAAAGTGGGTTTCATCGCTCTCTACGTTCTCTCCACCATCGCTATTGTTTCTGTCTGGATGAGATGGATCAAAGAAGAAACGGCGGCAAAAAAATTGCCCCGCGAAAAAGAGATGGAGGTTTAGCGTGGCAAAGCTAATACTACTTGTGGGTATTCCCGGTTCTGGTAAGACCACTCTATCGCAAAGAATCATCGCCAAAGGCTTTCACTGCCTCAATGCCGACAGCATCAGACAAGAACTTTATGGCGATGCCATCACGCAAGGTGAACCTGAAAAAGTTTTTGAAATATTCTTTGAACGCCTGGAAGCAGCCATGGGAGAAAAGAAAAGCATCATCGTAGACAACACAAATTTAAAACCTTTGCACCGCAAACAAATTCTTGATCGCGCCGCCAAATTTGCCTACGATGACGTACAACTCTGGCTCCTCGACATTCCACTGGCCACCTGCCTCGAGCGCAACCGTAATCGCGAAAGAGTGGTGCCCGAAGACGCGGTGACGCACATGTACAACGAACTGTATAGAAACGGGCGACCCAAGCGCACCGAGGGCAAAGTGGTGGTGATTCGCCCTTCACCCGACGGCACCGATTATCTCTTCTTCCCTCAATCTTAAAAGTTTTGTACTAAAGTCTAAAAGGTAAACCAATGAGTTCTTCTAATACCCCCGTTAAATCACTTGAAACAGTGCCGCCGCTTCGCTCACCCAGACTGATTTTGAGGTCTTTACTGGAAGCTGATTTTGATCATGTACATGCTTATTCATCAGATACCGAAGTGGTGAAATTTATGCAGTGGGGCCCCAACACTGAAGAGCAGACCCGCAATTTTATGAATTGCTGTTTTGCCAATCAGAAAACAGACCCAAGAGTGACTTACGATTTTGCCGTAGTACTGGCTGACACTGCCGAATTTGTTGGTTCAATCACTCTGCGCTTGCTTAAAGAAGCGTCGCCACTAGGTGAAATTGGATACTGCTACAGCCGCGCCTCATGGGGCCAGGGCTACGCATCAGAAGCTGCCGAAGCGGTGATCCGCTTTGCTTTTGATCAACTGGGCATGCAAAAAGTCAGTGCCACCTGCGACCCGCTCAATTTTGGCTCAGCCAAAGTTTTGCAAAAAGCAGGCATGAAATTAGAAGGATTTTTGAGCAAGCATATCAATATGAAAGGGCAGTGGCGCGACACTTTGCTCTTTGGCTGCGCCAGAGAAGATCTGGAGCGCAATCTTGCCGAATTGAATTTAAATCAAAGGCGCCTCTCCCCCGGCGAACCAGCAGCTCAGCCCTTGCGTGAATTTGAAGAAGTGACCGTCACCCACTTAACCGGTCTCTTTGCCGGCGGTGCACTGGACAAAATATCAATGAAAGCCGGTGCACTGATCTCGGCTCATACTCACATTCTTGACGAAAGTGCGTATATTATTTCGGGCACGCTACAAAGCGGCGAAGACGATAAGCAAAAAATATATGAGGCCGGCAGCATCGTCTTCACGCCCGGTGCTGTACGCCAGGGGCCGCATCTGGCCCTCACCGACGTCGAATTGCTGATTATGCGACAGGGCCCTATCGGTGTCTTTGAAGGCTAATATACCGAGTTATTTCAATACTTTAAATGGAATTCTCTAGTGAAAAAAATTGTCAAAACGTCTTTACTCGTTAGCGCATTGGTGGCCGGCACCAGCCCCGCCTTTTCACAGAGCACCGGCGAATCTCCGACAAAACCAGCTACCCAGGCTACTGTAACCGGTGTGCTTGTGCGTGGCACGCGAGTGACCATGCAACAACCGGCAGGCTTTGAACAATCAAAAGATTTTTCTGGTTTTGCCGATGCCGATACTCACAGCAGTGTGCTGGTAACTGAGATGCCGGCGCCATTTGCTCTAGCCACAGCAGGTTTTACAACAGAAGGGCTGGCCACTCGCGGTATGAAATTATTGTCTAAATCAGAAGCACAAGTAGGTGAATATCCCGGCCTGCTTATTGAGGTAGAACAAAATGGCTACGGATTGCTCTTCCGAAAATGGCTCACGGCCTTTGGCGACAAAGATTTGACTGTAGTGGTAACTGCTTCTTTTCCTGCCACTGAAGCCGATAGCCTATCGGCAAAGCTAAAAGCGGCGGTGCTCACCGCCAGATACAATAAACAATTGAAAATTGCCGACCCGGTAGAAAATTTGCCCTTCACCATATCTGGTAGCACTGATTTAAAAGTCGCTGGGGTAATTCAAAACACATTAGTGATGAACGCTACAGGTGCGATGCCAAAACAAGGAGACCAGAGCGATAAAAGGTCTGTGTTTGTAGTCGGCAAAGCCCTTGGCAGTTTACCCATCTCTGACAGAGCCACCTTTACAAAAGCACGGCTCTACAAAACCGAAGGCATTAAAGACGTGGAGATAATCAGCGAGAATGATGTAACTACCGGCGGATTGGCTGCCCGCGAAATTATTGCAAAGGCTTCGGAAAAAGATGGTCGCCAGGTAACAATTTTTCTCAACATGATCTTTCCCACCGATACTTATTTCATCATGCAAGGTATAGCCGATGCGGCCGTCAGCGAAAGTATGCTGCCGCAGTTTCGAGCTGTGGCAAATTCATTTAAGCTGAAAGCCCAATGAAATGCTGACGCGCGCCTGCGATCCATTAAAAAGAGATAGCTGTGCGTGCCGGCCCTACCTTGCGCAGCCAGTCGGCATCCCAGCCTTGTAACGGTGATTCTCTGTGACTCAAAAAGAAATTTAACTGGCGTTGAATATTGTGCTGCACACACCTGGTCACTTCCAGCCGCAACTTATGATCTTGCATCTGCTCCGGCGAAGCGTCAACATAGACTGGCCTTCCAACCACTATCAGCATTTTTATCGGCAGTGGAATAGAACTGGATAGGATGGGCAACCACGGGAAACTCGGCGTCAACGGGAAATATGGCATATGCAACAAGCGCGCAAAAGTTTTAACGTTAGCGAAAATAGGATAAATTTCGTCAGCGCCAATCACAGTAATAGGAATTATAGGCGATGATGTGGCAATGGCAGCCTTGGCAAAACCAGGATCAAAATCGATCAACCGATAGCGCTGTGATATAGGCTTTCCCGTGCCGCGGGGGCCTTCCGGGTAGAAAAATACAAGTTCGCCATCTTCCAACAATTCCTGGGCAGTAGCAAATCTTGCCGGCACAGCTCCCATTCCCTTGATCATCTCTCCAACCACTGGAGTCTTCAAAAGGGAGTCTAGCGCCAGACATCGCACTCTGCGGGGGTGGGAATGCAGATTATAATTTGCACAATTGGTCATTAAAGCGTCAATTGGTAAACCACCTGAGTGATTGCCTACTAAAACAGCGCGTCCACTAGCGGGAATATTTTCAATGCCGATGGTTTGTACATGGTAGTAATCTTGATAGAAGAAGCGAAAGAAGGTCTCCCAGTGCGAAAAACTCTCGAGGTCGAAACCATATTGGTCTTCCATGTCTCGATACTGGGCCGCAAACTCCGGCCTGAGTTTATTGGCAGAAGATAACCAAAACTTGTTCAATTCACTACCCTCCCGCCCACATCTAAGTCAGCATGGGGCTTTTCAGCCAGCTCTTTAATATGAGCCAGGCGCTGCTCCATCTTCTTTTTGGCCATAAGTTTGACCACAGTTATGGGCGCAAAACCGCGCAGTTCCATGTACGTTGTCAGCGCCAATTTTGTCGACTTACCATCAACACCAGGTGAAAAAATCCAGCTGCCTTCCATGACCTTAAACTGGTTGGAATTAACTACACGATAATCGATGCGCTTGTTTGGGATTTCTTGCTCTTCAATCACACAGGTCGTAGTTTTTACGAAAGGCACGATAGTCCATTTCTGCTCGAACACCTGAAAATTTCTATCTTCTTTTTGCAATTTTGAATACACCAGATTTGGTGCTTTTTCACGCTCTGTGTGTACCATTTTCCAGACCACCTCCACCGGTGCGTCAATTTCAATATCGGTGGAAATCAAATCATTTTTGTGTTTGTAGTGAGCCGTTTTATTAGTTGGCTTGAGCGGCTTTTTGGCCAGAGCCGGACAATGGAATAAGTTACCCATTGCAATGGTGCTCAAAAGAAGCAAGGTCAAACTGAGAGTGCGCATGGCATCACCCCTTCATCAGGCCGGTTTTAATCAGGTGTTTAGCCCCTTCGTTATAACTGAGCGACGAGAGGGTGCCTTTGTTCTCAACGAGAAACTGTTTTACTTTTGCCGGCTCGCTTTTGCTGTATTCGCGCAGGGCCCAGCCTATTCCTTTGCGAATGAAGAATTCTTTTTCGGAGGCAAGTTTGCGACAATAGCTAAAAAGATGTTTTGACGAAGTGTTCTTCTTATGGCCTAAATGGCTGAGTAAGCCGGTTCGGCGAATCCAGAAGTCAGAGTCATAAATATAACCGTCGATGATTGGTCTGACTTCGGCTTCATTGGCCAATAGCACAGGGCCGGTTAAGTGACTGGCGATAGAATCGGTATAATCCCACCAGCTGCCCTCGCGCACCATGCGCTCATAGAGCGGCAGTGAATCAATGATGATGAATTCAGGAAATGACTCGGCGTAATTAATGGCAAGATATTTTTGTTCGCGATTTGTTTGTTGCCAGAGACTGAGAACATTATTGACATACTGATCATGGTTTTCTGGGGCGAAATTGACGCGTAGATCACGAATGATTGGCAGTCTGTCGGGTTTCTGCACGCCGTAAAACGGCATGCTGGTTTTCATGTAAGCAGCCATCTCAATTGCTTTTTCAGGGTTGGCCAGGGTAGAGAGGACATCATGAGTATGAGCCACTAATTTTTTATTGATGTCGCCTTTAGTCATAAACTATCCTCTGGTCAAACTGGCAATCAAGGCGGCGCGGTCGGCATATTGCGCGGTGAGCGGTGCGCGTTTGCCGCTTTCAAAATCAGCAAAATCGAAACCCGGTGCGACAGTGGTGCCCATCAAGGCATATTCACCGCCCTCTTTTAACCGCGAGCCGAACCAAACACCTGCCGCTATTGTAACTTGTAATTGTTCGCCTGCCGCCAGATTTTGACCTAATTGGGTGACCGCACTCTGGCCGTCAGGAAAAAGCTGCAAAATCTCTACAGTCTGGCCGAGGTAGAAATGGAAAATTTCATCTGACTTAAGCCTGTGTATTTCAGAAAAAGTCTCAGGTACTAGCAGGTAATAAATGGCGGTTGACAGGGCCCGAGGCGGGTTACCTGTAGTTTCTTTGGCGCGGTAAGTTTCTCGGTAATAGCCACCCTCAGGGTGAGGCATTAGCCGCAGGGATGCGATTAGATCGGCCAGTTCAGTTTTCATGGATCCTCAGTTGAGTGAGTGGAAAGAAGCTCACTTATAGCGCAAAAATTGTACACAAAAAATGGAACTAATCTGGCAAAGGTCAGTCTACCCGGCAACATGCACCGCTCGCTTTGGCCTACACTACATCCAAGCACTTTTAGACTTTCAAACCGTATCCAGTGACATGGAAAGAGCAGTAAGACGGGTTTATGACATATTTACAACTTGCTTCATTAATGGTTTTACTGAACTTGGTGCCTGCTGCTACTTTGGCTCACGAAGGCCACAATGAGGCCTTTAGCGGCAGCTCGGTTGAAACTAAAGTCGAGCGTGTCACAGTCAAACCAGAAGGACAGAAGTCGATTGGATTGCAGACCAAAAAAGTTCACCCAGGATCTATCGATCTGGTTATCACTGCCACTGGCAGAGTCGAAGCAGCCGAGAACCGAAGTTATGACGTAAATCCATCGGTCAACGGCATAGTCACGCAGGTATATGTCAAACAGGGCGACGCGGTCAGAGCCAATCAAGTACTTGCCACCATTCACAGTGTCGATGTTGCAAGTGCGATCAGCACTGTGCTTACTGAACGAGCGAAAATTCAGGCTGATGCAGCAAAAACTCGAACACAGCACCAGCAAGATATCGCTGTTCAACAAAAGGAAGTTGAAATCACTAAGATATCGTACGACAGAGCGACGCAGCTTCTCAGTGAGGGTATCACCGCTCGCAAAGATTATCTTGACGCGAAAAATGCCTATGAAGTAGCAAAAGTAAAGCTTGCTTCCGTGAAGAAGCAGATGCAGCAAGACTACGCCTTAGCTCAGAAGCAGCTGAAGATTACGACGAACGCCGCACGTGATCAAGCAAGGGTAATGGGCGTAAGTGTGGCTGATTTCAACAGAGCAATGGCCAGCAATGCGGTTGTTTCGGATATCCCCATTCCTTCGCCGTTTGGTGGGATCATAACCTTCCGTGATATAACTCCCGGCGAAAACGTAGGGCCTGGCAAGAAGTTGTTTTCGATAGTAAATCTATCGCCCATCTGGATTGTGGTTGATGTTTTTCAGGAGCAGTTGCCGAGGATATCTATAGGACAAGAAGTCTCAATCAAGACTTCCGCCAATCAGAAACTCCATGGCAAGATTTCCTCAATCGGTACGATCATCGATTCTGAAAAAAGAACCCTGCCGATACGCGTCGTTAGTGACAATCATGGCGGAATTCTCAAGCCGGGTATGTTCGTTACTGCCGAAATAATTTTTGGGCAGGGCGGCGGCAGCCGAATGACCGTGCCGTCAACCGCTCTGGTGGACGACAATGGGCATTCCTTCGTTTTCGTCAAGTATGGCAATGCATTTCAGCCTGCCTTTGTAAAAATCGGCCAGCGCACATCAGAGCAGGTCGAGATAGCGGACGGATTATATGACGGAGATGAGGTAGTTACTCGCGGCGCACAACAGTTGCACGCACAGAGTATCCTCAACACTAAAACAAAATCGACTTCAACCAAAGAAACGCATGAACCAGCTCCAACTAATTCTGCTATGTCGGTATTGCCTGGATTCTTGATCGGTATTTTCACATCCGCATTGATAGCTCTTCTTGCCTGGTTTTTTCTCCGCAAGCGCTCTCCATGAATAAAACCATAAGATGTTGAATCTCATAATTAAATCATCTCTAAAAAACCGTTGGCTAGTCTGCCTAATGGGCATGGCAATGCTGGTTTACGGCGCCATTGCCACCACGCAAGTGCCGATCGATGTTTTTCCTGACTTCGCCCCCGTCCAGGTAGTCATACAAACGGAAGCCCCAGGCTTCGCTCCGGAAGAGGTTGAAAGCATCATTACGCTACCTCTGGAGGCAGCAGTAAATGGTACGGCAAACGTCAAAGTGGTTCGATCAATTTCAACAGTCGGACTGTCCGTAATCACGATCATATTTGACGACGGTACGAACGTCTTCACTGCCAGGCAATTAGTTGCAGAGAAAATTCAATCGGTTAGATCGAAAATACCAGCGGGCGTGGCAACACCGACGCTTATGCCTATTACTACAGCAGTGGGAGACATAATAAAAATCGGGCTTGTTTCCACTGGCTCAACGACACCGATGGAGCTTCGTACGCTTGCTGACTGGACCATCCGGATGCGGCTTATGGCCATAAATGGAGTGTCCAATGCCGTGATCTATGGCGGGGAGGTGAAACAGTATCAAGTACTTGTGGATCCAAACAAGCTCAAAAATTACAATGTCTCGCTTGAACAAGTGATCGAAGCGGCTCGCGGAAGCAATGCCAATGCCGCTGGCGGGTTCTTGCGTACACCAGATAAAGACTATTTGATTCGTGGAATTGGTCGTGCTAAATCAGTTGAAGACATTGCGCAGGAGGTGGTTGCTGAGCACACCGGCACGCCAATACTTCTGGGTAATGTTGCGACGGTGCAAATTGGACCGGCATTTAAAACTGGTGATGCCATAGTGAATGGCAAGGCTGGAGTAATCCTCTCCATTACAAAACAACCATGGGCAAACACGCTTAAGACAACTTATGCGATCGAGCGCGCAGTTAAGGACCTGCAGCTAGGGTTCCCAAAAGATGTGCAGGTCATAACGGTTTTCAGGCAAGCCGACTTCATTGAGACCGCGGTTCGAAATGTCGTCGAAGCGCTGATGATGGGTGGTGTACTCGTTGTCATCGTACTGTTCATTTTTCTACAAAATTGGCGAACCGCATTCATCAGTCTCACAGCCATTCCACTGTCCCTGCTAGCCGCAGTGATTGCATTGCAATGGCAAGGTGGCACAATCAACACTATGACCTTGGGCGGCTTTGCCATTGCCATCGGAGAGGTCGTTGATGATGCAATCATCGACGTAGAAAATGTATATCGCCGGCTGCGGGAAAACGCGAACAGTCCGACACCAAAGAATCCTATCAAGGTCGTCTACGACGCCTCAAGGGAGATCAGGATATCTGTCGTTTACGCAACTTACATTGTGGCCCTGGTCTTTTTACCAGTCTTTTCGCTGGGCGGTCTTGAAGGAAAAATCTTCGCGCCGCTGGCATTTTCATACATAGTTGCCATTATTGCGTCTCTGGTGGTTGCACTAACAGTCACGCCGGCAATGTGTTTTTTGCTACTTGCCAATCAAAAGATTCTTCCACCTGACGAGACGAAAATCATCGTCTGGTTAAAAGACCGCTACCGGAGCTTGTTGGATGTTAGCCTGGCCCATCCGCGCAAGATAATATTTGCCGCAGTTGCCCTCTTCCTTGTTTCACTATTGCCAGTGATATTCATGGGCAAAGAGTTTTTGCCAGAATTCGACGAGAGTAATCTCATCGTTGCAACCAATTCAATACCCGGCACAAGCCTCGACATCACTACAGAGACTGGCAAGGTGCTGACCCAACACCTTGAGACGCATAAAGAAATAATCGCCTCCGGTCAACGCGCCGGCCGTGCCGAGGGTTCAGATGACTATGGCACCAGTAATTTCAGTGAAACCGATCTGCGTTTCAAAGCCGAACGCGGCGATCGCAAGGCCGTGCTAAAACACATCAGAGAACACTTCACCGACGTACCGGGACTGGTGGTCAATGTAGGCTCTTATATATCTCATCGAATGGACCACGTACTTTCTGGGGTAAATGCCGCCATTGCCATCAAGCTATTTGGGCCAGATCGGCAAGTGCTTCAAGAAAAGGCGCAGGAAATCGAAACACTGATGAAAGCTGTGCCGGGCGCGGTTGACGTTCAAGTAGAGCCGATAATCCCAATCCCACAAATTTCAATTCAGGTCGATCGAGCAGCAGCAGCCCGCTATGGAATATCTGTCGGAGCCTTATCGAACAGCATTGAAGCGGCTTTCAAAGGAGTTACGGTTTCGCAGATTTTAGAAGGACAGAAAACTTTTGACCTTTATGTGTGGTTCGAACCTAAATACAGATCGAACATCGACGTTATTCGCTCAACTCTGATACAGAGTTCTAATGGGCAGAAAGTGCCCATCGGAAGCGTTGCCCACGTTACCTACGGAACTAGTCCGAACATGGTTCGACATGAAAATGTTTCGCGTCTGATCGTTATCCAGGCAAATGTTGCTGGTCGCGACCTGGGCAGCGTAATTAATGACACGCGTAACAAGGTGGCGAAAAATGTTCAGCTTGGCCCAGGCTACTACGTCGTCTACGGTGGTCAATTCGAAGCGCAAGAACAAGCATCTAAGCAATTGATTACCCTCAGCGTGGTGGCTATAGCAGGCATCTTTGTTCTTCTCTTTGTCGCGTTCCGCTCAGCGACGGCAGCATTGTTAGTAATGGCAAACCTGCCACTGGCTCTCATTGGCGGTATTTGGTCGATCTTCCTTTCAGGCGGTGTTCTGAGCATTGGTTCTTTAGTAGGTTTCATTACTCTCTTCGGCATATCGACCCGAAACGGAATCATGCTGGTCTCACATTTTAACCATTTGCTGGGCGAGGGCCGATCATTTGAGCACGTCGTTTATGAGGGGTCAACAGATCGATTGAGCCCAGTCCTAATGACCGCCCTTACTGCGGCACTAGGAGTCTTGCCGATCGCTGTTCTCGGCGGAGCAGGGCGCGAGCTTGAACAGCCTCTCGCCATAGTCATTCTGGGAGGCATGTTCAGTTCAACAGCCTTGACGTTGATTGTTATTCCGGCCCTTTTCTCAATATATGGCCGAAAGGCGCTTCACGCCACACACCTGGACGAAACAGATCAAGATAAACAGTTTGAATAAGGAGCACATACCATGAAAAAGCCGGTCATAACCAAACTTCTGACAGCCGCCAGCAGTATCGCTACGAGCGTCATGATTAAAACACCAACAACGACAATTGCAGTCACCCTAACACTACTTGCTCTTTCAGGTTGCGCGCAACAGGAGACACCGAACACTGTTAAAGACAAAACTTCGTCCATGGAAGCTGAGATGGTCAAAGGCAATCAGCTTTCAGACTTCTATGTACTCAAGTCTGAATCAATTAAACAGATCGAACCAAACAAGTCAGTTCAATTGACGTTTTCGGTCAAGGAGAAGCAAAGCGAAATTCCGGTTCGGTCTTTTGAACGCGTCCATGAAAAGCTCGCTCATCTGATCGTTGTTAGCAAGGACCTGACTGAGTTTCAGCACCTTCATCCAGACATCGTCGGCGCCGGGAAATTGAGTGTTAAGACTACCTTTCCAAAGGACGGACAGTACCTTTGCTTCCTGCAATTCTCGACACCAGAGCATGAGGAGCAAACCGTCAAAGAAACACTTCAGGTCGGTTCTGGTTCAGGCGGTGCCGAACATCGGCTCGTCCCTGATGCAGACAAACCGAAAATCATAGATGGATACAAGTTTTCAATTTCGTCTTTGCCGACTGCGACCAATGTTGCCACCATGCCGATGGTGGCAATCGAAAAAGACGGACGACCGGTAGCCAATATTCAACCCTATCTGGGCGCTGGCGGGCATGGCGTCATTGTTAGCGAAGATGCTCAGTATTTCCTTCATGTGCATCCGATGAGCGAAGCTACCGATGGCAAATATGCATCCCCTGTGATGTTTCATACGGTCATTCCCAAGCCGGGTTTGTACAAGATGTGGGCGCAGTTCCAGATTGATGGAAAGCTTAAAGTCGCTGACTTTACGTTCAGAGTTAAATAAGAGCCCTTCGAGGCCCACCTCTGAAAAGAGGAAGAACCAGGCAAAAGAACGCGCCTTCAATTCGATGGTCGCCTGCGGGCAGCTTACGTCGATAATGAAAGAGTTATGGCGGTTGACTCTGAAGGCAAGCTCTCTTTTTGTATTCAAGTCACATGATTAATGCGGCTGCCATAGTTTCGCCATACTCAAAAAGCAAAATGATATTACTAGCCTACCTACATCTGCTTAGCCTTTCTATCCATAGTCAATCCTTTCTCACCTGAGGTAACATTCATGGCGCAACATTTAAAAGATGCGTGGCAACCTTTCATTGAAGCAGGTGAAATTGCTCTATTTGAACAACGGCTCAATGATGCAGCGCTCAATTTTAAGATGGCTCTGCTTGACTCTAAGGTTTGCAAAAAATCAGATCAGCGGATTGTCACTACACTCGATCTTCTCTCGGATATCTACTGCCGGCTGAATCGACTGGAGGAGGCGGAAGAAGTCAGCTTGCGCAGTCTAAGAATCAAACAAAATTCTGGAACATTCTCTAAATTCGATGTTCTTACGGCAATGTTCAAACTATCAAAGCTCTATTACTACCAGTCCAAACTCGGTCGTGCACCAAAGCAAACAGAGCAGCACTAAGGGTCTGCTAGAATCTACGTGAACGCAATTTCTAACCGACAAGAAACAAACAGGAACCGAACACCTGGCCCTTAAGATATCTCAGAAAGTCTTGATTCTAGTAACAGTGCCAGTGTTCTTTGAAATTGGCCTGGTTACCTATGTGACCAATCTCTTTAATCAAATTGAAACATCAAGGCTAAAGGCAATTCACGCCAGAGAACTTACTGGCCGTTTAAATTCAATTGTCAATTCTCATGTACTAAGAGTCTCACTGCTCATTCTTCGGAAGATGAAAGTTCTGATTGTCGAAGCCACCACGACCATTAATCCAGGGTTGGAAGTTAAAGCCTGTAGATGGAGCTTTAAATGATGCTACTCCATCTACACTGTTGTTAATTGGTGCATCATAAACTGCGTACATATCGGCAAAATCAGCCTCAGAAAGGCCACCACCCATTCCAGTACTATTTTGATTGAGCACCTCAATCCAATCTCCGTCTTTTGTATGAACATAGGTTTGGAAATTTTGCATATCAACTCTGGCCTCAGGATTGGCCTGTTTCCCTTTCTCTGGATAAACCATATTCCAAGCCATCAGATAATTGAAGCGCAAATCAGGCGTTGTCGGTTTATCAATACCAGCGCCCGCACGCCCTCCATACCAGCCAAATCGATCGGTATTCTCACCAGGAAAAACAGAATTTTGACTACGATCATTCTGAGCCAATACTTCCTCCACGGTGCCTGCCACAGGATTACTACCGTCAGAGAGTAAAGGAGAATCAACGCGTTCCATTGGCCGCTCCCAAGTATCAGGCTTATCCACTGGCTCTAAGGCTTCTCCAAGATCGCGCAAATCAGCTACGGCTTCTTGCAACCATTCTCGAGTCATCCTCGAACTACCTCTATCACTTGCCCTGATTGCTCGCTCGACATCAAGTAAAACCTCATCCAATTTGTCTAAAAGGTTATTCTTCTTTGGCCCACTAGAATGCGAGGCTTCATAAACATCCTCACAACTAGCAAAATCAATTGAACCAGTATCGTGGTCAAAATTTCGCCTCCCAGATTTTGCGAGCAATCATTTCTCTGGCTGGGAAATGGCCCAGAACGACTGAGCAGCGCCTCAATAGCTTCGCTTCGAACCGGACTGATGAAGGTATCATTTGATATCTGACTTGTAGAATCAAGAAAGCAATCTTTTCCCATTGACGGTGCCTCACTATTCATAATGATGGTGGTAAAAGTACGCTCCGCAGTCGCAATCAACGAAGAGTGACCATAGGGCGATAGTAAACAACGGTGATGTCGAAGCCATGGCAGAACCATTAAACTTTCTCGCCAGCGACTGCTAAAAGCAGCGACACGCTCAAAGTCTTTGTAAACAACTAGCCATTTGTGAACCAAATCATTCGCTCGGTTGATCACGCAGTTAGCGAAGCAAAAACGCAAGATAGAGCGAATCGGCTAGCTCGTCTGCCTCTGCAATTCTTTCCAAAACGAAAGTCTTAGAGCGCCAATAAAAAAGATGTAGTTACAACCACTGCCCTGTGACTCTGCTCTTTCTCTTCCAGATTCGCTGGACCGTGAGAAGCACGCCATTGCTGTGGCCGCCGTTAGGAGAATTTCTTTGCATGTAGGCCACTAAGCCTTCGATCAATAACATCATCAACCTCTTAGGAGAAAATTATGACTACCAGCAAGAAATCTTTGGTTATCACCCCTGCTTGCCCTGGCCCATCCGGCAAGAGCTGCGAAGGCTGCACTGGTTGGAGCTGGCCCCATGCCCTTTGACGTCCGTCACAACGGCGCCATCAGCAAGGCCATGGCCGCTCACAACTTTCAAGGCGAAGTCGGTGAGCACCTTTGCTAAAGTGATAGGCAAGTGCCAAAAGTCGAAATAGACCGGTCGGATCGGACAAATATCTCACGAATAAAACGAACAAATAAATCTATAATACTTTCCTAGTTTTTGGGAGATGTAAATTATTAACCATGCCAAAAGTTTTGATCGTCGACAATAACATAACGATCCGCACGACTCTTGTGCACCAGCTAGATAAGCTCGGGATAAGGGCTGATTCGGCTGCCAATGGATTTGAAGCGGTTAGACGTATTCGCAATTGGCATTATGAGTTGATCCTGATGGCCATTCAGATGCCTGAAATGGACGGACTTGAAGCCACTGCCGCCATTAGAGCACACGAAAAAGTGCTCGGTTTGGAACCAGTTCCGATTATTGCAATCAGCAGTAGCGACGACAAGGATCGCGCCATCGCCATGGGAATGAATGATTATTTCGAGAAACCAGCACTACTAAAGGATCTGCAGAAAATTCTCGATGATTGGCTACCACTTGAAAAAAGAACTCACTGGGATTCTAGCGATGTCAATGAAGCGTTTTAATTGATGTTTTGTGTTTGTCCTGGCAATTCACTTTTTGTTCAGCAACTGCTCATCTCAAGGAACTGACTGATGAAAGGCGCACTGCCAGGAAGCACCGTGCCATGGATCGGCTGCAAATTGCAGCGTCTTCAAGTACAAAGTTTTTGTGCGAGGCGGCAGACCGCGGCCACAATCTTGGTCGACTGACGCAGGAGCTAACAGCGCTGCTCGATCTTTATGGCGCGCAGGAATTGGAAATTGCTACACAAGAAGCGGTTTCGGCTGGGGCTTTTCATGCATCGGCGGTCAAGCAAGCGCTGGAGAGAAGACGGAGTGCTAGGGGTGCCAAGCCGCCAGTGAAGCTAAATTTCGTCAGTAATCCGCTGGCCAATGAGCTGACGATCAAACCTAAATCGTTGGCTGCCTATGACAGTTTGTTTCAGTCAAATGAGGAGCAAAAGTAATGACGAAAGATCTAAAGGATTTGCGGAAGCTGGCTAGCCGGCTGGGCTTGCGTGCGATTGAATCAAATTGGAGCCAGTATGCCGATGAGCCCTAGCTGGCTGATTTACTGAAGGCTGAAGAAGAAGAGCGCGAGAAACGCAGCCTGGAGCGCAGAATCAGAGGATCGCAGATCGGGCAATTTAAACCTATGGCCGAGTTCGATTGGAGTTGGCCTGAAACGATAGATCGGCAGCAGGTGGAAGATCTATTTTCGTTGAGTTTTTTGCTGCAGAAAGAAAACGTGATCTTACTGGCGACAAATGATCTGGGCAAGTCAATGATTGCTCAAAATCTTGCCTTCTCGGCTCTGATGGCTGGTCACAACACTCGCTGTGTTAAGGCCAGCAAGATGCTGGATGAGCTTTTGGAATGCGAGAGTACTGCCGGCCGAAAACGCCGAATGAAGAAGTTGTGCCGCGTTGAACTACTTCTAATCGATGAAGTCGGCTACATGAGTTACGACACCCGCTACGCAGATCTGCTGTACGAGGTAATTTCCGAGAGGTATCAGAAGCAGTCAACGATTATCACCACGAACAAAGCGTTCACTGAGTGGGGCGAAATATTTCCTAGCGCCTCGTGCGTGGTGACGATGGTGGACAGGCTGACCCACAATGCTGAACTCATTCGGATCGAAGGTGAATCATATCGGCAAAATGAGGCCAAAGAGAAAGCGAAAGCTAAAGAACTGGCTCGTGCAGCGAAAAGACCCAAGGTTGCGGCCAAACGCTAAAGGAAGTGGATGTTATGCTAAAGCTGATGATTATCGTCGACTGTGATTCCTGCCGCCGGCAGTTCGAGCAAACGTGGATGGCGAGTTCTGATACAACGGCTGTGGAACTGCACAGTGAGAATCTTCGAAGAAGCGCTGAGATGGACGGATGGTCCACCACGCCCTGTAACTCGTCACACTTCTGCCCGACGTGCGACGATGAGATACTCGAAATGCAGCGGCTTCAAGATCTGCACGGCTGAATAGCGGAAACAAAAAGAGAGGAAGATGCTGCTACCGCTGCTCCTTCCTCTCTTTCTGCAAATGCCTATGCTTCAAACCATCAGACCTCGCCGTATTTCCGCGGTTTTAGTGCGCCGTTAACAATTACCTACAAATTTTAAACAATTAAAAACAGCAGCTTTCGCCTCTCACGCCTGGGTTTCCGTGTTCTATAAAGACGAACGATTTTTCATACTGTACCACGTAGTATCTAGTGAAAAAAAGCAAAGAACCTGATGCCTTGCGGCATCAAATCCTTTGCTGAAAATTTCGACCGGCTTGCACCAGTCTGGTTTTACTTGGTCTTCAACAGCGCCTTGAGAGCAGCGCTTTGCGTCTGGCGCATAACCACGTTGGCGCGAATGCGTTCCATGGTACGACGAATGACAGCGTGAGCCTGGCGCGATGGGTGCTTTCTGAAGCAACGCTTTAAATCTGCTTCCAGATTCTCTTCGTTGACAGCAGTGAGGCCGCCGTATTGCACCTTGTACACCACCTGAATCGGAGGCGTCTCGCCGTCGAGCACTGTGGGCCACTCTTCGAGGAACTTGGCCACGACGCTTTCATTGGAACGACCAGGTTGCAGGATGATGTCAGCCAACACAGTGAAGATGTCGACTTTCGTTCCCTTTCCGTTGGCCGCACACTCAGCTACGTGACGCTCCACCACCGTCAGCAAATACTGCTGAATTTCCAGTGGCTTGGCGTGCATGGCGCGCTTTTGCAAATCACGAAATTCTCGTGGCAAACGCGCACCACCGAAATGCAAAATCATGGCTGCTTGCGCCGCCTGCATCTCGGTCAACGACTGCTTATCCTGCTTCCAGCTTCTGAGCATGGTGCGGCTCAGTTTTTGCACCAGACCGTTCAGGTTCAGGTGATAAGGCTTGAAGTTGCTCATCACCGGCAGCAATTTCTTACTGGCGGCTTGAACGTTCCAAGCTTGCTCTTGCGCCTGCGCCCGCAGTTTGCCGGCAACGAGCTTAGCGAGAGCGCGGCGGTCAGCCTGATCACACATGCGCGTGAGCAGATCGAGGCCGTCCATGGTCTGCCACCACCCGTAGAGGTCGTTGGCCTTCGCTACCTGCAAGAGGAAAGCGAGATAGGCTTCCGGACCAATCATGCAAGCGTTGAAGTGGGCCTTATTGTCACCGATCAGACTGGCGATTTCGGCACCCTTGAGACCAGAATCTACAAGCTTGGCCAGCAGCGTCGGGCTATAACGTGTGCGATAGAAACCACAGCCGTCGGCATTGGCTTGCAGCACCTCATACTCACCAATCTGCAAGCGCTTGCTGGCAGTGTCGAAGAGCACTTTGGTTGTGGTTTCGCCGCCTTCTCCAGTACCCTTGACCCGGATGTTCATGGGAATGGGCCAGAGCTTGCGTGCATTGCGACCGCGCTCAAGCAGCAAGAAGGGCCGCTGCCTGAGGACGATTTCGCCAGACTTCTTACCTTCGCTGACCATCACTTCCGGAAAGCCGACCTGGAAAATCCAGGCTTCCATAATGGCGCGAATGGGCAGAGCGAGTGCGTTCTTGCGGCACGCTTCTTCCATGCTGTCCCAGAGATCGAACGACTCGGTATTGCCGAAAGCGTGCTTGGTCAGGTAGAGCACAATGCCCTGACGCAGCACTTCGCCGCCAATCAAGCGCTCGGTCTGGTAAAGCACCGAACAACCCTTCTGGTACGAAATGTCGTCCACCAGCATGATGGCGTCGCCACCGCGTTCCACCGTTTCTTCGATGGGGTGTGAGGCCCGCACCGAATCGGTCCAGAAAGCACGGTCACGATGTGACGAGAATTTGTCCCAGCAGCGCCACTTTTCGTTGAAGGCGTCGGCGGCTTTGTACTGCATGAAGGTAGCGAAACTTTCGTTCAGCCACAGACCGTTCCACCAGCGCATGGTGACCAGGTCACCGAACCACTGATGGGCCAGTTCATGCATGATGATCTGAGCCAGACCGCTCTTCGCGTCTTCGCTGGCCCCTTCCTTAATCAGCAGCAGACGCGGCTGAAACACCAGCAGGCCGACATTTTCCATGCCGCCCCAGGCGAAGCCGGGAATTGCCACCAGGTCGATTTTGTTGCCGAACGGATAGGGAATCTCGAAGTATGTCTCGAAATAATCCAGGCCGAAGGATGCCACCTGCTGACCAAAGTCCATCTGGTCCTCAGAGCCGGGGATGCCCCAGATCTGCATGCGCTTGCCGCTGACATAGAAAGGCTTGGAGCTGACCAGTTCGCCCACTACAAAGCAGACGACATAGCTGCTCATCTTCAGCGTCGGCTCGAATTCCACCACCTTTTTGGCGGGGTTTTCGGAACATTCGCTGACGCTGACAATGTCTCCATTAGACAGCGCAGTCAGCTCTTTGCCGACAATCAGGCGCACCTTGAAGGTGGCTTTGAGGTCGGGTTCGTCGAAGCACGGAAAGGCCGAGCGGGCGTCTGCCGACTCGAACTGGGTGCAAAGCATGGTGTGCTCGTTTTTCTCCGAGTCACTCCAGGTGGTGGCAAAGAAGCCCTGGCCGTTGTTGCCGTGACGACCGGCAAACTTGAGCTCGAGCTGCCACTGACCCTTACCGACAACGCCGGCAAAAGCCAGTTCGACCATCTCTTTGTCTTCGTCAAGTTTCATGGCAGCCTCAAGCACCGTACCGCCGGAATGGCGAGCCAGTGCCGACGATACCACCAGGTGTTTGGCGTTGAGCTTGATCATGCTCACCGCGGAAAGAACGTCTACCGTGATCGTCACCTCGCCGCTGAACAGGCGCGATGCACCATCAGGCGAGAGGGTGATGTCGTAGTGCGAAGGAATAACAGTGCGCGGCAGGCGGAAGATATTTTCCACCGCTGCCTCTTTGGCGCAGTGACTGCAAGTCAATGCGTGATTCGTTTTATTTGTCATGATATTCTCGATTTCCGGGTGCGCCAGGCGCCACCTGTGGTTAGGTCACCGCTGCCAACGTTTTGAACGCGCTGTCAGGGTGAGCAAAGTTGATTGATAAAGTCAGACTCGCGCAGAGCGCGGCTGAAGATTTTGTCTTTCTCCATACCGGCCTGAGCTCCTGCCTGGAGCATTTCTTCGTTGAGACAGGACAAACCGCTACAAGCGATTACCTTGACACCGCCGGCGGTGAGCTTGCGCGTCACTTCCAGACCGGTGAGTTGGCTCATCTTCAACCTGTAATCGACAAAGGCGATGTCGAAAGGTTTTTGCATCGGAAAGACAGATTCGCGGCCATCGGGGTCGATTAAGACCAGGCCTTTACTGTCTTTCCCTTCAACAGGGCGAGCGCGCACAAACCACAACACCGTTGCGGCGCCATGACGTGTGAACACGTTGACCAGAAGTTCTCCCAGCGTCAGATCGTCTTCGATCAGAAGAACATGGCGCAATGTGATGTCGCCTGCGTCAGGCTGCACCACCGGCACCCCTATTTTTCAGGGAGCGCCACAGACGTGGGCCGAACTGCCAGACTGTAGCGATGACCGCTACGCCGAGCAGCATTTGCCAGTCCCAGCCGCTCAGGGTGAGCAAGCCGGCGATAACAATCAATTGAACGACAATCTTGGCGATCAAAAGCTTGTTGTAGAGTTTGGCTTGCGCTTCACTTTTGATTTCGATGCGGTAACCAGGTTTGAAAATTGGGTTCATATTGTTATCCTCAAGGGCCGGTATAACACCGACCTTTATATTGCTAAGGCGACGGTGCCTTGGGTTTGCCATCCGCTCCAATGGTGAAAGACCGGCTGGTTTTGCCGAAAAGAGTGTCAACCGTGACCACAAGCAAGGTATCGCCTGCGGTACCACGACTGACATCAACTTGCGACACATCCATGAAACCGAGTAGCCAGCTGACTCGCACTTCGAGGCCACGAATCTGGCTCATGCGCATGGCGCCACTTTTATCTTTCTGGTAGCGGAAGGTGACTTGTTGAGCCACTCTGACATCGGCCTGACCGTTCAAATCGATCTGACGGGGCTGAATTAGAGTGATTGTGAAAAGATCAGCTTTGACTGCAATCTTGCTGATCTGTGCGTTGCGCAGATAATTGCCTGCTTCAACGCCCAGGACTCGATCGAATTGAGTCGAGTCGACGACTGTGCCTGACGGAATTTTCTGCAGTACATCCTCCAGGAAAGCGAACAGGTTCTGGCCGGCTTGACGTGAAGTCGCTTTGCTGCCGGGTACTACTCCTTTTTGTTGCGCGTTTGCCGCTTCGAACTGAGATGCGATCTGGGGGGCAATTCCAGACCAATCTGAGTTAGCTACCCGCTGGTATTCGAACGTCAGTCCGATACCACCAGCGGTAGCAAATAGAATCAGCAACAGCACAATAGTCCACATTGTTTTTTGCGGATTTTTCATGTTGTCCTCTATCTCCAGTCAATACCGGAAGTAAAAATGGTCGTGCGTCTTGCGACGTTTGCCTTACTCGTTATCGGTGCGCTTCAGCCTCGGGGGCGGAATGGTAACAGGCACCATCACAACCTTACCGAGGTCCGCCTCAGCAACCGGATCCACTGCCGTCGGGCCGTCGGCCTTGACCACAGCCGGAGCCGAAGCTGCTTCGGTTTGCTCAGCAGTTACCCGATCGGCTGACGGAGCAACTACCACGGGCGCCGGGGTGTCCTGAGGATCGAGCTTGCTCTTCTCCAGCGGCGCATCATCGAACAAAGTGTCGAGGTCAGCGCCGGATTGACCGACTTGCGGCCGGCGAGGCTTCTTTTGCTCTGCAGCAATGCGGGCCTCTTCTGCCTTCTTGTCGAGGATCTTGGAGCGGCGCTCCAGGACTCGAGCGGAAGGCACTGCCAGCTTGAGAGACTTGAACAGCTTTTCACAAAGC
>JADYXQ010000243.1 GCA_021772135.1 Candidatus Obscuribacter sp.
CCTAATACCCACTCTTTGCTACACTCTAGCATAAATAGCGCCTAATTCCTGCCGAATGTCAGTCCGACAGCGCTGCCTATAATGGCAGTTTAACGGCTACATAGGATCAAGTAGCGCGTCCTCTTTATCCTGCCTTACCGTACGGTAAAACCTCCGGTTCGGGGGATGGTTGCGCGTCGTTGCCGACTCCGCGCGGCTGCAAAGCAGCCAAAGCAACCTCAGGGCAACGTCGCAAAAGACCATCCCAAACCACTAGAACGAGCAAAGCGAGTGAGCACCGACGGTGCCAAGCGGCATCCAGCCGCGCCACCTCAGCGCCCAAAGGGTGCGTTGATTTTCTTCGGATTTGGCAGGCGTGATTCTTTCAGATAATGCTAAAAGACGCTGGGCAAACCAAACAGCTTGTCCATTCGCGGAACCACTTCAAAGCAACCAAAATTTACACCCGTAATCATACATGTATTGCAAATGTGAACTTAACGGTGTAGAGTAAATTCAGTCAGGCTTAGGAATCCAATAAATGGCAAGAAAAGAAAACCTACGCAAAATCGATTTCTACCCCGATGAGGAAGCCTGGGAAATCCTCCAACTCCTGCCCAATCGTTCGCGCAATGCCACTCTAAACTCACTTGTGAAAATGGCTCTCGGCAACAATGTTGATGTCGCCATGAATGCACAGTCTGACCTCGTTGAGATTCTGCACAGGAACAATTCCACCAGCACATCTACCCACGCTATTAGTTACTCTGATACAGCAATTAAGCACTACAATGTCTTGAAAACTTTGTGTGACCTGCACCGGGTTTCTCTCAACGACTATGCGGCCAAATATTGTACTCACGTATTCTGGCAGGAACTTCGACGTCAAGAACTTGATCCCGACTTAGCCTCCATTCATGACCCACGCGTACAAAGCGCTTTCTTCAACGCCTTGGGCCGAATGCGTTTCTGGGAGTCCAATCTTTCTCAAGAGTTTCTGGGTATGTCCACTGACTCGGCTGTTCCTAGTGAGTCGATAGCCTGGGATGCTTTGTACGATGCGCATGTGCTTTTTATCAAAGAACTTTATACAGTTCGCGCCAGCCTGGACATATTCAAAATTGTCGGCCTAAACACCAATAGCATCAAAGGACCAGGGGCCGAATTCTTGCGCTTTTCTAGCCTGCTGAGCCAAAAGGCAATCGTATTAGGCATTGAAAGCCTCTTTGAGCGTACTAATGACGGCTCGGGCCTTTGCTCCGTTAGGGGACTTTTATCGCTGGCACGCTTTGTTCCGTTGAAAGACACTGAGGCTCCCAAGGCCTTTGTTTCTAAATATGGAATTACTCCAACGACGAATTGGTTGGCCGACATTGAAAAAGTACTCGAAAAACAAAGACCGGTTGTAGCAGCATGCACCAGGCTAACCTCCAAAATCCGAAATCAGCGTATGGCCCATCTAGCTCAGCTTCATCCTGACGCCAAGCCACACATGCTGCCTGGCGTCGATGCCTGTGAACAGGTTATTCAGTTCGCTTACGACTTCTATTTGTTTATCGCTACCGGTTTTTTACACAGCGCTGGTGCCGACCTAACGAAAAGAGTTGGAACCAGTCTTTTCAGCCTCTTAAAAAAGCGATTTGAAATTGATGGCGCCCTGCAAGACTTTCCAGGTGAGGGCGAAATGCAACATGCACCCGAACCACGACTATCACCGGCCGCCCAACTCGACGATTTTTAGCGGCTAATTCAAACACTTCCATATAGAACAGGGATTTATCAATGTTTATTCTGATACGACACCTTAGACTAAGCCTTAGAGCACTTAAGCTCTGATGCTCAAACACTCATATATCGACGAATCTGGAACAAAGGATCATCAAGAAATAACGACGGTTGCTCTGCTCTTACTTGACGGAGCCTTCTCAGCCCAGCGCCTACATAAGCAGATCATAAAAGCGCTCTTCCCCCAAAGCACAAAACCCGGGCGCAAGAATGACAAAATGAGCTTCCAGCTGCATTACTCAGACATGACTCATGACCAGAAATTGACGGTTGCCGAAATCCTTAGCAAGCAATCAATCGAATGCTACACCAGCTGCTTCTATCACGATGGCAGCGAAAAATTGCATGAGCAGCGGTTTGAAATCTATAGCTCCTTAATCAGACTATGCCTGCATGATGCCCTACAAATTCACGAACATCTTGATGTGATCATTGCTCAGCAAAGCAATTGGCAGACCTACAGAGGACCACTCTTAGTTACGCTTGATGAAATCGTCGCAGAAAATTCAGCCCGCTTGGGCTTTAGAAAGGCCAAATTCGCTTTTGAGTCTGCCGCCAAGCCAGGCGTTCAACTGGCCGACTTCTATGCCGGTGCGACCAGGGGCAACTTGCTCAATTTTCGAGATGCTTCACTCGGAGCACCATTTGATCTGATACAAGGGCAAATCCGTGAGATCAGAGTTCATGGAGAAATTAATTCCAAAGCGAAAGGGTGAGAACTAGTCTCACCCTTCCTCAAATTTTCTGTCTGCTTACTTGGAGCTGAGTAACTAAATACTCCTTCGCCGCTATTCCGCAGGGGACTCCAATTAAGTCTTACAACATTCACTTTGTACCACAATCATAGCAGAAATGCTTGTATCCGAGAACTTCGTGACTCCACCTACTGCCTATTTCCCATTCTTTTGATTAAAACACTCCGGCCAATCGTGGACGGGCATCTTGACCTTAGTACTATTTCGTACTAAGGTTAGTACTACTTACCCCTAGTTGTCCCGAGGCTCATTCCTATGGCTACAAGATCCAAACGACAGCTCTCCTTTTATGCCGAGCCTGACGTTGATTTATACCTAGCTCTCCTCAGTGCTGAAAGCAAGACTGCGGTCATTAACAGTACAATCCGCCAGCGCATTTGGACAGATGCTCGGGTTAACTTAAACGACGGTAAGCGCCCTCAACCTTACGCGGCTCTTTCAGAAATCGAACAGCTAGAAGTGCACTCTAATCTTATTCTTCAGGAATTGTCCCTAGATAGTGTAGATGAAGAAATCTGGAAAACCGTCCAAGGCACTGGCTCCGGCACAGCGAAAGACATAACAGGACGCTACCTAGCGTTGCATGAGTACAAACACAAAGAGGCTTTCATCATTACCAGAATTCGCAGCCAGGGAGAACGCGACGCCTACCGCAAAGCCCACCCACCACGGATGCGCTACTACTGCGATGACCACACTACAAAAAATGCCGAAATGATGTCTGGAGTCAATCTGACCAACATTCTCTGCAGTATTTGTGGTCGAACTGCATGGTACAGCGAATACAACTGACCAGCTCTATACCCTCCGCCGAACCTACCTGCATTGGTGAAATCCGACAAACGCCCGAGGGTGGTGGGCGAGCGCCTCAGCGGGCGCAGCCTGCGCCGGTCCCAATACGGCGGCTAAGAGTCATGTGCTCAATATTAATACGACATAGCAACTGCACCTTTCGATATCTCCACTCCCTTGGTCGCCCTGGTCGAGTAGGCCGCAAAAAGCCGCCAGGCAAGGCGGCTTCAGGTTTGATATTTGCAGTTAGTGCCGGCGGAATTTAATAGCCCATTTCGCGGCGTACTACCATGGTTTTTTCTTGACTGTCGATAATGCGAAACTCGCAATAATCTTCGCCGTGATCGTGCAGGTCTGCGCCATAGACTTCGACCCGGTTAACGGCGTCAAGGTCGAACTGAGCGCCGTCTAGCTTTAGAGTTTCTTCGCAGAATTTGACGGCGGCGTCGCCTTTTAGGGTGTCGTGTAGGTACATGCCTTTTTCCTCAGGTTTGCTTATTCTACCGCTTTTGTCTGATGGTTTTACAGGAGCGGCCCGCCTGGGTTCAAGTTTCGCCGGGGCTCCGTCCCGGTAGTCTTTGCACAAGTCGCAATAACTATTTGATGTTGAATTGAAAGCGCAAGTAGCATCCCAGCCGCAAACAATGCAGCGCGGAGCGGCGCTTGATGTGTTGATCTTATGAATGAGTTCGTCGATTTCATCACCATCTAAAAGGTGAAATTCTTCGTTGTCCTTGTACCACTGGATCATGTTTTCTTTTTCGGTTGCTAAGTCGCCGTTATCCTGGAAGATGCGAAGTGCGATGAGGATAGTTTCAAATTCCTGACGAGTGATCTTTAGTGTTGTCGTTTGCATTTTTGCTCCAATTTGTGAGTGTTTGAAAAATTTCTACAGGCAGATAGATACAGGAAGGAAGGCGCGCGGCGACTCCCTTCCTGATTTGCGGCTTCTTAATCCCAGAGATGCGGGTGCTCTTGTCTTAGACTTTCAAAATTCTCTGAGGTGACTATCAGGTGATCAAGAACGCTCACACCTAGAACCCGCCCCGCTTTAATCAGCTGCTCAGTGGTTTCTAAATCTTCACGGCTCGGCTTAAGTGATCCGCCTGGGTGATTATGAGCGACTATGATCGCGTATGAATTAGCGACTAGTGCGGCTTTGAATACTTCACGAGGATGAACAAGCGATGCACTTAGGGTGCCGTGCGAAACGATGTGATAGCCGATAACTTGGAATTTTGCGTTCAAGTGAAAAGCAACAAAATGCTCTTCTGAGTAGTGCTTAAGGGGCTCTACGAATCTATCTAAATCTTCTGCGCTAGTGATTGCCTGAGGAGTAATTCCAGGTTCTTTAATAAGAGCAAGTCTCATCTCCGGCACAATATATTTAAGGTGCTTCTTCAAAGCGCGGCTAGTCATAAGGCTTTTACCTGCTGCTTTCGCTTTTATCGGCGGCAGCGGAGTTACTTTTGCCGCATTTTCCATTTCTTCAATTAACTGGCTGATTCTATTTTGATTGCCTGTTTTCAGTTGATTCATCTTCTAACCCTTCCTTGTTGCTGTCTGTGCTTTGAGGTGCGCAGCGCACCCCATGCAGCAATGCCGGCAACACGCAAGCAGGGGTCCCAGCACCAATGCTCGCGCAGCGACCCGGAGGGCTTGGCATTTGTGCTGGGCGGATGGCGTGTAGGCTTATTGCCGGGCATGGAAGGGGCGAACGCACCGGCTTAATCGACTAGAAATTTCTGCCGCCGGTCTCACCGGGCCAAGCCACCGGGGCGACCATTGGCTGACGCCATTAAGAACACTGGCGCATGTAACCCTCGAAAACCTAAATCGACGAAGCGTGCAATCGCACAGTGTTCGATGACAATGACAAAAGAACAACGCAAAACTACCAAGCGACGAAAAAAACAATCCCTTTTTCAATATTCCAGAGGAGATGGAGAAACAACAATGAAAAAAGCACTAGCACTTGCTTTAGCCCACTGCTAGTTTTCGCTACAGCTATTAAAGCTTGAGAAGTTCAAGTCAAAGGCTACACGCGAAAGAAGACAACCAAGTAAGACAAAGAAAAATCATAGCTATATCCGGAGCGAAGATAAAGAAGGCAGGAACTTACGCCCCTGCCTCTTTGCCATTAGCTAACTGTGGCGAGTTTTCGTTTTCTGGTTGCCGTTTTTACCGGAGCTGCCGTTTCCCCTTCGACCGCAGGCTTCTTGCCACATAGATGGAAGCTGGTGAGCTTTATCACCGGCCTTTGCATTTTGACTGCAACCCCGTTGATTTCTTTGTTGTATTCAGAGATTGCCAATCTGCCGACAATGACCACCTCGCGCCCCGCAGTGATGCATTTCATCACCCGATCGGCAAGGCCATTCCAGGCATCTATGTTGACCCACATGGTTTCTTCTACTTCGGATTTAGAAGAATATTCTTTTATCGCGAGAGAAAATTTGGCTACTTTGTTGCCTGTATCGCCGAAAGAGACTACTTCAGGAGCTTTACCGACATAACCTGCAAGAGTGACGTTGTTCATAAGATGGCACCTCCAGTGCTGTTTGAGTGCAGCCGCTAGTGCACAATTTTTCGAAAGTGCATTGCCGCGCAGCACAGCGAGCGCCCGCTAGACGGGTCTGCGATTGCACCGAAGAAAAGTCGTGCCAAGATGCGCACTGTAAAACAAAGCACTGGGGTAGCCAGATATGACCAACTTAGTCACACAAGCAGAAAAGCGGAAAGCCCAGTGTGTATCCGGCGGACAACAAAGAAGCCTTTAAAACTCTCGCAGAATAAGAATCAACTGCGACCGAAGTAGAAATAAAAGCGAGGGGTCATAAAAGCTGGGAGCAAAGCCGGGTGGTGACGCCCTGGGCGCAAGGTGGTCAAAACGGATAGTAGGCAATCTAAAACAAACAAAGATTAGACGGTCAGCAAAATGCCTACCGGTGATTATCAATTCAACAGCCCACAAAGAGTGGCAAAAAGCCTGCCAGGGAAACGGGTGATCCGCATGGGCAATCAGAAAACACGCACAAGCAAGCAATGGCATAAAAAGAGGGCATGAGTCCCGTTCCATTGGGTCTGAGCATAGGCTACAAAAGCCACCCACAAAAGCTGCCCTGGAACCTATTAGCGTAACGCCCACAAGATAGGTCTCTCAACCAGTAAGCAAGATGAAAATGCCCCATTTTCACGTGGATCGTTGCCGCCCTCTTTTGTTACGGCAAACAAAAGGCACAAATCTGACAGGGTCTTGCTATGGCCTTATTTGCCTGTAACTGAAATGTCCCGACTACCGCAGGGCATGTTGTTATCCCCTTCTGTTGCAATGGCACCACATGATGCCCGCCTCGATGATAGGGAAAATGCACAACTTCACATATACCAGCCGCATCAGACAAAGCCGGAGCAATCTCTTCGTCTAGGTCCTTGTCCTGCAATAGAGCCAATTTCCACACACCGGCAGGAGACTTGCACTTAGCCATAATTGCCTCTGTGTGATTGTCCGAGTCCGCCGATAACCATCCCTGACAGTTCTTGAGACTTGCCAGCTCAGTCAAAGCTTTAAATAAATCTGCATCAAGAAAGCTCCTGGTGTAAAACCAGAAAGAACAATCAGGACGTTTCTGCAAGACTAGAAGCCAGGCTTGAACGTACTCAGCTGAGTCGAAAAAGTCACCGACATCATGAATGCGCATCGTCCAGGGCGTATTAGGTAGACAACCTGTAACCTTGGCACTGAGCCAATCTCTTGGTCTTGCCTGGTCAACTAACATCAGTATATTTTCGGCGAGCAACTCCGGTCCACCCTCGCGCAGTAGCAATTCCACTGTCCTGTAATTGCGCTCCCGCTTTGCCTTCTGTCCATCTGACTGATAGCGAATATCATTGCCATAACAAAGCTTGCGGCAAATACTAGTTGCATTTATACAAGTCTTGTTACGCGGCAAACTAAATGCCCAACCCACTTTACTGTTATTAGTCAATTCCAAACCGTAGTCGTGTTTTGTTGCCATAGGGCTTTCCTCTCCAAGGGGATCTGGCAGCAGCGCTGCTGGAAATCGCCCCTCGGCTTGGCTCCGCAGAGCAAGCCCGAGTAAGAAAACAAAAAAAGAACAAACAAAAACCCTTGCGACGCGGTGGCGCAAAGACGAGAGAATGGCGATACAGCGCGCTGTCAGCCAAATAAATCGCTGGTTCTCGTTGTCTACCTAGCTACTTGTAAGTCATGCGCGACTGATGAATAAGTCGCAAAACACCAGAATGCAGATCAGCATTTTTTAACCAACTGCGGCTAGTCTGTGACGCTTGTCAAGAAAATAGAATAGTTAGCCGTGAGGAATATATTCGTTTTTACTCGGTGACAAAAAAGTGCCCACAGGAATAGCACCGTCTTTAGTATCATTACTGCAAATACTTTTTGGGTAACAATGTGGCCAGACAGAGACGGAAAGTAGCTTTCGCAAAAGAGGTTACCATAAAAAGGGACGGCAATACTGCTGTCATAGATTTTATTGACCAGAGCTTTGGTGGTACAAATTTGACCATCGGACCAAAAATCAAAGACATGTCTGATGCTGATATTCTGCGGCTCTACAATGAAATTGTACTTCAGCAACAAAGGCTTATCAAAGAATCACAACCAACTGAGATGCAGGGAGGTTTGCCGCAAATAGGCATTGATTCGTATTATAAAGATCTGACAACGCACTCGCAGACTTTGCGATGCGAGCTAACTAGTGATTCAATCGATGATTTGGTGGTGGAAATTGATGATAGAAAGCTCTCTTGGGAAGAATTCGGAAAGCTTATAAGCCCATACAGGGGCTGGGCAATGAGAATTCAATTCTTACCATCAGAGCAACTTCTAAATCCACCAGAATCAAAGATTCTCACTAAAGTTCCAGAAGATTGAACTAAGACTTTGTCCCGACCCTTTCAGCCAGCACAGTACACCTTCAGCATATTTAGCAGAGATAAGAAACCTGATAGCGGCACTCAGTTTTGAAGTTTGTCGAGGGCTCTTTGTACTGCCTCTACCGAGCCTTTGATGGTCAAAGTAACTATCGCACCCGGCAGAGATTCTCGAACTTCACTGAGTTTAATTGTAGGCTGGGCAACTTCAACAGCCTCTGACTTTGGCTTGCGTCAGAGTTTTGCTATTTTCCGAGTTGCAGCTTTTACATTAGACACAGTCTTAACTTTTCGGCCGTGCTTCGCTGGCTTAGCACTCAAGCTGGCAGTTTTTTTCTTCGCGACTTCTTCAACCATTTTATGGGTAACGAGTTTTCGTTCTTTTACCGCCGTTCCTGAGCTAGAAGCGACGCAGCCATTGTGCGCGTACTTGGCACCATTGATGTCGAAATACTTAATTCCTTCGGTAATAGCGCCATCACATAAGTCACAAGATGAGCGAAGCTCTGCTCTAGCAGTTCGTTCAATACCACGTTCATTAAACTGGACTGCTTTTTCTTGGTTACTTAATTTGGCCCAAGTCGTCAAAACGGTCCCCTTTCAAAATGTGGTGGCAAAGATACCACCGTCAGATTTACAAAAAATAGATCTTACTCAAGAAGCGGACGCTATTCGATCAATGCAAAGTTGAACAGCTTGACCTTGTGACAAAGCTTTCTCTTTTAAACTTGAGATATATCCGGAAAGCCACACAAAGTCTTCTTCCGTAGGCGCAATGATCAACTCACGTGCCAAGAGGCTGATCAATCTCCTCAATTCATTTTCAGAAGCCTCTGTAAGGTCTTTTTGAACCAGAAGGTCAACTCTGTCTATCCAGCCATTATTAGAGGCCTTCTCGGACCTCAGAGCGAGACGTTTGCTTTCACTAACCTTCCGAGCCTCACGCATTTTAAGTTCATAAACAATACGACGAGCTGCTAAGCGACCAGGCAGCATAATTTTTTCCGTAAATGCGGAAGGGGGCAAGCTTTCTGATGAAGCAGCCCCCACCGCAGCGTTATATTCGTGTAAAGCAGTTTCCAAGCGACCGCTGCGAAGCTCCTCCATCGCTGGTTTCCAGAGTTCCGGGTATTTGGCGATCGTCCGGCTACTGACTCCGCACTTAAGCGTTAGGTCGCGGGTACTAAATTGCATACCGGCTTCTTTGAAGTCTTCAACCGCCGCGCATATTTTTCTCTGGGCCTTTGATGCTCGGTTGGAATTATTCCTAACCCAAGAAATCGGCACTACCGGTTCATATTTCTCTTGCTTTTGACCACGCCTTTGCGGTGGTAACCAATTCACAGCACGCTCTATTTGCTTGAAGGCATCGGCTTTGCCAGAAGCTAGATCCTTGCTTTGGCCGTGATGCTTGTTTTTTATGACTTCATCAATAAGCCATTTGCGCTCGTCCTCGGCGCCGTAACCCAGAGCCTTGAGGTAATTCTCAGGGTCTCCGTAGAATAAGTAGTGTGAGAGCGAAAACACGGCTTCGGCCCGCTGTCCTGGCCCAGTTAGCCCCTGCTGGTAGTAATAGCGTCCTTTGAGCCAAGTCTCGCAGTTCATGCCTGGTGGTACGCGGTGGAATACTTTTCGTACCGCGTCCAGGTCGTCTGCATTGCCGTCTGACTTTGCCTCTGGACGTATGGGCACTACTTCGCCCATGGGCTTAGAAGTCGCAACTCTGGCAACTATTATTTGCCTGGTGGCAGCAGTTTTCTCGACATAGGCTTTCAGTTGGTGGAAGTGATGGTAGGGATTTGCGGAACATTCCATATCTCTGACAAATTTGAAAAGAGCCTCTTCATGACTAATTTCTTCGCGGTCTTCTTGCACGACCATGCTGTGCGGGGTTATCCAGGCGAAACCTGGTTGTAGCGGAAGACGCAAGCCCTGTCCCAAGGATTTATCGCCTGGGTTTGGGAAAATTTCGAGTTGCCCTTTTGCCACTTCAAAATCGTGCAGAGTAAAGAGCTGCTGGAGCTGGCGGTAAAGATCTCTTGAGCTAACCGGTGCATCAAAGAAGATATAGATGTGCCAGCCGCCCGAATGGGACGATCGATAAAGATTGTGTTCTTCAATACCTGCCTTTTCTAGCAAACTTACTATTTTGTCGTAGCCTTCTTTATTGTGATACTTGCTTCCGGCATCTATATCGAGAACAGCATATTTACTTGCTTTGCCAGCTCTTGTGCCGAGGTAAAACTTAGGATGAACACAAGCAATTGCTTTGAGAATTTCTGTGTCAGTAAGCTTCCAATCTTCTTTAGCAGAGAACCAGCCGCCGCCAGCTAGTGGCCGACATATATAAGCATTGCGATGGAATAAATCCAGAAACGTTGTTGCCGCCTCGTCAGTGTGAGGCGGGAAAAATTTAGCACGTGAAAATCTACTTGGCGCAGCTTCAGAGCTTGCCAACGCGATATGTCCGGTAATAAGCGTTCCTCTTTCTAATTAAAGACGAGTTGACCTAACCGGATCAGTGCACTATGCTTACGAAATCAGGAAGTCGCCAAACACCTGTATTTCAATTGCATATCTGATCCGCTAAGGGTCTTCAAAAACATCGCTTGCCGGCGATGTTTTTTGCTAATTAGTCTTTTCTCTGTACCTCCTTGTCTGAGTAGGCCTTACTAATTTGGCCAATGGATAGAATGGGGAAAATCTTCTAGCTGACATTCAGTGTCACTTCTTTGCCTAGAGACCGAAGGTACTTGGCCAATAGTTCGACGGTAAACTTGTCGACTCTAAGCCCTGTAATTTCGGCTATTCGCGGCTGGGCTACTCCTAAATGCCTAGCAGCTTCTCGCTGACTCCATTTTCTTTCTTTGAGTTCAGCTTTGATTGCGAGTATTAGCTGCAGCCTCATGAGCAAAACGGCATTGTCCTTATCGGCGTAACCGACTTCTGTCATTGTTTGTTTGTAGACGCTGAGATTCTGCATGCAGGGGTTTAAGTTAACTCGCTTAGAAACATTGCTATACGGAATTACGTATCAGCTGGTGGGGGGCGTCCGGAACCTTCAGGTGAGGCCCTGCTGGGCTTTTGCAGGTTCTCTGGTTCGGTATTTGGTACGGAGGTATCGGTGAGCAGTTCAGAAAAAAGCGAGAGCTGGTTGTAGCTCAACAATGGTCGCGATGTCCGACTGCGCTGCTTCTTGGCATTTGATTGGGCAGCTGAATCAGGCTCGCTCGAAGATACCTTTGGCGGCCTTAACTGCTCCAGCGAAGAACCTAGATGCAGATAAAGTTCTTCGTCCGGTGAAGAATCCGCATGCGGTCCTATTATTTCAATTGGTGCTCCCAATTCGTGATTGACCGGCTCCGCAACAGTTTCAGAAACCTCTTCTACAAAAGAGGGTCCAGCTGCACTGCCAGCCATAGAGTTTTCTGAATTTGCTACCGCTTGAATAGTCAAAAGACAATCAGAGATGGGCTTCTCGGCTTCTGCATAATCAGTAGAATCAAGACTTAGAACTAATTGATCCGGTTGAGCAATGATCGTTTCGGAATTTGCGTCCACTGTATGCGCTTGCACAAATTCTGGTTCAAATCTCGATTGAATATCATCGAGAGATTCAACTAAAGGCAACTCGGGTTCAGCTAGTTCCGCTCTAGCTGCTTTTGATTGATCAAGTCCTGGAGCTGCCGCCAATAGGGCTTCGTAGCTGTTTGCGTTGCGCTTCATGTCAGCCAAGAAAAGAGCTAAGGCAGATTCAAGCGAGATGTCGTCGCGACAAAGCTTGACCTGAAGATCTTCGTTTAACCAAGCAAAGCCTTTTTGCAGTGGCAAGGCAAGCGGTGTTTCCGATGGATAGACAATTAGAGTGTCTGGGGAAATTTCAAATCCCCCATGCATAAGCAGACTACGCAGGCGTTGCCCTAATTCGTTTGAATTGATAGCTTCTTCGAAAGTCAGATATAAATGAAGGTCGTCAGAACCAGATGCCTTGTACGGAGTGGGCACCAGACCATGCTGACTAAGCAGCATGATCAATCGGCTCGATTGTCCCGGGCCTGAGTATCTAGAGCTTGAAGGAACGGCTACTACTGCAAAAGTAGTTTTGTCATCAAAGGCGCAAGCTCTCAAATAACTCGCATCATTATCTATGGACGCAAGAATGTCTTCGTCAGTAAGGTAGTGGAATTGGCTCATGATGCGCCAGTTCGGACTATCAACCTTTTTGCATGAGCTGCTTAAGCGCAGAGGGAAAAGCTGCAAAAAGGTATTACTGAGATATAGTTGTGCATCATTATCAGCAGCAGGGTAAGGACCCTGCGGACTACATATAGAAGTACTAATGATGTCGGTCTCGTTTCTAGTAGAAGTGAGCAGTTTTTGCCGGAAATTTAGAGAATTTGTCCTTCGAAATCCTTATCCTCAGTTTTTTAACCGGCGCTTTACCTTTTAGTCGCACCACCCTTGGTGATGACCCTAGGCGATCCTAGGACAACTGGACTGATTGATCAAGGCCTTTTTAAAGGAACCTGTGAGGTTTTTCGGACTTTGCTTACACTGAATATACAACAGATGGTTAATCAGATCAATGACGCACCACTAGAAAATATCATTTTGCTTGAGCAGTTTCAACAGTTTAATCAAATCCCCGAGAAATAAACCCAGTTGACCATTAAAGACACGGCACCACAATTATTATCTGACACCACCGGCGAGGGCTCAAAGTCTGATTAGGCTGACTAAGCAAATCGATATTTACCGAATAAATTTATTGAATTTGATTGATCAGATCAAGCAAAACGACCAACAAAAGGCGGTTTTATAGCTTTCAGATAAGCACCGCATATACAACCATGGGTAGTGCCTGATCAATCAAGTTAGTGCATGATCAAGCATTATTCCTTATAATGAATCGGTCGACAGTTGCGAAAGGTTGGAGAGTAAATGGTTGATCAAGCAAACCTGAATATGCAGGAACTCTTTGCCAAAGACGGCCTTGGTGAATCAATGAACACCGCGCCCCAAACCGGGGAGTGGATGTCTGTTCAGGACGCCTCCAATGCCACTGGCCTCTCGATGGCAACACTCAGACGATATATGAAGTCCAAGAGACTAAGACATCGCCGCCTTGGCCGCAGCGTCAACGCCAAAGTCGAAGTCTACATAACACCAGAATTCATGGACAACGAAACAGAGCGCACCGAAGCTCTCGACCTTGAGGACGCCCTGGACACCTCCGGTGACAACAGCCAGGTCGAATATCTAAACTTTGACGAGGGTGATCATACTGATCAAGCATCCGAATCAACCATTGCCTGGTTCCGTTCAAAGCTCGACGAAAAAGACGACCTTATCCGAGAGAAGGATGCCAAGATTGAGCAACTCCTAAAAGAGCTTGCCGGAGCGAGTCACCGGAACGGATACCTTGAAGCTGAAAAACAGAATTTTACTGAGCGCCTGCTCCTCCTGGAAGACCGCCAAAATACAGCCAAGGCACAGCCAGTCGAGGAAGCTCCCGCCGAGCCAGTTAAACCTGAAGAAAAAGGCGGCTGGTCCAAAGTAGCTAGCTGGCTAAGTGGCAAGTAAGTTTTTTTGCAGAGATTTATTGAAAATGAGCTTATAACGTCGAATCAGCTCAGCTAATGAATTAAATAAGCTTACGTCTTGCTTTCATTGGCACAAATTTGCTTCATTAAATCAATCGCCATGTTTTTTAAATCTTTTTCGCTCACTTGATTAACGGTACCTAGCATTCTGTGATGGAAATGGTCTTCTCTCCCTACGATAGACACAATCGTTGTAGTACAGGGAAAACTTGACTCCTCGTTCAGTTCTCTGACAATAACTCTTTGCTCGTCAGACAAATTTAGTAGGCTGTGCAACCATTTTGCTATCCTAGTAGCCTTGCTTAAGATTGTCTGGCCATCCCTCTTATGCACGCGAGAAAAACCTCTCGATTAGATAAGTAAATGATACTAAATTCTCAATAAGAGAATATGGGGTGCGAGTAGCAACGGAACGAAAAGTGGCGCTAAGGATCCCTGAGCCCAAGGGTCGGAGGAACCCATGCGCAATCACGTTCAGCACGCAATCTAC
>JADYXQ010000244.1 GCA_021772135.1 Candidatus Obscuribacter sp.
CAATTGAAGTTAATCCAGTTGCAGTTAAACCAGTTGAAGTTAAACCAGTTGAAGTTAAGGCTACAGTTCATCCTGCGGAAGTTAAAATCGAGACTAAAGTCGGGTCAGGCGAACCGGTTGTTGTCAAACCTGTTCATATAGATGGCAAAACTACTCCAGTCGAACCGGTCATTACCAGGCCTGTAGGTGAAACCAAAATTGTCGATCCCGCTGTCGGCACAAAAATCAAAACTGGCGAACCGCTAGGCGAATCAACTGTGGGCGTCAAAGCGACAAACCCTGGTAAAGAAGTAATTGTTCCTGCGAGAGAACTGCCAACAGCTCCTGCGAAAGAACTGCCTGGAGTTTCTGCGAAAGAACTGCCAACAATTCCTGCCAGAGAAGTACCAGTAGTTGCAACCAGAGAAGTACCAGTAGTTGCAACCAAAGACGTACCTTTAACTTCGGCCAAAGAATTGCCGCCGGTCAAAGGTCCAGACCTGGCTGCACCAGCTATTAAAGACATCAAATTGGTTGAGGCTCAATCAGCTAACCTCGGCACGCAAACCACCAAACTGGTTGATGCCATTGCCGACAGCCGTGTAGCTAATGCCGGTGAGTTGACCAGCACTGTTCGCAAAATCGACGAAATTTTAGAAAGAGGAGTTTCTACTCCGTCGGCAGTGAAAGAACTTGATCTGGCTGTAAAACAATTAGAGCGGCCACATTTTGCTTCTTACTTTGCTGAAAATCCTAAGGCCGCGGCTGCGTTGCAAGAAATTAAAACAACTACCGGCACTATCAAAAATGCCGCCGGCGGCGCAGAAGTACTGGAAGCTGTGGCACCAAAGCTTACTGCCGGCAAATCCCCCTTCCAGTTGCAAGAACCTCTTACGCCGAAAATGCCTGCAACTCATGTTGTGGCCGAGCAGGGCCTGGCTAAGGTAGAGAGCTTCAGCACCAAATTGACTGAGAGCGGATTGAAGATTGAAGGTGATGCCGCTGTTTCTCTGAAAGCGGTTCAAAGCAATCTCAAACTGATTGCCGAAAAAGGTGCCACACCGCAACTTGTTGAAGATCTGGGCAAAGCCATGCGTTCAGTGGAGCAGAATGTTGGTAAAGATGTACTCGAATCGGCAGCTGGTAAAGAGCTGGCCGAAATTCGCCGCAACGTTAATAGTGTCACTACTTCTGCTGTTGAGCGTTCCAGCTTAGGTCAAATCGAAAGCAATCTCAAAATTCTAGATAAAGAAGCAGGCACCTTAAGCGGCCGCACTCGTGATTTGACTAAAGTGCTTGATGAATCTGTCGCTGCCCGTAGCGGCAATAACAGCGCTGTCGTTGATCGCTTGAACAACAATTTGAAGAAAATTGATGATCTTCTCGAAAACGGCTCATCAAAGGCGGCCTCAAATTCCGGCGCCACTTCCGCCAGCAGCCAGGCCCGTGAAATTCAACAGCTAGTCAAAGAATTCGACCGTCCCGAATTTTCTCGCTTTTTCGCTGAAAATCCTAAAGCCGCTGCCCTCGTTGAAGAAATCAAAGTCTCCAGCGCCACTATTGGCAGTGCTGCCAGCAAAATTGAGACTTCCGCTCTGGCAATTGAACGCATTGAAACCATTGGCCGCTTTGGTCAACAGACTAATGCTGCAGTAAGCAAGATTGAAAAAATTGCTCAATCCGGCCATGCCGAGTTGCAATTGCCTAAAGTGACTGAAGAATTAAATGTCATTTCAAAAGAATTGTCGACATTAACTGAAGGGGTCAACACCAATCAAGTGCTGGCATCGGTGCGTAACCGCATTGAAGTACTGGAAGCCGGTGGTGCTAAGAGTATCGCTCAAGATCTCAGAGCCAGTGTGGTGGAACTTGAGAATGGATCTTCCGCCCTCGGTCGTGTACAAAAAATGGAAACCACAGTGGGCACCATTGAACGCGAGACTTCAAGAATCGGCACCCAGACTGAAAAATTGTCAGCGAATCTAGTGGACAATACCGCTGCTCACGCACCTAAGTCTTCCGTTCAAGTTCAGGTTGCTGAAAATCTCGACTTTATTTCTCGCCAATCTAAGACACTGACAAACGCTGTCGATGATGTCCACACCGTTGCCCGCATCAAAGATTCGTTGGTGAAAATCGACGAGCTGGGCGGACAGGCATTATTCAACGGCGAAAAAGCAGCTCTCTATCAAGAGCTCAAGCAATCGGTGGCCAAATTAGATAGAGCTGCTGTTGAAGCTCAGGGACTGCGTAGTTTTGAAGCCAATAGCGCCGCCATCACAAAAGAAGCCAACCATGTGGCCGGTTTGAGCACACGCACCGGCGAAAATGCTGCATTGCGCGCTGATGTCAATGTCTCTCAACGTCTCGCCAATATTGAAAAAGCCGCCGCTGATGTAAGAACCGCCTCTACGTTTGAGCAGCAATCTAGTGCTGTGAAGAAGCTGACTGCTGAAATAGAACAACCTGGTTTCCAAACTGCCATGAACCGTTCGCTGGAAGGCAAACAGATTCTCGATGATCTTAAAACCGGTGTATCTAATCTCAAGCAAAATCTGGAAGTGCGCGCTTTAGAACAAAGCACCATAAAAATAGAAGCGCAGGCTCAATCGCTGGTTAAGAGCGGGCAGGTACTTGAGAATACTGTGGCTCGTGATGCCACCCTATCTAGCAATGTAACATTGCGCCAGGCAGTGTCAGATTACACTCGTGCCGCTGAAAATGTGATGTTGCGCGGAGAACGCAACGTCGCCATCAAGCAAATGGATCAACAACTGGCGATCATCGAGCGCGAAATTGCCGCTTCCAAAGTTGCTACCGCGCAATCGCAAGTAGCGCGTGAAGTCGGTCAGCTCAAGCAAGCTCATAACGCCATGGGCGAAGCGGTAAGCGATGCTCGTGTGCTGGCTCAAAGTGTGTTCGAGAAGCGTTTGCCCAATGTTGAAAATCTCTTCAGTCAAGTGAGCCACTCCAGCAGTTCAGTAGTACAAAGAGAACTGATACGTCAGACATCGACTGAGTTGCAAACACTGCGTTATCTTGAAAGTCACACTAATATGCAAGTTGCCGGAAAGCTCGAACAGGCACAGGCCAAGCTGGTTGTAGCGGCTAATGACCTAGAAGTAGCTGCTTATCGAAGCAATCTGGTTAAGCTCGCCGCTGATGGAAATAAAGTTGCTGCAGACAAACTTTTGCTGGCCGGATTGACTTCGGACGGTTTCAAAACTGTTAGCCTGGCGAGCAATTCAGCCGCTTCGAAATTCGTTGACTTCCTCGCTGTGCGCAGTCAGATGTTACCGCTAATCGGCGGCAACGGTCAGGCCGGCGCAATGATGAGAAATCTGTCGGCAAACGATATTATTTTCGCCAACAATCGCTCTATGTTCTTCAACCCTAACTTCATTAGAACAGTTAGCGGAACCGGCATGGCTGCCGGATTAGCCACTGTATTCGTCAGCGATCGCATGGAAGGCGATCGCTCGATTCAAAACTTTGCTCCCGACGCAGGCAAACTTTCTGTTAATGCCATTGACGCGTCAGCTGCAAGAACAACTCAGTCAGATGCTGCTGTTAAAGTGAATGCAGTGCCTGAATCTCAGAACGAAATTAAGGCTGAAGGCAAAGCCGAAATTAAGTCTGAGCAAACAGAAGTAAAAGGCGATCCAGCGAAAGTGCAGCCCATCAGCGCGCAAGCTGTGCCTAATCGCGAAAACGTCACCTTCAGTGCTACCGGTCAGGCGGTGGTGCGCAATGCATTCGCCGCTGGCAGACAGAACAGAGTGGTTCCGCAAGACAACTCTGTCAATACTAATGCACGCGACAACGCGCAAGACAATTTCTACAAAAAGACTGATGTCGGAGCTTTCGGTCTCGATGTTAACGATCCTGACTACAATCAAAAACGTGCCTTAATCAGCATGTACGGCACCGAGCATTTCCGCGGCAAAGGTGCCGAGACTGTGGCTGACACAACGGCAATCTCCTTTATGGCCGCACAAAATTCAATAAAATCAGCTCGCAGAACCGATGTTGATAGGGGATTTGAAAAACCTGCTACCGATAAATTCAACATGCCTTCGGCATTTTCACTTAAGCTCAATACTCCGATTTCGCTGATGAACTCTAATGCTGGTGCCCGCAGTGATCAGGCTTCTGTAGCCAACTCTCTGGTTACCGGCGTCACTGGTAGCGCTATCGCCGGCAGAACCACATCTGATACCAAGCAAATGTTCTCCTCTCTAGTTGCTACCTCGAACGAAGGCGGAGTAGGCCGCGGTAAAGTAGGCGAAGGCGAAGAAAAAACTGAAGCCGACATTCTTGAGCAAAGTGGATCTACAGTTGTGGCTAATCAAGTCAATAACGATGACGACGATGATAATAACGATAGTGACACCCAGTCACCAGCAGCAGTATCACCAGTTGCCTCAGCAAATGCCGGCAATAATGCCGTAAGCTCTGCCGACCCTGACCAGCTGTCGCTCACCGTTCTGCCGGGCCCACCTAGAAAAAGAAATCAAAAACTCAATCAGGCCGTATAGCGTTTGAGAATGAGCACAGTGTTGTGGCCGCCGAAGCCTAGTGCTTCAACCATGGCGTATTCCATTTTGACATCGCGGGCAACATTGGGCACATAATCAAGATCGCAAAGCGGGTCTGGATTATTGAGGTTAATAGTGGGGTGCACTTTTTGATCGTGGAGGCTTAGTGCCGCTACTGCCGTGCCTATGGCACCAGCGCCACCGAGCAGATGGCCGACCATTGACTTTGTACTGGAAATTGGAATTTTGTAAGCGTGCTCGCCCAGCACTGTCTTGATGGCGATGGTTTCACGCTCGTCATTGAGAGGTGTAGAAGTGCCGTGAGCATTGATATAGTCTAGATCTTCGGGCTTAATTTTGGCGTCGCGCAAAGCTTCGCGCATGGCTGTTACAGCTCCTTCACCGGTCTCATGAGGGGCAACAATGTGATATGCATCGCAGCTGGCGCCACCACCGGCAATCTCGGCATAAATATGTGCTCCGCGTTTGACGGCGTGCTCCAGTTCTTCAAGAATTAGCACTACTGCGCCTTCTCCAATAACGAATCCGTCACGGTCTTTAGAAAACGGACGGCTGGCTCCTTTTGGATCATCGTTGCGTTTAGATAAAGCCATCATATTGCCGAACGATGCCATGCTGAAAGCGTTGATGGCTGCCTCGCAGCCACCTGAAATCATAGCGTCGGCGCGGTTGTCCTTGATGTACATGAAAGCGTCAAAAAGTGAATCGAGACCGCTGGCGCAAGCAGTAGAATCGGCTTTTGCTCGGCCTTTGGCACCATATTCGATGGCGACTTGACCGGCAGGTGCGTTGGGCATCAGTCGAATAACTGAGCGCAGGCCAAGTTTACGCGGCCCACCTTCCAGAAGTTTGATGTGGTCGGCTGTGGTGGTAATCAGACCGCCCACGCCTGTACCTAAAAAGGTACCGACACGCTCCGCTTTTTCTTTTGACATGTCGAAATCGGCATCTTCAAGGGCCAATTTTGCCGCCGCCATGGCAAGCAGAGTGACGCGGTCCATTTCTTTGAGCATGCCGCCGACTTTACGTTTGTCGGGGAAAAAATCTTGAATATTGAAGTCTTTTACTTCAGCGGCAATTTTGGTGTCAAGACCGATGGCAACGGGGTCGAACTGAGTGATTGGCGCCACACCAGACTCGCCCGCCAGTAGAGCTTGCCAGCAGACATCTTTGCCGATGCCCACGGGAGTTATCATCCCTAAACCAGTAATTACGACCCTGCGTTCAGCCATTGCTGTCCAATTCCCAGATTTCCTGTGCAGGTACATTCTAGCGTGCTTGCCGCCGTCGCTGGTTTTACAGCCTCTAGCTAATAATTAATTATTCTCTTTGAAACATTAAAAATCAGGCGTCTGCCCTCAAATAACGGCTTCGCCACCGCTCATGGTGCCGAAATAGTTATCTGTGTAGTTTTCGTCATCATCGCTGTAGAGGTGGTCGTCAGACTGTTGAGTATTGAAGCTGCATTTTTCGTTGCAGTCGTCTTCATTGCCGTCAGGCAGCTGCTCTTCCGTTAATTGGCAATCCGGGTCTATCTCTTCACGCCGCAGGTCGATATAAGCTCTGAAGGCCTCATCTTCCAGGCGGTTGTCCAGGCCCAGATTGGCAAAATTTTCTACCTGATCTTTATGAAGACCAAGTCGTCTGTTGCCATGTTCTATATAGCCATGGTCGGGGGTCCAGAGCAATTTGTTTTGTCGGAACAACTCTAAGTGCTGTTGTCCCCGGCCTGGCTCATGCATATGATAGTCGCCGGTTTTTGGCGGGCGTTTGCTGCCACGCTCGTGTGATCTGACATTCTTTTTAAATGCCATATCGAGATCGCTGCCGATATCTTTGTAATCGGGCTCAAAGCGGCCTACCAATTGCCAGAAATAATTGTTGTGACTGGCTTCAAGCACATGGGCCAGTTCATGGAGAACCAGATATCGTCGGCCTCTCTCCGGAACATTTTCAATGGCAAAGCGTGAGAAGGTGATCACTTTGCTCTTAAGGTTAATTTGCGCCAGTCGAGTGTATTTGGCCGAGCCGATTCTGATACCTCCGATGGTGACATTGAAGGTAGCATCGTTTATGCGCTTGACGTATGAATGCATAAACGATTTATATAAATCGAGGGTATGTTTCGACATGCCATCTTCTGCATTTTGCGAATCATGGGCGTGCTGCTTTAATTTATCCAGATTGGCTGTGGGTGGACGAAAATCGTAGAGCTTATCTTCTGCTGGCACTTTTATACAGGTATTGCAAGTAGTGGCATAATTTCTTCAACCGATTGTGATAGCTTAAGTGTTTTAGCGGCTTTAGGCAACTGCAAATTTTCGGGTGTTGAAATGCAAAGTTTGGAAGAATTAGTCAAGTTGACAGTGATCACCGGTGGTGCCCGCTCAGGTAAATCTGCACTGGCGGAGAAAATGGCTAAAGCGGCCGCACTACCCGTAGTCTACTTTGCAACTATGGGCAAAGTAGATCATGATCTGGAAGCCGGTGATCGCATCGCCTTGCATGCCCAGAGGAGGCCTGCCGAGTGGCTCACCATCGAAGAACCGCTGATGTTGAGCAAAGCAATTGCAGACCTTCCGGCCAGCGGTAATTCGTCGACGCTTTGTTTAATCGACTGCCTGTCTCTGTTTGTCTCTAATTTATTGTTGTCTCTGCCTTACACCATTGAAGACAATAACGTGCGCAAAGAACTGGAAGCGAATCTTTTGAAAGACGTCGACGACCTCTTATCAGCCGTAAGCGCTCGCAATGATCTGAGTTTTATTGTAGTCACAAACGAAGTCGGCTCTGGAATTGTGCCCGACAATAATCTCGCCCGCAGCTATCGAGATTTGCTTGGTCTGGCCAATCAAAAGTTTGCTGCTCAGGCTGACCAGGTCTACCTTTCGGTCTCCGGTCTGGCCCTTAAACTTAAATAGCTTAAAAGCCTGCTGCTCAAGGCATAATGATTTTATGAATTCAGGGCCGCCCATAGATGTTAATGCTGACGCTGTTGGAGATGCCGCTGCTGCCCCTCGGCCTTCCGTGTCGGCGAAAACTTATGTCAGACTTTTGCGGCCGAGACAATGGTCCAAAAATCTCATCGCCTTTGCACCGGCGCTGTTTGCCGGACGCCTCTTCGACGGCTATGTAGTCACACATGTGTCTATGTGCGTAGTAGCTTTGTGTTTAATTTCAGCAGCTGTTTACGTCTTCAACGATATTCTTGATGCCGACGCCGATCGCCTCCACCCGGTCAAATGCAAACGCCCGGTGGCTGCCGGTTTAATCGGCAAGCAAACCGCTTTTGTAGTAGGCCTGCTTTGTTTGATATTAAGTCTAGCGGTCGGCTACTTGACAAGACCAGCTCTGAGCCTGGTTCTTCTGGCCTATCTGCTTTTGCAGGTTGCTTATGTGGCCAAGCTCAAACACCATATTATTCTCGACGTTTTTTGTATCGCCACCGGTTTTGTTTTGCGAGCGTTGGCCGGCGGTGCTGCCGCGCATGTGCCCCTGTCAGCCTGGTTTTTACTCTGCACTTCTCTTGGTGCCCTATTTCTTGCCCTGGAGAAAAGGCGCCAGGAAATTAAAAGCCTGGGCAGTGATGCCGCAGGTCATAGAAAAGTATTGGGCAGGTATTCCATCGATCTGCTTGATCGAATGGAAGCGGCCATAGTACCGAGTTTAATCACCGCTTATGCTTTTTATAGTTTTCAGTCGCAATATGGCCAGTGGATGATGGTGACAGTACCCATGGTGCTCTATGGTGTTCTGCGCTATCAGGTCTTATCGGTAAGAGAAACGAATACAGGCACCCCTGAAGAGGTGCTGCTCAAAGATCGACCGATTCAGTGCACCATTGTCTTGTGGGTGCTGGCCTGCATGTCTGTGGTTTATGGCTGGTTGCCGCGGTTTGTTTCAGCAGTAGTGCAGGCTACTGATTCTGTGCGCTTGCACTTTTAATTGATTTTTCGCCCCAGGGGCCCATGGCAAACAACTTGGTCATTTCAGGGGTGATCAGCTCTTGCTTCAGTATGGCGCTGCTTTTACTGTCACCAGAAGCCATGAGCGCGCTGAGCTTTTCTTTCTGCTCGCCTTCAGCGTCTAGAAAACGGCAACGAAAACAAGCCCAGGTCAAATCAAAGTTAGTCATTGCTGCTTTAGCAGCCGGGTTAGGGGCACGCACAAAACGGTCTTTAATCACGTCGGCGAATACTTTGCGATTTTCATCACCGTCAACAGAGCGGTCTGGCTTGCGCTTACTGAAAAGAAAAACGGTCATATCGGCATAGGCATTGACCGCGTCTTCAGTGAGGGGCGGTGGCCCCGGCTCGGCAATGCGCGAAGCGCCGAGCAATTCTTGTAAAAGTTCGGCCTCGCTTTGATTTTTCACCAGAGCTGAATTTTTCCCACTCAAAGCATGCCTGATGAGGGCGCGAAACAGCAGTCGATAACTCTCTTTGCTGTCGATTTCACGCATTACTTTCACTCGCGTGCGGCGCCAGAAAGGCGCAATACCGGCATAGGGGGAGCCGGTAACTACTAATTTCTGGTCAATCATTTTGCCCAGGCTGTTTTTCTGATCGCCTGAAAGGGTTGCCAGGCCCAGGGTCTCCCTGCGATCGTCGTCAATATTGCTG
>JADYXQ010000245.1 GCA_021772135.1 Candidatus Obscuribacter sp.
ATACCACCCAGAGCTTTACCACCTGAGAGCAAGCCACCAGTAATTAAACCGGCAGAAATAAAGTCAGACATTGGTGAAATTTGGGCGCGAGCCAGGAAGGAAGGCACTTGAATCATCAACTGCAACACGCCCACGGCCATGACAATTTTGCCCCACGGGTTAAAGTCGGACAAGACCACAATCACCATGATCTTGAGCATGCCGACCCAGACAAAGGTCCAGAGGCTCACCTCCACGAATGAACGCACGAATCCGGAGCAGACATTCTCAGTGTCAGGCAACGCGAAGAAGACGAGGAAGAGTGGCGCAAACATATATTGAGCAGTGAGCAAGGCAGTTTGAATGGCCTTGAGCACAAGGATATAAATCAGTTCGGCAATGAGAATGCCACCGAGTACCAGGTAGATAATCAAACCGACGAAAGCAACCAGACTGCCTACCGTTCCCAGAACAATACCACCGGCGCCACCACCGAGAATACCGCCCAGTACCTGACCGGCGACCGGTGCAGTGGCATTGGCGAGTAGACCGGCACCAGCCACGAGACCGCCTTTAACAGCAGCAGCCATGGCAGCGTCAAGCATTGCAACTTGATCGGCAGAGTTGAAATAAAGCGCTTTGATCATCTCGTTGGTGATCTGAATTTCAAAAGCGTAGATTGTCGGCCAGGCAAGAAGCAAACCGGATGTGAAAATCAAACGACCAACAGCACCCATCATGTTGCCGCCGCCCCGCCAGGAAGCTTCGGCCCAGTACTTCCAGATGCAGAGAATGAAGAGCAAGAGCAGCAAGTCAATGGCGATACCGTACATGATATCGGCGCCTTGACGAACGTAAGGCGAAATATCGTCGATGGCCGCACCCTGTTGACCAGGAGTGGTGCTCAAACCATTGACGGCAATATTGGGGTTAAGCACAAAGATGCGCAAGAAACCGGTGAGGAACTGCACAGCATCAGCCACCCAACCGTTGATAAATTCACTGAGCCACTTACCAATCAATTGACCGATATTAGCAAAGAAGTTAGAGATGATGTCATCTCCCCAGAAAGCACTCAAGCCTTGATAGGTCTCGTTGTAAGCACCAAAATCAGGCCACAATTGTTGCTCGACGTTCTGCGCCACAGCTTCTGTGTTTTGCTCAGCTTGCTGCTGGACTAACGTGGTTTGACCAGGAGCATCATAAATATTTTCGGCAGTTGCCTGAGTGGCACTAGCACCCGGGCTGGTAGTACCGCCATCGGCAGGTGTAAAGTTATCATTCGGCGATGGCACTGACGTCTGCGCCAGAACCGCCGGCACTGCAAAGGCGAAAGGCGCAAGCAGCATAAAGAGTGCCACGAGCGCAAATAATTGCTTGTGAAAGCGATTTTTAAAACTGGCTGATCTGTTTCCGTTTTCCACTGTTGACTGCTTCAAAGAAAGAAAGTAAAGACTGCTTATTGCGCTCTTTGTGTGGCCCGCAAAAGTATCTCGTGTAAGACACTCTAGGGCCAAAATAAAAACTTGTCAGTGTGGTTATTCCCATTCTGCGGGCAAAACAGGCATCTTTTAATGTCCTGTAAAGCCTTTCGGGGGATTTTTTTCACTTCAGCACGGTGCTGATATTACTTTAAGGCTCCTTGTGGGTTTTGACACCCCGGTCATTCCCATCCTAGAGGGATTTTGCTGGATAAAATTGAAAGCCTCATAAATCATTCCGCACCATATGTGCATACCAAGAGCATCATCTTGCAAGTCAGGCGAGGCGTACATCCATGGCTGGTTCGCATCTCCTGGGGCACGATAGCGATTGTTCAAATTCCATAGAATTTGTCCAGGTGTATAGCAGGAATAAGGCTCCGGTGGTGGCGCAACCTGCAAAGCAAACAATAAAAGTACAAAAACCGCCAGACTTTTACTGAAAGAAGCCTGATGAAATCTGGTGCTTTTCAAAATAATCATCTTAGGTTGACCTTAAATTGCTATTTTTTAGTTCAATTGAGCCGCCTGGGAGGACTTTTGAGGTTGGAAATTTTTATAGGTACCAAGGCAGAGATTTTGGCGCAAAAATCTCTGCCTTTCTATCGTAAGAACTAAAAAGACAGCTCCCATGGCCTCCGCGCCCGTTTATCGGGTGTGACCAATTTGCTTTTGAGAAAATCTATTGTGACAATATCGTCGCCCGAGAAAGTAGTGAACGACCTAAGAATTTCCTCGTCAGACTTTGAGCTTTTTGACGACTCTTGTTCGACGGTTGCCGACACATCGGTACAGTCACACTTGTTTAGCGCAGCTTCGATCACTAATGTTGTTTGCCCTGAAGGATCAAGCGGTGGTATCACTAAAATCTTCCGGGTATGAGCACAAACAAGATGTTGACCAGGAGCCGGAGTATTCGCCCAATCTACAAACATACCTGTTGAGAAATCACAAATCAGAAGCAGCGCGGCCGCCATTGCCAATTTTTGTTTTAGTGAACCAGGAACCGATAAGCTGGGGCCAGTTATTGCAATCATGATTTTCGCTTCCAACAGAGTTTTGTAGTTGTATTACAGTAAGCCCTGGCGCCATTTTTGACACCCCGGTTATCCCTCCTGTAATAGAGACAGAGATAAATGCGCAAAAATCTCTGTCAAATCTCACAATACATTTAAGACAATCAACGCAATCACCAACGCAGCAAAGAGCCGGGCTGGGCCCGGCTCTTAAACTTAATTTCGATTGACGAACTATCTCGATTTAGAGACCGCCACCCAGACCGCCCATGTTGTTGATGGCGAATGTTCCGAGCAAGTGAACGGCAGTTGGTCCGCCGAATCCGATGCCCAGGCCTTTCGCTACG